>NZ_CP170102.1:2702500-3002500 GCF_042188925.1 Pseudooceanicola sp. LIPI14-2-Ac024
GTCTCCGGACCGGACGGGACCGTGTTCGGACACATGCGCCAGCACGCGGTCCAGTTCGTCGCGATAGGCCGCGCCCTGCCAGTTTTCCCACTTCTCGTGCAGCCGGTCGCCATCGCGCGCGAAGCGCAGGCGCCAGTGCGGAAAGTAGTCCACCGGGATGATCGCCGCGTCGTGGGTCCAGTGTTCGAACAGCAGCCGGTGCTTTTCCAGCAGCGGCTTCAGGTGCCTGGGCCGATAGGCCGGGCGCCGTGCAAAGAGGATCATGTGATGGGCACGTTCGACGGTGTTCACGCTGTCGACCTGCACGAAGCCCAGGTCGCGGATCACCTGCATCAGGTCGTCGCCCTTGCCCGGCCCCTGCGGCGCCGCGCCCAGAAGGTGGCGGTGCAGAAAGACGCGCCGCGCGTCGCGGTTCGCCAGGCGCGGCCGGGGCGCCATCGTCAGCCGCGCATCGTGTCGCCGCGGTCGAGCGTCGGCGTCAGCTCGACCTTCTGGCCCGGTCCGCCGTCGTCCTTGAGGCGGTCGGCGATGATCTGGGCGGCGCGGTAGCCGATCTCGTCCCGGCAGGAATCGATGGTCGCCAGCTTGCGCGGCAGGCCCGACAGCAGGCGCACCCCGTTGAAGCCCGCCATGCCGACATCGCCGGGCACGTCATAACCTTTTTCGATCATCCACAGCAACCCACCTGCGCCGATCAGGTCATTGGAATAATAAAGGAAATCGAGGTCTGGCGTCCGCTCCATCATGGCCGCCGTCATCTCGCGCCCCTTGGCGAGCGCGGAGCCGCCGGAATAGAACTCCTGGTCCGCGATCTCGACCCCGCCCTTGGCCAGTGCCTCGGTGAAGCCTTCGAACCGCTTGCGGGCGCGATGGTCAAGGCCGACACCGCTGCCGAGGAAGCCGATCCGCTTGTGGCCCGCGGCCAGGATCGCTTGCCCGATCTCGCGCCCGGCCCGGCGGTGCGAGATGCCGACCATGGAATCGATCGGCGTGCCGTCGGTGTCCATGATCTCGACCACCGGGATCCCGGCGGCGCGCAGCATGGCGCGCGAGGCGTCCGAATGCTCCAGCCCCGCGATGATCACCCCGGACGGCCGCCAGGACAGCATCTCGTAGAGGACCTTCTCTTCCTTCTCGGGAAGGTAGTCGGTCAGGCCGACCACCGGCTGCAGCTCGGTCTGTTCCAGGCAGCGGCTGATGCCGGTCATCACCTCGGGAAAGACGAGGTTCGACATCGAAGGGATGATCACGGCGACCAGATTGACCCGCTGGCTGGCCAGCGCGCCGGCGATCTTGTTCGGGACGTAGCCCAGCTGCTTGGCGGCCTGCAGGACCTTTTCGCGGGTCGCCTCGGACACATCGCCACGGTTGCGCAAAACGCGGCTGACGGTCATTTCTGAAACGCCCGAAGCCTCGGATACGTCGCGGAGCGTCAACGGGCGCGGATCTTGTCGGGTCACGGCGATGTCCTGCTGCTGGACTTCAGTGTTACCGCGAACCCCGGAACCGGATCAAGCGGCCAGCGGCCCGCGCCGCGCAATGGCCACATTCCCGGCGGAAAGCCCCGCCCCGGGGCTCAGAACTCGGCCCATACGTCGTCGGACAAATCCTCGACCCCCATGATCGCCCCGCCGCCCGCTGCCGCGACCTTGGCCGCGGGCTGCACCATCGGGGGCTGCGGCACCGGCGGTGCGGCCTGCATCACCGTGGCCGGAGCGTTCGGGTCGATGCGGAAATGCGCGGCGATGCGGTTCAGCTTGGCCGCTTCGTTCACCATCACCTTGCCGGTGCCATGCACCTCGGTCGCCACGGCCGCGTTCTTCTGCGTCACGCCGTCCAGCTGGTCGACGGCGGTGTTGATCTCGGACAGGCCGACCGACTGTTCCCGCGCCGCCGCCGCGATGGACGAGACCGAGGCCGAGACCTTTTCGAAGTCGAGGATCAGGCTCTCGAAGCTCTTGCCCGCCTTTTCCACGAGGTCCACGCCATTGGTCACGTTGTCGGCGCTTTCCTGGATCAGGCCGTTGATCTCCTTGGCCGCGTCCGAGGACCGCTGCGCCAGCGCCCGCACCTCGGACGCGACCACGGCAAAGCCGCGCCCGGCCTCGCCGGCACGGGCGGCCTCGACCCCGGCGTTCAGCGCGAGAAGGTTGGTCTGGAACGCCAGGTCCTCGATGACCGAGGTGACCTGCGTGATCTTCTGCGACGAGGAGGCGATCTGGTCCATCGCGGTCATCGCGCGCTTGACCTCGTTGCCGCTGGCCTCGGCGTCGGACTTGGCCCGGCTCATCACGGTGTCGGCCTCGCCCGCCGCGTCGGCGGTGGACTTGACCGAGGCCGACAGCTCGGTGATGGCGGCCGCCGTCTCTTCGAGGCTGGCGGCCTGTTCGATCGCCTTCTGGCTCAGCTCGTTCGACGCGTTCTCGACATCGCGGGAGTTGGTGTCGATCTGCTTGGTGGCCGAGATCAGGCCCGTCATCGTTTCGTTCAGACGCTCCAGCGCGCTGTTGAAGGCGTTGCGCAGCCCCTCGTATTCCGCGGCGAAGCTGTCCGCGATCTTGGCGGTCAGGTCGCCGCCCGCCAGCTTGCTGATCCCGGCGGAAAGCTGTTCCACCACCGCCTGCTGTTCCGCCGCGCGGCGGCGCTGTTCGGATTGCGCCCGGTCCGCGGCCGAGAGCTTTTCGCGCAGGTTCTCGAGGTTACGGGCCAGGTCGCCGACATCGTCACCGCGGGCGCGGTAGGGGATTGGCGTGACGAAGTCGTCCCGGCTCATCCGGGTGACCGAGTCGCCGATCGCCGAGAACGGCTTGGCGATGGCGCGGGCAAAGAAGATGCCGATCACGCCGATGACGAGCGACAGCACGACCGATTGCATGACCAGCGTGTTCCGCAGCTGGTTCATCGGGCCCATGACCTCGGCCGCGTCCTCTTCGACCATGACGGCCATCGACCGGCCAAGAAAGGTCATCCCGGTGGCGATGGCCCAGACCGGCTGGCCCGAAAGCCCCTCGACCAGAGTGAACTCCGACGTCTCGCCGCGCAGGGCGGCGTCGATGATCGGCTGGGGCGGCACCGGGTCCAGCACCTTCAGCCCGCTGGCATGGGTCGGATTGCTGCGCAGGCGGTAATCCTCGCCCACGATGTAGACCTGCCCGGTGCTTCCCAGACCCTGCGTGTTGCCGGCGATCGCGTCGAGCCCGCGTGACGAGATCTGGAAGATCAGCGCCCCCTCGAAGGCGCCCTGCCGGTTGAAGATCGGCGTGGCGAGGAACCCTGCCGCTCCGCCGCCGCTGCCGGCGTATTCCGAGATGTCGTAGAACACCACGTCGCCGGGCCGCGCCGTGGTGGTGTCGCGCCAGGCCCTGGCCAGGTCGGTGGACCCGAAGGTGCCGCCGGTCAGGTCGGTCGCGTAATCCGGGCCCTTCTTGACCGAATAGATCACCTGCCCGCCCGCATTGACGAGGTAGGCGTCGGGGTAGCCCTTGGAATCGAGGATCGCGCGGAAATACGGGTGGAATTTGCGATGCACCAGGTCGTACTGGTTCGAATCGCCGGTGCTCACCAGTTCGTCCCGCGCCCCGGCCGGGTGCGGATTGTCCTGCACGTAGTCCTTCTGCAGCTGCGCGGCGGTGTCGCCCTCGACCGCGTTCCAGCTGAGCTGGAAACTGGCCATCGCGGCGCGGACCGTCGGGTTTTCCGCCTGTGTCGCGGTGTCAAGGCGGGCGTTGCGCAGCAGTTGTTCGATCACGTTGATCCGCCCGGCGACGGTGCCCTCGAACTGGCTGCGGATCTGTTCCTCGAGGATCACCCGGCCGTCGCGGATCGAGCTGACCGTCAGCACGACGGCCACCACCAGGGTCAGCCCGCTGATCACCAGCGGCAGCTTGACCACCAGCCGCAGGTTCAGCATCCGCCGGAACGGAGACCATCCGCGGCCAGGTTCCGAGGGCTTGCTGGGTTCGGGAGCGTTCATGCCACGGGTCCTTTCCATGCAACGCGCACCGGCGGCGCCGGTCCATGCGATCGGAGCCGGACATTGCATCCCGCGCTTTAACGCCCGCTTAATCGAGATCGCCGCCATCGCCCGGAAGCGACAAAAATAGCGAGAATTTTCAGAACCGGGCGCCGGGCATCTGCGGATGACAAGGCCCGAGGACCGGGGTAAGAGGGGCACCGGCGGCCCCGTGGCTCAACTGGATAGAGCAGCCCCCTCCTAAGGGGCAGGTTACAGGTTCGAATCCTGTCGGGGTCACCAGCTTGCCACCCGCCTGTCCTGAAATGTGGTGCAACCGACGCCGCAGTTCCCGTGCGCGGTCTTGATCAGCCTGCCCGCGCATCTGCCCCAATCGTTTGCGGCCCTGGTCCGTGTGCCATTGTTACTCGTTACCCATCCCGGCACGGACCCTGTCGATTGCACCGGGGTCCGGATACCGCAAGGGCAGGCGAGCCCGATTTGACCTGAATCAAAGATGACAAAAGAATCCGCTTTTTGTCTGCGCGTCGTTTCGCATGCCCGCGCCATGCCTCTTTCCGTGCACGTCACCTTCCGTCTAGGCTGATCCCGAGGACAGAGGGAGGATGCCATGACGAGCGATGCGATCGTGATCGGGGCGGGTCTGGCCGGCCTGGTCGCCGCGCATGAGCTGGCCGCGCGCGGCAGGACGGTGACGGTGATCGACCAGGAAGGGCGGCAGAACCTGGGCGGACAGGCGTTCTGGTCGCTGGGCGGGCTCTTCATGGTCGACACGCCGGAGCAGCGCCGCATGGGCATCCGGGATTCGATCGAACTGGCGCGCGACGACTGGATGGGATCGGCCGGGTTCGACCGGGTCGAGGATGAATGGCCGCGTCGCTGGGCCTCGGCCTACCTGGAATTTGCCGCCGGCGAAATGCGCGGCTGGCTGTCGGGCCTCGGGCTGACGTGGTTCCCAGTGGTCGGCTGGGCCGAGCGCGGTGGCGGCATGGCGGGCGGGCACGGCAACTCGGTGCCGCGCTTCCACCTGACCTGGGGCACCGGGCCGGGGGTGCTGGCGCCGTTCGTGAAAAGCGTTCTTGCCCACGAGGACGCCGGGCGGATCACCTTTGCCTTCCGCCACCGGGTCGACCGGCTCGAGGTGTCGGACGGGCGCGTTCGTGCCGTATCAGGCTCTGTTCTGGCCGACACGGACGTCGCGCGCGGCGCGGCCTCGCCCCGCGAGGTGACCGGCGATTTCCGGATGGAGGCGGATGCCGTGATCGTCGCCTCCGGCGGGATCGGCGCGAACTTCGACCTCGTGCGCAAGAACTGGCCCGTGGACCGGCTGGGCCCGCCGCCCGCGACGATGATCTCGGGCGTGCCCGAACATGTCGATGGACGGATGATCGGCATCGCCGAGGATGCCGGCGCCTCGATCATCAACCGCGACCGCATGTGGCATTACACCGAGGGCATCCGGAACTGGGACCCGATCTGGCCGCACCACGGGATCCGCATCCTGCCCGGCCCGTCCTCGATGTGGTTCGACGCCGAGGGGCAGCGCCTGCCGGTACCCTGTCTGCCCGGCTTTGACACCATGTCGACCCTGCGCGAAATCTGCACGCGGGGGCACGATCATTCGTGGTTCGTCCTGACCCAGAAGATCATCGAGAAGGAGTTTGCCCTGTCGGGGTCGGAACAGAACCCCGACTTCACCTCGGGCAAGTGGATCGAGGTGCTGAAATCGCGCCGCGGCAAGGGCGCCCCGCCGCCGGTCGAGGCGTTCAAGGAGAAGGGCGCGGATTTCGTCGTCGCGGACGACCTGGAGAGCCTCGTGCAGGGGATGAACGCGATCGGCACCGGCCGGATCGACCTACAGCACCTGCGCGACCAGATCCTCGCCCGCGACCGGCAGCTGACCAATCCCTTCGCCAAGGACCTGCAGGTCGTCGCCCTGCGCGGCGCGCGCAACTACCGCGGCGACAAGCTGATCCGCACCGCGAAACCGCACCAGATCCTCGATCCCGGCAACGGCCCGCTGATCGCGGTCAAGCTGCACATCCTAACCCGCAAGACCCTGGGCGGGATCGAGACCGACCTGGACGGACGGGTCCTGTCCGTGGACGGCACGCCAATCGAAGGGCTCTTTGCGGCGGGCGAGGCGGCGGGCTTTGGCGGCGGCGGCTATCACGGGTACAACGCGCTCGAGGGCACGTTCCTGGGCGGCTGCCTGTTCTCGGGCCGCATGGCCGGGCGGGCGGCGGGATGATCGCGGTCCTCGGCGCGGGTGCCATCGGCGGGTTCGTCGGCGGGATGCTGGCGTCCTCGGGCGTGCCGGTGACCTTCGTCGGCCGGTCCGGCCCGCCGCGGGCGCTCGAGGGCGGGCTGACCGTGACCCCCTGGGGCGGCGCGGCGCGCGAGGTGCCGCCGAACGAGATCACGCTGACCGGGCCCGAGGGGCTGGGCGCGGCGGAAACCATCCTGCTTTGTACCAAGAGCGCCGACACCGCCGGCGCGGCCGAGGTGATTGCCGCCCACGCCGCCGCCACGGCGGTGGTGGTCAGCCTGCAGAACGGCCTCGGCAACGTCGAAACCCTCTCCGCGCGGCTTGGCGGTGACCGGGTCGTGCCCGGCATGGTCGGCTTCAACGTCATCCGCCCCGAGGCGCATCATTTCCTGCAGGCCACCGAGGGCGAGATCATGGTCGGCCCCGCCGCCCTGCGGCTGGCCCAGCAGATGCACGGCGCGGGGTTGCCCGCCACGACCCACGACAACATGACCGGGGTGCAGTGGTCGAAGCTGATCCTGAACCTGAACAATCCCCTGAACGCCCTGTCGGGCCTGCCGTTGCGCGACCACCTGATGGACCGCGACTGGCGCCGGATCGGTGCGGACTGCGCGGCCGAGACCATCGCCGTCGCCCGTGCCAAGGGGATCACGCTGGAACGCATGGGCAAGGTCGAGCCCCGAATCGTGCCCCGCGTCCTGCGCCTGCCGACGCCGATCTTCCGTGTCCTGGCCAGCGCGATGCTGCGGATCGACCCGCAGGCCCGCACCTCGATGGCGCAGGACCTTGCGGCCGGGCGGCCGTCGGAACTGCCGTGGCTGAACGGAAAGGTGTCCGAGGCCGGGCGCGAGGTCGGCGTGCCGACGCCCACCATCGACGCGGTGATCGCGATGACGGATGCGACCTTTGCCGAAGGCGCGTCCCCCCGGCTGACGGGCGCCGCCGCCCGCGCGCGGATCGCCGGGATCAGATCACCCGGATGACATCCTTGCCCACGGCCAGCATGTAGCCGCGCCGCGCGATGTTCTTGACCAGCAGTTCGCTGACGATCTGGTTGCCCAGCGTGTCCCGCAGCCGCTTGATCCGGGTCGCGCCCGCCGCCTCGTCGCAGTCGATCTCGGGGCGGCCGGAAATCATCGCCTCGATCTGCACGCCCGAGAGCACGTCGTCGTCCATCCGCGCCTCGGCCAGAACGGCCAGGGTCTCCATCGCCGCATCGGTCAGCTTGAACCCGAGGTTGTTGAGGTAGACGGTCTTTTCATCGCGCGAGATCAGGAGGGAGTTCACCTCGATCCCGGCGCGTTCGATCTGGGCCATGCGTCGGTTCATGGTGATCAGCAGGACGAGGAAGACCAGCGCTGCCAGCAGCAGCGCGGTTGAGAATACCAGCAGGACAAAGATCACCATCCGGTAGCTTTGAAGCGTCTCGGAAAAGGCGGTGCCGGACTGCGCGAGGATTTCGAGCAGCTTCACCTCGGCCTGGCTTTGCAGGTTGTCGTTCTCGGAAAAGATGGCGGCGACGCGGTCGTTGAAGGCGTTGGCGTCGGGCAGGTTCAGGAACAGCAGCACGCCACCGATCACCAGCACCGCGACAATGGCGATCAGGCCCCAGGTGACCGCGCGGGTCCCGGTGCGGCGGGCATCAGAAGCGAAGGTAGTATTGTCCTGCATTGGCCTTCTTCCCCTCCAGCCCCGACTCGTCGAACACGCTCAGCACGTTGAGGAGCGTCCAGCCGTTCTGCGCCAGACGCTGCTCGACCTCGCCCCGCGCGCCGTTCCGGTCGCAGGACGACACCTGCATCACCCCGTAGTGCAGTTTCAGCGGGTTGTCGCGTCGCGCCTTGTAGTCGGCATAGCAGGCCGCCTGCGCGGCGACCGGAGCCCCGGTGATAAGGGCGGCGGCGAGGAAGGAGAAGAGGATGTGTCTCATGCGCAGATAATTGCCTGCGCGGCGACGGATATTCAATAACGCAAGGGGTTTGGGGGGCGTGTTATCCGATAGCGGCGGGCTGTTATTGCCCGATTTCGGGGGCCGGCCCCAGGTTGGCGGCATCACAAACCGCCCCGGGCTGATCCGGCGGCCAGAGACCGGGCCCGGCCCGCAACCCCGAAAGGACCACTACAATGGCACGCAAGTTCATCGCCACCATCCTCGCCGCCGCACTCTCGGTCACCGCGATCGCGGCCCCGGCGCAGGCGCGCAACAACGACGACCTCGTGAAATTCCTGGCCGGCGCCACCGCGCTCGTCATCATCGGCAAGGCGCTGCACGACAAGAACACCCGCGACAACGACCGTGACGATCATGTCACCCGGTATCGCCCCGACTGGGACGATCGCCGCGATCACCGCCCGGGCCGCGGCTATGACCGCGACCACGGACGGGACCACGGCCGCGCGAACATCATGCCCGCCTCGTGCCGGGTGAACGTCCGCACGCCGAACGGCACGGTCAGCGGCTATGGCTACGACTGCGTCCAGCAGCACCCGCGCATCGCCCGCAACGTGCCGGGCCAGTGCGTCACCGCCACCCGCGCCCATCGTGGCCCGCAGTTCGTCTATACCGACCGCTGCCTCGCCCGGTCGGGCTTCCGCGTGAACTGACCGCGTTTCCCCCCACGCATCCCCCATGGTGGGGGGTGGCCCCGGCGGACCGAGCAGCGCCGGGGCCTTTTTCTGTCCGGAACGCGCCACGCCACCCTTGCCAAGCGCCCGGCCCTGCGGTTCAACCGCATCATGTCGATCCCTGATTTCCTGCTTGAAACCGCCGCGCATGAGCGCGGTGCCCTGCGTGTCGCCGGCGTGGACGAGGTCGGCCGCGGCCCGCTGGCCGGGCCGGTCACCGCCGCCGCCGTCGTGCTGGACCCGGCCCGCATCCCCGCCGGGCTGAACGATTCAAAGAAGCTGACGGAAAAGCGCCGCGTCGCGCTGAACGCGGAGATCCTGGCGGTGGCCGAGGTCTCGATCGCCCATGCCACGGTCGAGGAGATCGACGCGCTCAACATCCTGCGCGCCAGCCACCTCGCCATGTGCCGGGCGCTCGCCGGGCTCGCCACGCCGCCCTGTCACGTGCTGATCGACGGCAACATGATCCCGCGCGACCTGACGCTCCCCGCCGAGGCGGTGGTGAAGGGTGACGCGCGGTCCGTTTCCATCGCCGCGGCCTCGATCGTGGCGAAAGTGGCCCGCGATGCGATCATGCGGGATCTCGCGCAACACTTCCCCGGCTACGGCTGGGAGACGAACGCCGGATATGGATCAAAAAGCCACATGGCCGCGCTCCTAAATCTTGGCGTAACCCCACACCATAGAAGATCCTTCGCGCCCATCCACAATATCTTGTGTAAAGACTCCGCGATAACCTCTTGATTCAAAAATAGAAATTGACCACGATTCGGCTTTGACTCATCTTTCCCTCAACAAATCGAGCGCAGCAAACCGCGCCGAGCACGAGGCAGAAAATGACAAAGACCAGAACGCAGAAGGCAGGTGAACTGCCGCTGGACAGTATACTTGCGGGTGATTGCGTGGAGGCTATGAACGCCCTCCCCGAAAGCTCCGTCGACCTCATTTTCGCCGATCCGCCCTATAACCTGCAGCTGCGCGGCGACCTGCACCGCCCGGACAATTCCCGCGTCGATGCCGTCGACGATCACTGGGACCAGTTCGCCAGCTTCCAGGCCTATGACAAGTTCACCCGCGAATGGCTGGCCGCCGCGCGCCGCGTGCTGAAGCCGAACGGCGCGATCTGGGTGATCGGGTCGTACCATAACATCTTCCGCGTCGGTGCCGCTCTACAGGACCAGGGTTACTGGATCCTCAACGATGTGGTCTGGCGCAAGTCGAACCCGATGCCGAACTTCCGCGGCAAGCGCTTCACCAACGCGCACGAGACGATGATCTGGGCCTCGAAGGGCGAAGGCGCGAAGTACACCTTCAACTACGAGGCGCTGAAAGCATTGAACGAAGGCGTGCAGATGCGGTCGGACTGGGTGATCCCGATCTGCAACGGCGGCGAACGGCTCAAGGACGCCAACGGCGACAAGGCCCACCCGACGCAGAAGCCCGAGGCACTGCTGCACCGCGTCCTCGTCGGCTCGACCAACCCCGGCGACGTCGTGCTCGACCCGTTCTTCGGCACCGGCACCACCGGCGCGGTCGCCAAGATGCTGGGCCGCCACTTCATCGGCATCGAGCGCGAGGAAAGCTATCGCAAGGTCGCCGAACAGCGCCTGAAGAACGTCCGCAAGTACGACCGCGAGGCGCTTCAGGTCACCACCGGAAAACGCGCCGAGCCGCGCGTGCCCTTCGGCCAGCTGGTCGAACGCGGCATGCTGCGCCCGGGCGAGGAACTGTATTCCATGAACGGCCGTCACAAGGCCAAGGTCCGCGCCGACGGCACCTTGATCGGTGAGGACGTCAAGGGCTCCATCCACCAGGTCGGGGCGCATCTGGAGGGCGCGCCGTCCTGCAACGGCTGGACCTACTGGTGCTTCCGCAAGGACGGCAAGACCGTCCCGATCGACCTGCTGCGCCAGCAGATCCGCGCCGAGATGAACTGAGCCAATCCACGAGTTGAACACCGCCAGCGTCGCGCATATCCGCGCGCGACGTGCACCTATGCCCCGCCTCGCAAGAGGCGGGGTTTTTTTTGGTGCGCTGTGCTGGCGACAGGGGGCTGGCATCGGGCCGGACGCACGGACGAACGGACCCTGGCAAAAGAAAAGGCGGGCCGGAGGGAGGATCCGGCCCGCTGGGTGTCCCGAACTTCGGTTCTGCGAGGAGTCAGAAGAAACCGAGCTTGTTCGGGTTGTAGCTGACCAGCATGTTCTTGGTCTGCTGGTAGTGGTCGAGCATCATCTTGTGCGTCTCGCGCCCGATGCCGGACTGCTTGTAGCCGCCAAAGGCCGCATGCGCCGGGTAGGCGTGGTAGTTGTTCACCCAGACGCGGCCGGCCTCGATCTCGCGGCCAAAGCGGTAGGCGCGGGTGCCGTCGCGGGTCCAGACCCCGGCGCCGAGGCCGTACATCGTGTCGTTGGCGATGGCGAGCGCCTCGGCCTCGTCCTTGAAGGTGGTCACCGACACGACCGGGCCAAAGATTTCCTCCTGGAAGACCCGCATCTTGTTGTGGCCCTTGAGGATCGTCGGCTGGATGTAGAAGCCGTTCGCCAGCTCTCCGCCCAGCACCTTGGCGCCGCCGCCGACCAGCACCTCGGCGCCCTCTTCGACACCGATGGTCAGGTAGGACATGATCTTGTCCTGCTGTTCCCGGCTGGCCTGTGCGCCGACCATGGTGGCCATGTCGCGCGGATCGCCCTGCTGGATCGCCTTCACCCGTTCGATGCAGCGGGCGATGAACGCTTCATAGATGTCTTCCTGGATCAGCGCGCGGCTGGGGCAGGTGCAGACCTCGCCCTGGTTGAAGGCGAAGAGGACAAAGCCCTCGACCGCCTTGTCGAGGAAGGCGTCATCCTGCGCCATGACGTCCGAGAAGAAGATGTTGGGCGACTTGCCCCCCAGCTCGAGCGTGACGGGGATCAGGTTCTTGGTCGCGGCCTTCATGATGATGCGGCCGGTTTCGGTCGACCCGGTGAAGGCGATCTTGGCGATGCGGTTGCTTTCGGCCAGCGGGCCGCCGACCTCGGGGCCCATGCCGTTCACGATGTTCAGCACGCCGTCGGGCAGCAGGTCGGCGATGCATTCCACCAGCACCATGATCGCGGCCGGGGTCTGTTCGGCGGGCTTCAGCACGACGCAGTTGCCGGCCGCCAGCGCGGGCGCCAGCTTCCACGCGGCCATCAGGACCGAGAAGTTCCACGGGATGATCTGGCCCACGACGCCGAGCGGTTCGTGGAAGTGATAGGCCACGGTGTCGGCGTCGATCTCGGACATCGTGCCTTCCTGTCCGCGCAGGACACCGGCGAAGTACCGGAAGTGGTCGACCGACAGCGGGATGTCGGCGGCGGTGGTCTCGCGGATCGGCTTGCCGTTATCCCAGGTCTCGGCCGCGGCGATCAGGTCGAGGTTCTCCTCGATCCGGTCGGCGATCCTGAGCAGGATGTTCGAGCGTTCGGCGGCGGGGGTCTTGCCCCAGGCCTCTTTCGCGGCATGGGCGGCGTCGAGCGCCAGTTCCACGTCCTCGGCGGTCGAGCGGGCGACCTCGCAGACCTTGGCGCCGGTGATCGGGGTGATGTTGTCGAAGTACTGGCCCTTCACCGGGGCGACGAACCGGCCGCCGATGAAGTTGTCGTAACGGGCCTTGAAGGGCGAGGCATAGCTTGCCGCAAGCTGGGTCATCTCGTTCATGGTGATCTCCTCCTGTTGACCGGCGCGGGGCCGGATCGGGTGGAGGATGCGGGGACGCGGGGCGCCTGTAACGGGGGGTGACCCGGGTCGCGCGGGCCGCCTGTCTCAGTTCTGAGACAGGTCGCCGCCGTTTTGAGCAAGGCCGAGGCGCTGCATCCGGCGATAGAGCGTCGCGCGGCCGATCCCGAGCGCGCGGGCGGCTTCGGACACGTTGCCGCCGGACCGGGCCAGCGCCCGGCGGACGGCGGCGCGTTCGCCGCGTTCAAAGCCGCGCACCTCGCCGTCGCGGCCGAGGATGTCGGTGGCGGGCACCGGGGCGATGGCGCCGCTGGCCCCAAGGCCAAACGACTTGCGCGCCGCGCGCGAGGCGCCCACCACAAGGTCGTCGCGGTCCACGGCCAGCAGCGAGGATCCGTCGCCCTCGGCCACCACGATGCGATGCCCGGCAAAGGCCGCGCGGAAGGTGTCGGATTCGATCTGCTGGGCCGTCTGCTGGACCATCGCGCCGATCAGGCGGTTGAACCCCTCGGTCTGGTCGCTGCGGGCCGAAGAGACGTCGAGCGCCGCCATCAACGTGCCGTCGGGGCCGTAGATCGGCGCATCCATGCAGGACATGCCGATGTTGCGGGCGAGGAAATGTTCGTCGCGGTGGATGGTGACCTGCCGTTTCTCGATCAGGCAGGTGCCAATTCCGTTGGTGCCCTCGGCCGCCTCGCTCCAGTCGGCACCGGGCCAGAGCCCCCAGGCCTGGAACACGTCGGCATCACCGTCCGAACAGCGGTGTTCCAGCACGATCCCCTCGGCGTCGGTCAGCAGCACGCTGCAGCCGGAATGGCCGACCAGCCCGAAGAGCCCGTCGAGACGCGGCGCGGCGATCCGCAGGAAACGGTCGTTGGCGGCCCGCCTGTCGCGCAGGTCCTCGCCGCCGACACGCCCGCAGGCCGGCGCCCCCGCCGGGTCGAGGCCGTGGGTCTGGAACGACCGCTGCCACGACGCGGCAAGGCGCGACCGCGCCGCGGCCGAACCTGAGGCGAGCGAGGTCAGGACCCGCTCAACATGTGTCTTCGACGTCGCGATGGTCTCCTCCCACGGGCGACGGGACTGCGGGGGCAGCCCGGTGGGGGAAATGCTACGCGGCGGTGACGATCCGTCAAGCGGGCAAAACGCGCGTCGGCGGATCGGGGGGCGACCGGGGGCGGAAACAGGGACTGATGCGGGGATCTTCGCGGTTTCAGCCCGCGTGCACGCCCGTCTTGTAGGGTGTCCAGTCCTCGATTTCCGGGTAATGCGCCCGCCGCCAGGCCCGGACGCGGGGGTTCATCTGCCGCCGCCAGAGCGGCGGGACCAGCGCGATCAGGCCCATCATCGGATAGCCGTGCGGCAGCTGCGGCGCCTCGTCCTCGCCATAGGTCTGGAGCAGCGGGAACCGGCGGTCGGGCTTGGTGTGGTGGTCGGAATGGCGCTGCAGGTTGATCAGCATCCAGTTCGACACCTTGTGCGCCGCGTTCCAGGAATGGCGCGGCTTCACGTGCTCGTACCGGCCGTCGCCCAGGTACTTCCGGGTCAGGCCGTAATGTTCGATGTAGTTGGTCAGCTCGAGCTGCCAGACCGCGACGAAGGCCTGGAAGACGAAGAGGCCGAGCCCCGCCCATCCGCCGACCAGCGCCGCCAGCAGCAGCATGCCGAGTTGCAGCGCGGCGTAGCGCCAGAACGGGTTGCGGTGATCCCAGACCGGGCGGCCCGCCCGCGCGAGCCGCCGCTTTTCGGCGTTCCAGGCCGAGGGCGGGCAGTCGCGTAGGACGCGCAGGAAATAGCGGTGGAATCCTTCGTTGTAGCGGGCGGTGACGGCATCCTCGGGGGTGCCGACCTTGACGTGGTGGACCAGCAGATGCTCGGTCCGGAAGTGGGAATAGAGCACGTTGGCCAGCAGAAGGTCGCCCAGCCAGCGTTCGGCCCGATCGCTCTGATGCAGCAGCTCATGCGCATAGACGATGCCGATGGAGCCGGTCATCACCCCGACGCCAAAGAAAAGAGCCAGCGTTTCCAGCAAGTTGAGGTGATCGGTGTGGGTGACATAGCCGATCAGCGTGAACACCGTGAACGCCTGCACAGGGAACCAGATCATCGTTAACATCCGGTACCACTGCAGTTCGTCATCGGGCGTGTCGGGGTCGGCGTTTTCCAGGGTCACGCCGATCAGGGCGTCCATTCCGGTGACGACCCACCAGACGTAGGCGGGCATCAGGATCACCGTCCATCCGCCGTAGACCGCGCCGATCCAGGCCAGCGGCACCGTCAAGAGCGACAGGCCGAACGGCAGGGCGTGGGCGAAGCTCGAGGTGGTTTCGGACGGAGTCATCGTGCCCTCACAACGGGTTACGCCCCTCATTCTCCAACGCGCCGCGGGCGAGGTCAAATGCCTTGCGCATCACCGTCGGCAGGTCGGAGGGCCGGAAATCCTGCGGCGCGACGAACCCCTGTTGCCCGGGCCTTAACGCTGCGGACGGGACGTCGGTATCACGTCGGTATTGCGTCGGTATCGCGTCGGTGCAGAAAACGGTCAGCCGCAGGTGGAAATGGGTGAAGGTATGCAGCGCCTCGGCCGGCAGTTTCCGCCAGTCGCCCGCCACCGGCGGCGGGGCGTCGGGCATCGGCTGGTCGACCGGCACCCAGTCGCTGCCGGGCCAGCCCAGCGTGCCGCCGAGCAGCCCGCGTTCCTCGCGCCGTTCCAGCAGCAGCGCACCGTCCGCCCGCCGCGCGATGTAGGCGACACCGTGGCGCACAGGCTTGGCCTTCTTCGGGGTCTTCCTCGGCAGCACGGCCGCGGTTCCTGCCACCCGGGCGGCGCAGGGATCGCGCCAGGGGCAGATGCCGCAGGCCGGGCTGCGCGGCGTGCAGATCGTGGCGCCGAGGTCCATCACCGCCTGCGCGTAGTCGCCCGGTCGGCTGTCCGGCGTCAGCAGCGCGGCCTTTTCGGTCAGCTCGGGCTTGGCGGCGGGCAGCGGCGTGTGGATGTCGAAAAGCCGCGCCATGACCCGTTCGACGTTGCCGTCGACCACGACCTCGGGCCGGTCGAAGGCGATCGCGGAAATGGCCGAGGCGGTGTAGGGCCCGATCCCCGGCAAGGTCAGCAGCGCCGCGCGCGTGTCGGGGAACACCCCGCCGTGATCGGCCACCACCGCGCGCGCGCATTTCAGCAGGTTGCGGGCGCGAGCGTAGTAGCCGAGGCCCGCCCATTCTGCCATCACGCGCCCGTCCTCGGCCGCGGCCAGGTCGGCCACGGTGGGCCAGAGATCGGTGAAACGCCTAAAATAGTCTCTGACCGCGGCCACGGTGGTCTGCTGCAGCATCACCTCGGACAGCCAGACGCGGTAGGGGTCGGGGCGGACACCGGCGGCGCGGTCGGCGGGACCGACGCGCCAGGGCATGACCCGCGCGTGATCGTCGTACCAGCCCAGCAATTCCGCTGCTAACACCCCGTCACGCAATCTTTATCCTCCTGAATATTTCCTTGCTGGCCCTTGCCCGCTTGGTCACTAGAATAGGGCGCAGACGAGGGACGCAAGTGATGAACCGCCGCAGCACGACCACCTACGGCTTCAAGCGCACCGCCAGCCTGCTGGAGGGCCGCATCCGCCGTGCCGGCGAGAGCCGCGGTTTCGCCGTCACCCGACTCCTGACCCACTGGGACGAGATCGCCGGGCCGGAGCTGGCCCAGATGGCCCGCCCGGTGGACGTGAAATACGGACGCCAGAACTTTGGCGCCACCCTGACGCTGCTGACCGACGGGGCGCGCGCGCCGCTGGTCGAGATGCAGAAGGAACAGTTGCGGCAGAAGGTCAACGCGGCCTACGGCTACAACGCCATCGCCCGCATCCGCATCACCCAGACCGCCTCGACCGGGTTCGCCGAGGGGCAGGTCGCCTTTTCCACGCCGAAGACACCCGGGCCGAAGACCCCCGACGCCGCCACCCAGGCGGCGGCGCGGGACGTGGCGGGCGGTGTCGGGGACGACGGGCTTAGAGCCGCGCTTGAGGCGCTTGGCCAGAATGTTCTAGGCAGAGACAAATCGTAAGGAAGGATCGCATCTTGGATCGACGCACTCTCATTCTCGGCGGCGGCGCCGTTGTCGCGGTTGGCGCACTCGGCGGCTTCTGGCTGACCCGTCAGCAGCAGGGCCCGGCGATGACGCAGATCATGTCTGCCACCACCGAACCGACGCTGGTGTCCGACACCTCGGGGATCACCGAGATGGTGATGGGCGACGAGAACGCGCCGGTCACGGTGATGGAATACGCCAGCTTCACCTGCCCGCACTGCGCTAGCTTCCACCAGGGGCCGTTCCAGCAGCTGAAGTCGGAATACATCGACACCGGGAAGGTGAAGTTCGTCTACCGCGACGTCTATTTCGACCGTTTCGGGCTTTGGGCCGCGATGATCGCCCGTTGCGATCCGAACCGGTTCTTCGGCATTTCCTCGATGCTCTACGAGCAGCAGAAGGACTGGCTGAACGGCGAGACCCCGGCTGCCATCGCCGACAACCTGCGCAAGATCGGCCGCGTCGCCGGCCTGACCGACGCGCAGATGGAGGAATGCCTGGCCGACGAAGAGAATGCCAAGGCACTGGTCAGCTGGTTCGAGACCAACGCCGCGGCCGACGAGGTTTCGGGCACGCCGACGCTGTTCATCGACGGCAAGAAGCATTCCAACATGAACTGGAACGACCTGAAGGCCCTGCTCGACGAGGCGCTGGAAAGCTGATGGCGACGCCCCTTGCCGGCCTGAAGGTCGTCGAACTGGCCCGTATCCTGGCTGGCCCCTGGGCCGGCCAGACGCTGTCTGACCTGGGCGCCGAGGTGATCAAGGTCGAAGCGCCGCAGGGCGACGACACCCGCACCTGGGGCCCGCCGCACATCACCCGGGACGGCGAGACGACGGCGGCCTATTACCATTCGTGCAACCGCGGCAAGCAGAGCGTGACCTGCGACTTCCGCACCCCCGAGGGGCAGGCCTTCGTCCGCGACCTGGTGAAGGACGCCGATGTCCTGATCGAGAACTTCAAGGTCGGCGGGCTGGAGAAGTACGGGCTGGACTATGCCAGCCTGTCGGACCTGAACCCGCGGCTGATCTACTGCTCGATCACCGGCTTCGGCCAGACCGGCCCCTACGCGCATCGTCCCGGCTATGACTACATCATCCAGGGCATGTCGGGGTTCATGTCGATCACCGGCGAACCGGACGGCCAGCCGCTGCGCGCGGGCGTGGCGATCACGGACCTTTTCACCGGGGTCTATTCGGCCACCGCGATCCTGGCGGCGCTGCAGCAGCGCAATGTCACCGGCAAGGGCCAGCACATCGACATGGCGCTGCTGGACTGCGCGGTGTCGGTGATGGCGAACCAGGCGATGAACTACTTTGCCAGCGGCACGCCCCCGGTCCGGACCGGCAACACCCATCCGAACGTGGTGCCCTACCAGGTCTTTGCCACCGCCGACGGGCACATGATCATCGCCACCGGCAACGACGGGCAGTACCAGCGGCTGTGCGACATCCTGGGCCTGTCCGGGCTGAAGGACGATCCGCGGTTCCTCAGGAACGGCGACCGGATCGCCAACCGCGACGCGCTGATCCCGCTGCTGGCCGAGGCCTGCAAGGGCTTTGCCAAGGCCGACCTGCTGGCCGCCTGCGAGGCGAACAACGTGCCCGCCGGGCCGATCAACGACATGGGCGAGGTCTTTGCCGATCCGCATGTCGTGGCGCGCGGCATGAAGGTGGAGCTGGACGGCGTGCCCTCGGTCCGCTCGCCCTTCCAGTTCTCGGGTGCCGAGCAGAAGCTGGTCACGCCCTCGCCCACGCTGGGCGAACACGACGCCTGACCGCGGTCCGCGCCTTCGGGCGCGGATCAGTCGCCCAGCTTGGCGTGCACCTCGTCGAGGTCGATCTGCCCCACCGGCTGCCGGTTCGCCGGGTCGGTGTCATAGCGGAAGAGCTCGAAGTCGCGCTTGTAGATCTCGTAGACCAGGTGGCGGGAGAGGTCGTCGAAGTAATCCTCGACCGGGTGGGCGCGTTTCGGGCCGTGTCCCTCGCTTTCGTTGAAACGGGGGATGGCGGCCAGGTCGACGGGATGCGGCGTCTCGATCCGGTCGAGCACGCCCTGCATCCCCTCGTCGAAGCGTTCGGTCCAGAAGATCGCGTCGTAGCGGCCGCCGTTCTGCACGAATGTCGAGATGTGGCCGGACATGGCCGACCAGTGGATGTCGGGCTCCATCGGCTTGCGCCAGCGGATGGTGTCGCGGGCAAAGAGCAGGAAGCGGCGGAAGCTGGCGACCTGGTCGAACTCCTCGGTGCCGTCCGGCCCGCCGACCGCGACCCCGTACTGCTGCACCAGCATCGGCACCAGGTTGCCGCGGTAGCGGTTGCCGTTGCGCTGGATGCCGCAGATCTTGTCGAAGAAGGACGACAGGATGCGGCTGTAGGGGTTGCGGACGCAGGTGAAGGCGGGCGCACGGTGCGCGGTGACGTTGGCCTCGATCACCGGCTGGCTCGCCTCGATCCCCCACTTGTGCAGACCGGCGGTCGCGTCGTGGATGTCGCCGTCGAAGAAGCTGCCGTGGTCGGAGTAGTAGAGGATCTGGCCGATGGTCGAGCAGGCGCATTTCGGCACCACGCGGTAGACGACGCTCTCGCTCTCGGTCATCCAGGTGCCGGGAAATCCCATGCAATGCTCTCCTCGGGCCGGGCAGGGGCGCGGCCTTTCCACATCGTGCGCGGAAAAAGCAAACCAAGTCTATTTGATCAACGAAACCGGAGGCCTAACAAGGTAGAAACAACCGGACCGTTGCCGACTTACCCGCGGGGGACATGGCCAGGATCGCCTTCATACTGCTCTGCCACAAGGACCCTGAGGCGATCGTCCGGCAGGCCGAGCGCCTGACGGCGACCGGCGATTTCACCGCGATCCATTTCGACCGGCGGGCGCCCACGGGGGACTACCAGCGGATACGGCGTGCGCTGGAGGGGAACGAGAACGTCGTTTTCGCCCGCAACAGGGTCAAATGCGGCTGGGGCGAGTGGTCGCTGGTGCAGGCCACGATGAACGCGGCCGAAGCCGCGCTCGAGGCGTTTCCCGAGGCCACGCATTTCCACATGATCTCGGGCGACTGCATGGCGATCAAGTCGGCGGAGTTCGCGCACGAGCTGCTCGACCGGGCGGACTGCGACCATATCGAGAGCCACGATTACTTCGACAGCGGCTGGATCAAGACCGGCTTCCGCGAGGAGCGGCTGATCTATCGCCACTGGTTCAACGAACGCAGCCAGAAGCGGCTGTTCTATGCCGCAACCGACCTGCAGCGCCGGCTGGGGCTGACGCGGCAGCCGCCCGCGGACCTCGACATCCGGGTCGGCAGCCAGTGGTGGTGCCTGCGCCGCCACACGCTCGGGGCGGTGCTGGACTTTGCCCGCCAGCGGCGCGACGTGGTCCGGTTCTTCCGCACGACGTGGATCCCGGACGAGACGTTCTTTCAGACCATCGTGCGCCACCTCGTCCCCGACGAGGAGATCCGCAACCGCAGCCTGACCTTCCTGATGTTCACGGACTACGGGATGCCGGCGACGTTCTACAACGACCATTACGACCTGTTGCTGAGCCAGGACTACCTGTTCGCCCGCAAGATCTCGCCCGAGGCCGAGGAGCTGAAGCGCCGGCTCGGCACGCTCTGGGCGGCGCGCGGCGTGCACTTCGCGATCAGCGACGAGGGACCGCGCCTGCACGCCTTCCTGACCGGGCAGGGCCGGATCGGGCGGCGGTTCGGGATGCGGTTCTGGGAAACGGAAAGCTCGCTGGGCCGCGACCGCGAGCTGATGATCGTGATCTGCAAGAAATGGACCGTGGCCAAGCGGCTGGTGGCCGCGATCCGCAAGGCGACGGGGCTGCCGGCGGTCGATTACCTCTTCGACGAAGAGGCGACCCCCCTGCCCGCCCTTGGCGGAATCGAGAGCAGCCTGGAGAAACGCACCCGGCACCGGCGGGCGCTGGTGCGGATGCTGTTCGATTTCTACCAGGGCGACCGGCTGGTGATCTGCCTCGATCCCCGCGGGCTCGACCTGCTGCGCGACTTCTGTTCCGACCGGGCGCTGGTGCGGCTGCTGCTGGTCGACTGCCATTTCAGCGATGCGCAGGCGATCGCCCATGCCCGGCGGATCGGCCTCGCGGGCGCCGCGACCCCGCCCGAGGCGCTGGACCGCCTGGTGCCGACCCTGCGCAACGACATGGCGTCCGAGGTCGACCGCCTGCACGACGCGGGCTTTGCCCGCTTTGGCACGCTGCGCGAAGGCGCCCCGCCCGAGGCCAACGCAGAGGCCCTTGCGGCTTTCCTGTCGATCCCCAAGGATGCGGCCCGAAAGATCGCGGAGAGCCGCGACCTCTTTGCCGATTGAGGAGCCACCATGGCCTACGCCTACGACGACCAGAACATCTTTGCCAAGATCCTGCGGGGCGAGATCCCGAACAAGACCGTGCTCGAGACCGAGCACACGCTGGCCTTCGAGGACATCCGCCCGCAGGCCCCGGTGCACGTGCTGGTGATCCCCAAGGGGCCCTACGTGACCTACGACCACTTCGCCGAGACGGCGAGCGACGCCGAGATCGTCGATTTCAACCGCGCGGTGGCGGCGATCTGCCGGCAGATGGACGTCACGGCCGATGTCGGCGAAGGCGCGCGATTCATCTCGAACGCGGGCGAACACGGGGTGCAGGAGGTGCCGCATTTCCACCTGCACATCCTCGGCGGCCGCTGGATGGGCCGGATGGTCGCCAAGGCGGAGTGATCCGGGCGCGTGGCGGGGTGAAACCCCGCCCTACGCGCGCGGCGGCAGGCGGTCGTGCCGCGGCAGCCCCTCGGCGAAACAGTGGAACGGCTGCGCGTCGGCCACGTGGATCGCCATGTCGGGCCCGCCGAACACCGCCGGGTCGTCGAGCGTGCCGACCTTGACCACCAGGGTGCGCCCGCCGGGTTGCCGCGTGACCAGGTGGGTGCCGCAGGTCGGACAGAAATCGCGGGTCCGGGGCGTGTCGAGGTCGTCGCGGGTGAACTGCGCCGGGGTACCCTTGGTGTAGGCGAAATCCTCGGCCCTCATCATCACGAAGAAGTTCGGCCCGCCGCCGGTGATGTACTGGCATTCCCGGCACAGGCATTCACCCCGGAACACCGGCTCGCCCGCCGCGCGGTAGCGCACCGCACCGCAATAGCATCCGCCGTCGAGTTGCATGGAGTCCTCTCCCTTTTCCGACAGGCTACGCCGCGCCCGTGCTCTTGCCCAGCCCCGCCGGATCCACCATAGTCCGGCCCGACGGAGCGCCAGTGAAAGGATCACCCGCCATGCCCATCGACCCGCCCGAAGTGAAGATCGTGGACAGCCACAAGGTCGCCTGCGACGGCGGCGAGGGCGCGCTTGGCCATCCGCGCGTCTGGCTGCATATCTCCGAGGACACGGGCTTTGTCGAATGCGGCTACTGCGACGCGAAATACGTGCTGCGCGGGTACGAGGATCGGGCGGCGGTCTCGGAAAATCCGGGCCTCAAGGCCTGAACCTTTCGCCGCGGTCGCGGGCGGAAGACGTGTTGGAACGATGAAGCGGGGGGCGTCCGGTCTCCGCCAGAAGTGATTTCGGAGAGGGGTGCAGCATGGCGTTCGGCAAGGGGTGTCACCTGCACCTGATCGACGGGTCGGCCTTCATCTTTCGCGCCTACCACGCGCTGCCGCCGCTGACGCGGAAGTCGGACGGGCTGCCGATCGGGGCGGTCTCGGGCTTCTGCAACATGCTTTACCGCTATGTCGAGGGGAACACCGGGCCCGACGCGCCGACCCATGTCGCGGTGATCTTCGACAAGGGCAGCCACACCTTCCGCAACGACCTCTACGACCTCTACAAGGCCAACCGCGAGGCGATGCCCGAGGACCTGCGCCCGCAGATCCCGCTGACCCGCGAGGCGACCATCGCCTTCAACATCGCCTGCAAGGAGCTCGAGGGCTACGAGGCCGACGACATCATTGCGACGCTGTCCTGCCAGGCGCGGGACGCGGGCGGGCGGGTGACGATCATCAGTTCCGACAAGGACCTGATGCAGCTGGTCGGTGACGGGGTCGAGATGCTGGACGCGATGAAGAACCTGCGCATCGACCGCGACGGGGTGTTCGAGAAGTTCGGCGTCTTCCCCGAACGGGTGGTGGACGTGCAGGCGCTGGCGGGCGATTCCGTCGACAACGTGCCCGGCGCGCCGGGGATCGGGATCAAGACGGCGGCGCTGCTGATCAACGAGTACGGCGACCTCGATACGCTGCTGGAGCGGGCGGGCGAGATCAAGCAGCCGAAGCGGCGCGAGACGCTGATCGAAAAGGCCGACCAGATCCGGCTGTCCCGGCAGCTGGTGCAGCTGGATTGCGAGACGCCGCTCGATTTCACGCTGGACGACCTGGAGGTGAAGGAACCGGACGCCGAGGTCCTACTGGAGTTCCTGACCAAGATGGAATTCCGCACGCTGACCAAGCGGATCGCGGAGGCGGCCGGCGTCGAGGCGCCAGCGATTCCCGAGGCGCCTGCCGCGGCGGTGGCCAGCGACGATGCGCCCGCGCCCGAGATGCCGCCGATCGACCCCGACGCCTATGAATGCGTGTCGGATGCCGCGCGGCTCGAGGACTGGGTCGCGATGATCCGCGAGCGTGGCTATGTCGCCGTGGACACCGAGACGACGGGCCTGGACGAGATGCGGGCCGAGCTGGTCGGCATCTGCCTGAGCGTGGAGCCGGGGGCGGCCTGCTACGTGCCGCTGGGCCATCGCGCGGGCGAGGGCGAGGGGCTTTTCGACAGCGGCGAGCTGGCCGAGGGGCAGATCGCGCTGAACACCGCGCTCGACCTGCTGAAGCCGGTGCTTGAGGACGATAGCATCCTCAAGATCGGCCAGAACATGAAATACGACGCCAAGATCCTGTCGCGCTACGGGATCGCGGTGGCGCCGATCGACGACACGATGCTGATCTCCTACGCGCAGCACGCCGGGGAACACGGGCACGGGATGGACACGCTGTCCGAGCGCTACCTGGGTCACACGCCAATCCCGATCAAGGAACTGCTCGGATCGGGCAAGGGGATGATCACCTTTGACCGGGTGCCGATCGAGAAGGCGGTGAAATACGCGGCCGAGGATGCGGACGTGACGCTGCGGCTCTGGCAGCTGCTGAAGCCGCAGCTGCACCGGCGCAAGGTGACGACGGTCTACGAGACGCTGGAGCGGCCTCTGGTGCCCGTACTGGCGCGTATGGAAATGGCTGGCATCAAGGTCAACCGTGACACGCTGAGCCGGATGTCGAACGCCTTCAGCCAGAAGATGGCGGGGCTGGAGGCCGAGATCCACGAGCTGGCGGGGGAGCCGTTCAACGTCGGGTCACCGGCGCAGGTCGGCGAGATCCTGTTCGACCGGATGGGCCTGCCCGGCGGCAAGAAGGGCAAGACCGGCAAGTATTCCACGCCCGCCGACGTCCTCGAGGACCTGGCGACCGAGCATGACCTGCCGGCGCGGATCCTCGACTGGCGGCAGATGAGCAAGCTGAAGTCGACCTATACCGACGCGCTGCAGGAACACATCAACCCCGATACCGGGCGGGTGCACACGTCTTATTCCATCGCCGGGGCGAACACCGGGCGGCTGGCCTCAACCGATCCGAACCTGCAGAACATACCTGTGCGTACGGAGGAAGGCCGGCGAATCCGCGAGGCGTTCGTCGCCGAGGAGGGCAAGGTGCTCGTCTCGCTCGACTACAGCCAGATCGAGCTGCGGATCCTTGCGCATATCGCCGATATCGAGGCGCTGAAGGAGGCGTTCCGCGAGGGGCAGGACATCCACGCGGCGACCGCGTCCGAGATGTTCAACGTGCCCCTGGAAGAGATGACGCCCGAGGTCCGGCGGCAGGCCAAGGCGATCAACTTCGGCGTGATCTACGGCATCTCGGGCTTTGGCCTGGCGCGCAACCTGCGGATCCCGCGGGCCGAGGCGCAGGGCTTCATCGACCGGTATTTCGAACGCTTCCCCGGCATCAAGGACTACATGGACGCGACGGTGGAGTTCGCCAAGGAACACGGCCACGTCCAGACGCTGTTCGGGCGGCGGATCAACACGCCCGAGATCAACGCGAAGGGGCCGCATGCCGGGTTCGCCCGCCGCGCGGCAATCAACGCGCCGATCCAGGGCACCGCGGCCGACGTGATCCGGCGGGCGATGATCCGGATGGACGAGGCGATCGCCGGGCAACCCGCGAAGATGCTGCTGCAGGTGCACGACGAACTGATCTTCGAGGTCGAGAAGGGCGCCGAGGACAAGCTGATCGCCACCGCCCGCGCGGTGATGGAAGGCGCGGCGGACCCGGCGGTGAAGCTGGCGGTGCCGCTGGTGGTCGATGCCGGGACCGGGGCGAACTGGGCCGAGGCGCATTGAGCCGCCAAGGGCGTGTGCCCACGTCCTCTAGCGCACCCAGACCTCGACCCGGCGATTGACCTGAGCGCCCCAGGCGCTGTCGTCGCAGGCCATCGGCATCGCCTCTCCGAACGCGTCCACGCCGACCTCGACCCGCGCGGGATCGAGTGTTTCGGCGGCGTCGATCACCGCGTGGCGCACACTTTCGGCGCGGCGCAGCGCGATCTTGCCGTTCAGCCCCGCCGCCCCCTGCCCGTCCGAGAACCCGACGAACAGCAGGCTCCGCCCGTCGTAGCGCCCGGCCTCGAGATCGGTGGCCAGCTGCCGCACGTTGGCCGCCGAATGCGCGTCGAGCTGGGTGCTGCCCGGATCGAACCGAAACGACACGGTGAGGCGGCGGTAGGGGGTCAGCACCGACACCATACGCTGCAGTTCGGACAGCGACACCTCGGCCCCGGCCTGCGCGATGGCATTGGCAAAGCGCGCGCCCTGGTCGTCGATCGGCACCTCTTCGGGCGCCTGGTCGATGAACCCGGCGCGGCGGATCACCAGCTGGGCGCCGGGGCTGCGGGTGAAGGCCAGGAAATCGCGGGCGATGTGCGGCAGGCGGCGGACGGGCGTGTAGAGGAAGACCGGCGCGGTGAGCGGGTAATCCTCGGTCTTGGCGTTGCGGCGGGTGGCATGGATCGCGAAGCCGCATGCGCCCGAGAGGCCGAGCGGCGTGGCATTGCCGACCTCGGAGGTGGGCGAGAGCGCGATGGCGAAGGGGTCGCGGATCACCGCGTTGGTCAAGGCACGGTCGCTGTCGTGCCGGGTCACGTCCGGGCGCAGCCGGGCCCCGACGGGCGCCAGCAGCCGATCCTCGACCGCCTGGGCCAGGCCCGCATCGGCATCGCGCAGGTGCACGCTGATCGGGGCATCGGGGCCGCCGACCTGGTCCCAGTTGACGATCGCGCCCGAGAATATTGCGGCAAGGTCCGGCACCGTGACCTGGCGCAGCGGGTTGCCGGGCGCGACGATCGGCACCAGCGCGTCGAGCGCCAGCACCCGGACCCGGTTCGCCGCCTGCATGTCGCCCAACCCCGCCTCGTAGGCGCGCGTCGCCTCGGCCGGGCGGATCTCGCGCAGGGACATGACGATGTCGGCCTCGTTCACCAGCAGGTCGGCAAAGCCCTCGTCGGTGTTGGTGCTGTGGATGTGAACGCGGGCAAGGGTCTGGCCGTCACCACCATTCGCCAGCGTATAGTTGACGCGACCGGGCCCGGCATCCTCGCGCGTGACCGCGTAGTCGTGGCGCAGGGCGAAGCCCTCGATCAGGGCGGGCAGCAGGACCTCTCCGGCGGTGGCGGCCCCGGCGATGCGCAGTTCGGCGACGTAGGATTCGAGATCCGGGCAGCCGGGGCCGGCGCAGTGCACGCCCGAGCCGTCCACCGTCAGTTCACCGTAGGCCGTGTCGACCCGGTAGAATTCACCGTCATATCCCAGAAGCGTACCCGCCACCTCGACCGAGCCGTCGCGCGAGGTCAGCGTCACGTCCTGCGCGGGGGCGGCGGTGGCAAAGAGGGACAGCAGGAGCGGTGCGGCGAGGCGCGCCGCACGGGGGATGGGCATTGATGGACCTTTGGATTGTTCGCCTTACCTGCTGGCGATCTTCAGGTCATCGAGCGGGGTTTTCAACAGCAGAAGGTCCCCCACGGCGTCACAGGCGGGCATCGTCAGGGCGAGGTGTTGCCGTTTCACCCGCGCGCCGCCGGTGACCTGCAGGACGGTGGCCGAGACCGGCGTGCCGCAGGTGGTATCGAGCACCTCTGCCTCGACCGACAGGGCGATGTCGCCCGCCGTCCGGGCGGTGCCGGAGGGGAAGGTGTAGACCTCGGCCAGGGCCGCGTCGTCGAGGGCGGGGTCACCGAGGACGAGGAGAAAACCGCCTTCGCCGCGCGCCGCGATGGAGGGGTCGCGCGGGGCGCCGGACCAGACGTGGCCCGCATCGGCGTGGTCGCTGGTGAATTCCAGTGCGTGCAGGGACAGGCCGGACGGGCCGGGCGTGGCGAGGACCGCGCGGTCGTAGAAGATCAGCGAGGAGACGGGCACGGCCGCCTCGGCCCCGGCGCCGTCGTCGAGCGTGGCGACGAAGCGCGCGTTCTCGGCCAGGGCGGGGACGGCGATGGCGATCCGGCCAGTGCTGTTGGTGGTTTCGCGGAAGGTCATCCCCTCATGCGCGAAGGTGACGGGGGCGTAGGGCGCGCAGCGGGCCTGGAAGCTGAGGGCGACGAGCGCGGCGATGGTCGGTTCGGCCGAGAGCGTCACCGGGCAGTCGCCGGCCTGCGGCAGGCTGTCGGTGTCGGCGGCGGCCAGCACCGGGCGGTCCGGTGCGGTCTTGGGCGCGGTCAGCGGGATCGAGGTGGGCGCGGCGCCCGCGGGGAGCGAGGAGGTCAGCGTGATGCCCGAGATCTCGAGCCGCGGTTCGGAGGTCGGGGCGGTCAGCATGTCGGTGGCGGTCATCGACGGCGCCGCCTGCCCCGTCTGCTGCGCGGCCTGCGCGCCGTAGCCCGGGTTCAGCGCCTGCAGCCCGAAGCCCGCGGCGGCGGCCACGCCGATCACCCCGGCGATGATCAGGATCGTGTTCGACCGTGCCATGTCACCCTCCACGACAGTCCCAGTTGTCGTGGATCATGCCGGGAAAAAGCGGCCCGGCCGTGGCGGGGCCGCGCAAGTAATGCGGCGATTGCGGGGCCTCAGACGGCCCCGTGGCAATGCTTGAACTTCTTGCCCGACCCGCAGGGGCAGGATTCGTTCCGGCCCGGGTTGCCCCAGGTTTCCGGATCGCTTTCGTCGAAGCCCTCGATCGCGGCGCCCGGCTGCACCGGGTCGGCCTGCGTCGCCTCGGCCTCTTTCAGGGCCTCCTGCTGGGCGGCGAGCTGCTGCTGGAACAGGGCGAACTGCTGGCGCTGCTCTTCCTCGGTCATCGGGCGGACGCGCGACAGGGTCGCGGTCACGTCCTCGCGGAGCGAGTCGAGCATGCCTTCGAAGAGCTGGAACGCCTCTTTCTTGTATTCGTTCAGCGGGTCGCGCTGCGCGTAGCCGCGGAAGCCCACGACCGAGCGGAGGTGTTCCATGGTCAGCAGGTGTTCGCGCCATTTCTGGTCGATGGTCTGCAGCAGGATCTGCTTCTCGATCGAGCGCATGTTCTCGGGGCCGAAGGCGGCGGCCTTCTGGGCCATCGCCTCGTCGCTGGCCTTTTCGAGCCGCTCGGCAATCTCTTCGTCGTCGACGCCTTCCTCGGCGGCCCACTGGTCCACCGGCAGGTCGAGACCGAGCTTTTCGGCGACGTCGGCCTTGAGGCCCTCGATGTTCCACTGATCGGCATAGGCGCGTTCGGGGATGTGCAGGCCGACGAGGTCGTCGACCACGTCATGGCGCATCTCGGACACCATCTCGGACAGGTCCTGCGCCTCCATGATCTCCATCCGCTGCTTGAAGACCAGCTTGCGCTGCTCGTTCAGCACGTCGTCGAACTTCAACACGTTCTTGCGCATGTCGAAGTTGCGGCCCTCGACCTTGGCCTGGGCGCGTTCCAGCGACTTGTTCACCCAGGGGTGGATGATCGCCTCGCCTTCCTTCATGCCGAGGCCGGACAGCACCTTGTCCAGCCGGTCCGAGCCGAAGATCCGCATCAGGTCGTCTTCGAGCGACAGGAAGAAGGACGAGCGGCCCGGGTCGCCCTGGCGGCCGGAGCGGCCGCGCAGCTGGTTGTCGATCCGGCGGCTTTCATGCCGTTCGGTGGCCAGCACGAAGAGGCCGCCGGCCTCTTTCACCTTGGCCTCTTCATCGGCATGCTCGGCCTCGATCCGGGCGCGGACCTCGTCGGGATGCGCCTCGGGGTCGGCATCGAGCGCCTCGATCACCTTCAGCTCGACGTTGCCGCCCAGCTTGATGTCGGTGCCCCGGCCGGCCATGTTCGTCGCGATGGTGATCGCGCCCAGCTTGCCGGCGTCGGCGACGATCTGCGCCTCCTGCTCGTGGTGGCGGGCGTTCAGCACGTTGTGCGGCAGCTTGGCCTTCTGGAGCAGCTGCGACAGCAGTTCGGATTTCTCGATCGAGGTGGTGCCGACAAGGATCGGCTGGCCCTTTTCGTGGGACTCCTTGATCGTCTCGACGATGGCGGCGTATTTTTCCTGCGCAGTCCGGTAGACGGCGTCGTCCTCGTCCTTGCGCGCGATCGGGCGGTTGGTCGGCACTTCGACCACGCCGAGGGCATAGATTTCCTTGAACTCGTCCGCCTCGGTCGCCGCGGTGCCGGTCATGCCGGCAAGCTTGTCGTAGAGGCGGAAGTAGTTCTGGAAGGTCACCTGCGCGAGCGTCACGTTCTCGGGCTGGATCTGGACGCCTTCCTTGGCCTCGATGGCCTGGTGCAGGCCCTCTGAGAGGCGGCGGCCCGCCATCATCCGGCCGGTGAACTCGTCGATCAGCACGACCTGGTTGTCGCGGACGATGTAGTCCTTGTCCCGCTGGAACATCTTGTGCGCGCGGAGCGCCTGGTTCACGTGGTGGATGACCGTCGTGCTTTCCGGGTCGTAGAGCGACTGGCCCTCGGGCAGCAGCTCACGCGCGTGCAGCTGCTGTTCCAGGTACTCGTTGCCCTCGTCGGTGAACGTCACCTGGCGGGATTTCTCGTCCTTCGAATACATCTCGTCCGACAGCTCGGGGATGAGCTTGTCGATGGCGATGTAGAGGTCGCTCTTGTCCTGGCTGGGGCCCGAGATGATCAGCGGCGTCCGCGCCTCGTCGATCAGGATCGAGTCCACCTCGTCGACGATGGCGTAGTGATGCTTGCGCTGGAACATGTCCTTGAGCTCGGACTTCATGTTGTCGCGCAGGTAGTCGAAGCCCAGCTCGTTATTGGTCGCATAGGTGATGTCGCAGGCGTAGGCCGCCTTCTTCTCGTCCTGCGGCTGCTGCGGGTAGACCGCGCCGGTGGTCATGCCGAGCGCGCCGAACACCTTGCCCATCCAGTCCGCGTCCCGTTTCACGAGGTAGTCGTTCACGGTGACGATGTGCACGCCCTTCTTGGTCAGCGCGTTCAGATAGGCCGGGAAGGTGGCGACGAGCGTCTTGCCCTCGCCGGTCTTCATCTCGGCAATGTTACCCTGGTGCAGGAAGATGCCGCCCAGAAGCTGCGTGTCGAAGGCCCGCAGGCCGAGCGCGCGGCGCGCGCCCTCGCGGCAGTTGGCAAAGGCTTCGGGCAGCAGCGCGTCGAGGGTTTCGCCCTGTTCGTGGCGCGCGATCAGCTCGGCGGTCTTGTCCTTGAGCGCCTGGTCGCTCATCGCCTGGAACTCGGGTTCGAGGGCGTTGATCTTTTCGACAAGTGGCCGGGCAGCCTTTACCTTTCGGTCGTTCGCGGTGCCGAACACCTTCTTGGAGAGTTCCGATACCCAACATGTCTATTCCGATCCGGTCGTTGACGACTTCGTGCTGCGGCGCGGGGTTGTCTGGCCCACACGCCCCCCATAGAACGGGTCGGAACGGCCACCCGCGCCTTGAAACATAAGGCGATGTAAGGGTGGACCCCGTTAGTGTCAACGCCACGCGCCGGGGCGTTCCGGGCGTGGGACTAGGAAGGAACACCATGGTGACCACCTCTCTCCTCCGCGCCGGTCTCGCGGCTGCGCTGCTGACCGCGCCGCTTCCCCTTGCCGCGCAAAGCGAAACCGCGACGGAGCCCCAGACCGAGGCGCCCGCGACCGAAGCCAAGGCGGTGGACGCGGACACTGTCGTGGCCACGGTGAACGGCCATGACGTGACGTTGGGGCATATGATCATGCTTCGCGCCAGCCTGCCGCAGCAATACGCGCAACTGCCGCCCGAGGTGCTGTTCAAGGGCGTCCTGGACCAAATCGTCCAGCAGATGGTGCTGGGCCAGTCGCTCGAGGGTGAGGCGCCGCGCGCCGTCGCCCTGTCGCTGGACAACGAGCGCAACGCGCGCATGGCGACCGCGGCGGTGGCCGATTTCCTCGAGACCGCTGTCACAGAGGAGCAGATCCAAGCCGCCTATGACGCGCAGTACGCCAATGTCGAAGGCACCGAGTACAAGGCCCGCCACATCCTGGTCGAGACCGAGGACGAGGCGAAGGCCCTGATCGAGGAACTGGACGGCGGCGCAGACTTCGCCACCCTGGCGCAGGAAAAGTCGACCGGTCCGTCGGGGCCGAACGGCGGCGACCTGGGCTGGTTCGGGCCGGGCATGATGGTCAAGCCCTTCGAGGATGCCGTCATGGCGCTGGAGCCGGGTGCCCATTCGGCCGAGCCGACCGAGACGCAGTTCGGCTGGCACGTCATCCTGCTCGAGGAAACCCGCGACAAGGCCGCGCCCGCGCTGGACGAAGTCCGGGGCGAGATCGAGGCCAATCTTCAGAACGCCGCGGTCGAAGCGCATATTGACGCGCTGGTCGAAAAGTCTGAAATCGACCGTAGCGGGGCCGAAGGCATCGACCCCACCGTTCTGACCAACACGGACCTCGTGGAGTAAGCACCCAATGGGCAAGTATCCCGTCTCTCCCCTCGCTCCCGCCGCATTCCCGGACCTTCCGGTGATCGGCGGCGTCTCCTTCGCCACCGTGGCGGCGGGGGTCCGATACGCGGGGCGCACCGACGTGATGCTCGCCCATCTTGCCCCCGGCACCGCCGTGGCGGGGGTGTTCACCCGGTCGTCGACCCGGTCGGCCCCGGTGCTGGACTGCCAGGCCAAGATCGGCGGCGACAGCGACGCGGGCGCCGCCATCGTCGTGAACTCGGGCAATGCCAACGCCTTCACCGGCAAGAACGGCATCGACGCCACCCGCGCGGTCACCTCGGCCACGGCCGAGGTGCTGGGCATCCCGGAAAGCCGGGTCTTCACCTCGTCCACCGGGGTGATCGGTGAGAAACTGCCGTCCGACCGGATCACCGCCAAGCTGGGCGATCTGAAGGCCGCCCTGTCCGAAGGCGCCATCGCCGAGGCCGCGCAGGCGATCATGACCACCGACACCTACCCCAAGGGCGCGACCGCGACGGTCGAGGTCGGCGGCCAAACGGTGAAGATCGCCGGGATCGCCAAGGGCTCCGGCATGATCGAACCCGACATGGGCACGATGCTGGTCTACATCTTCACCGACGCCAAGGTGGCGCGCCCCCTGCTGCAGGAGATGGTGTCCGCGATCTCGGACCGGACCTTCAACTGCATCACCGTGGACAGCGACACCTCGACCTCGGATTCGCTCCTGATGGCGGCGACCGGCGCCTCGGGCGTCGAGGTGACCGAGGCCGGCGGCGCCTTTGCCGCGGCCCTGCACGGCGTGATGCTGGACCTCGCGCAGCAGGTGGTGCGCGACGGCGAAGGCGCGACCAAGTTCGTCGAGGTCACCGTGACCGGCGCGGCCTCGGACGCCGAGGCGCGGGTGCACGGCAAGGCGATCGCGAACTCTCCGCTGGTCAAGACGGCCATCGCGGGCGAGGATCCGAACTGGGGCCGCATCGTCATGGCGATCGGCAAGTCCGGCGCGCAGGCCGATCGCGACCTGATCACGATCCGCTTCGGCGACGTGCTGGTGGCGGAAAAGGGCTGGGTTGCGGAAAGCTACCGGGAAGAGGACGGGGCGGCCCACATGAAGGGCCAGAACCTCGTGATCTCGGTCGACCTAGGCATCGGCGACGGCGCGGCGACGGTCTGGACCTGCGACCTGACTCACGGCTACATCGACATCAACGCCGACTATCGCTCGTGAAGGTCGTTCTTGTGTCCGCCGTCGCCCTGATCGATGTCGACGGGCGGATCCTTCTGACCCAGCGGCCCGAAGGCAAGAGCATGGCGGGCCTCTGGGAGTTTCCGGGCGGCAAGGTCGAGCCGGGCGAGACGCCCGAGGCCGCGCTGATCCGGGAACTGCACGAGGAGCTGGGGATCGAGACCTGGCAGAGCTGCCTGGCGCCGCTGACCTTCGCCTCGCACAGCTATGACGATTTCCACCTGCTGATGCCGCTCTTTGCCTGCCGCCGCTGGGACGGGACGCCGCAGGGGCGCGAAGGCCAGGCGCTGAAATGGGTGCGGTCGAACGAGCTGTCGAATCACCCCATGCCGCCGGCGGATGTGCCGCTGATTCCGATCCTCAGAGATTGGGTCTAAGCACAAGATATTCGATGGCGTATGGGCGATTCACACCCCATCTGGGGTTGAATTGTGTACTTTTTGTGCCATATCTGCACAGGTTACACAAAATTTAAGCGACAAAAACGCGGATAACAGGTGAACTGTTGACCGAACTGGTGTAATCATTCCGTCACATTTCCTTTTGGGGAAAAGGGGATCTTATGCACAGAACTATCATGATGGGGAACTACGTCTCGGTGCAGGGCACCTTTGTTCGTCAGTTGCCCGACGGTCGGGTCGAGGTTCGTGTGGGCAGCAAGGTGTTCACCGGCAACCCTGTCCCCCGTCAGACGGCGGCCTGAGGGTCGTTCACTATCCCGGCGCGCCCGCGCCGGTGGCGAATTCCAGGGCGGTCCTTCGGGTCCGCCCTTTCTGTTTTCCGCAGCCTTCACGGCGGGCCCCGCCCGCTGGTCTGTGAGGGCAACGCGCCGGATGGCCCCCGGTTCCACGGTTTCGCAGAAAATTTCGAAAAAAGTTTCTTGAGCTGACGCCAGCCGCCCTCCATCTGGCGGCGCCGCATTCGCGCTGGCCCCTGCCGCCCGGTTCGCTACTGTCCGGCGGGGAGGCAGGAACGACATCCATGGAAATCGGCTTTGTCCTGATCGCGCTGGTCGCGGCGTTCTTCTACGCGCTCGGCATCGTGCTGGCCCCGCTGGGGCTGCGGGTGGCGCCGCCGGTGGCGGGTGCCGCGGTCTCGGTCCCGTCCTCGGCGATCTTCTTTCTGCTACTGGCGCCCTTCACCATCGATTTCGACGGCTTCGACCGGCACAGCTTCCTCTTGTTCATGCTGGCCGGGGCGTTCTTTCCGGCGATGGTGACGCTGCTCAATTTCTTCGGCAACAGCCGTCTGGGGCCGAACCTGGTCGGCGCGCTCGGCAACCTCACCCCGCTCTTCGCGGTGGCGGGCGCGGCGGTGCTGCTGGGGGACGTGCCGGGCCCGTGGCAGGTGGTCGGCATCCTCGCGGTCTGCGGCGGGCTGCTGATGCTGGCGGCGGAACGGATGCGGCTGCACGCGGGCGTGGCGCAATGGGTGCTGCTGCTGCCGGTGGTGGCGGCGGTGCTGCGCGGCGCGGCGCAACCGATCGTCAAGCTGGGGCTGGAAGGGTGGCCGGACGCCTTTGCCGCGACGACGATCGGTTATGTGACCTCGGCCACGGTTCTGCTGTCGGTGCGCCGCTTCGTGTCGCGCGCGCCGCTGCCGCGGGACCGCCGGGTGTTCTGGTACAGCGTGATCGGGGTGAGCAACGGGCTTTCGGTCGTCTTCCTCTATGCCGCGCTGGCGCGCGGCCCGGTGACGATGGTGGCGCCGATCATGGCGACCTATCCGCTGATCGTGATGACGCTGAACCGCGTGATCCACGGCGACCGGACGATGACGCGCACCACCTTCGTGGGCATCGCCATATCCGTGGCCGGGATCGCGCTGGTTCTCGCGTCGGGGTGAGGCGGGACGCCCGGCTTACGCCAGCGTCCGCGCCACTTCTTCGCGGGTGAAGATCTCGATGACGTCGCCGGGGCGCACGTCGTCGTAGTTCTCGAAGGCCATGCCGCATTCCTGGCCCGACTGGACCTCGGAGACCTCGTCCTTGAAGCGCTTGAGCGTCTTCAGCGTGCCTTCGTGGATCACCACGTCGTCGCGCAGCAGGCGGACGCCGGCGGACCGCCGTGCCACGCCCTCGGTGACCAGGCAGCCGGCAACCTTGCCGACACCGGTGACCTTGAAGACTTCCTTGATCTGCGCGTAGCCGATGAAGTGCTCGCGGATCTCGGCGCTGAGCAGGCCCTCGGCCGCCGCCTTAACATCGTCCACGAGGTCGTAGATCACGCTGTAGTAGCGGATTTCCACGCCCTTCTGGTTGGCCGACTGGCGGGCGGGCGCATTGGCCCGGACGTTGAAGCCGAAGACCGGCGCGCCGGAGGCTTCCGCAAGGCCGATGTCGCTTTCGGTGATGGCGCCGACGCCCGAATGCAGCACGCGCACGCGCACCTCTTCGTTGCCGATCTTTTCCATCGCCTGCACGATTGCCTCGGCCGAACCCTGAACGTCCGCCTTCACGAGGATCGGAAGCTCGGTGACGTCCTTGTCGTCCTTGGCCTTCTGCATCAGCTGTTCGAGCGTGGTCGCGGCACCAAGCGCGGCGCGCTTGTCCTTGGCGGCCTGGGCCCGGTACTCGGCGATCTCGCGGGCCTGCGCCTCGGTCGAGACGACGTTCAGGACGTCGCCCGCCTCGGGCGTGCCATTGAGGCCCAGCACCTCGACCGGAACCGACGGGCCCGCGTCCTTGACGCGTTCGCCACGGTCGTTCTCCATCGCGCGGACCTTGCCCCACTGCTCGCCGACGACAAAGATGTCGCCCTGGTGCAGCGTGCCTTTCTGGACCAGCACGGTCGCGACGGGGCCACGGCCCACGTCCAGCTGTGCCTCGATCACGGCACCCTCGGCGGCCCGGTTCGGGTTCGCCTTGAGTTCGAGGATCTCGGCCTGCAGCGCGATCGCTTCGAGCAGTTCGTCCAGGCCCTGGCCGGTGTGGGCCGAAACCTCCACGTCCTGCACTTCGCCCGACATCTTCTCGACGATGACTTCGTGCTGCAGGAGGCCTGCGCGGACCTTGTCCGGGTCGGCCGCCGGCTTGTCGATCTTGTTGATCGCCACGATCATCGGGACACCCGCCGCCTTGGCGTGGCTGATGGCCTCGACCGTCTGCGGCATGACGGAGTCATCCGCCGCGACGACCAGCACGACGATGTCCGTCACCTGGGCACCGCGCGAGCGCATCGAGGTGAAGGCCGCGTGGCCGGGAGTGTCGAGGAACGTCAGCTTCTGGCCGCTGTCGGTCTGCACCTGGTAGGCGCCGATGTGCTGGGTGATGCCGCCAGCTTCGCCCGCGACAACCTTGGCATTCCGGATCGCGTCGAGCAGCGAGGTCTTGCCGTGGTCGACGTGGCCCATGATCGTGATGACCGGGGGACGCGCCTCGAGGTCCTCGGGCTTGTCATCCGCGGTCTCGATCACCTGTTCGACGTCGGCATCCGACACGCGGACGACGTTGTGGCCAAATTCCTCGACGATCAGCTCGGCGGTGTCGGCGTCGATGGTCTGGTTCTGGGTGACCATCATGCCGTTCTGCATCAGCGCCTTGACGACGTCTGCCACGCGCTCGGCCATCCGGTTGGCAAGCTCGCCGACCATGATCGCCTCGGGGACCTGCACGTCGCGCACGACCTTCTCGCGCTGGACGGGGCCGCCCATGGCCTTCTGACGCGCCCGCTCCTGCTTGCGCTTCATCGCCGCCATGGATTTCTGCCGGCCGCCTTCGCCGCCGGTCAGGGCCTGGTTCAGCGTCAGCTTGCCCGAGCGGCGGTTGCCGTCGTCGCCGCGTGCCTTGCCACGGCCGGAGCGGTCGTCGCGATCAGTGCGGTCGGCGGGTGCGGCGGTCTTGTTCTTGGGCGCGGCGGTCCGGGCCGCACGCTGCGGCTGGTCCTCGTCGGGCGCAGGGGCTGCGGCGGCGGCAGCCGCGGCGCGCTTGGCCGCTTCTTCCGCTTCGCGCTTCTGGCGCTCTTCTTCCTCGGCCTTCGCCTTCAAAGCCTCTTCGCGCTCGCGTTCCTCGCGGGCTTTCGCCTCGGCTTCCTCGCGGCGGCGCTCACGCTCTTCTTCGCGGGCCTTCTCCTCGGCCTGACGCTGCGCGGCTTCCTCGACCTCGCGGGCCTTGGCGGCCTGCACGGCCTTCAGGCGGCGCTCCATCTCGGCGTCGGAAATCCCGGCAGGGCGTTTCGACGGATCGCCCAAGGCAGCACCGCCCGCGCCACCCTTGCCACCCTGACCGGGTTTCGCGGGCACGACGACGCGCTTGCGCTTGGTTTCCACCACGACGTTCTTGGTCCGGCCATGGCTGAAGCTTTGCTTCACGTTCCCCGACCGGGGACCGCCGCCACGAACACCCAGAGTTTTCTTCCCGTCTTGGTCGCTCATATACGTCTTACATCCTTTCAGGCGGGCCCCTGCCCACCGGGGTCGGCACGCAGGCCCTTCAGCCTTTGCGCCTCCTCTACAACACGTTTCGTCAGACCACCAGCCGCCAAAGCCGCATGCACGGCGTGTTGACGGCCAAAGGCCTGGCCTATTTCCTCGGCCCGGAGCCAGCCGATGAAGCGTCCGCCGTAGGGCGTGGACAGCTTCGACTTGCCCCGTCCGGACCCGTCGCTGGCCTGGATCAGGACCACGGCCTTCTCCTTGTCCAGCCAGTCCTTGACCTTTTCATAACCGGCGACAGCGCCACCGGATTTCCGGGCCAGGCCCAGCAGTTCGACCAGGTGCCGGGCGACCGCGCCCTCGACCAGATCGGGCAGGCCCTCGGGCAGCTCGACCGGCTGGCGCGCGGCGCGGGCAAAGGCCTTCTTCTTGACCGCGGTCTCGATCACCGCGCGATCCGCGCTGATCCAGATGCCCCGGCCGGGCAGTTTTTCCAGCACGTCCGGAACCGCCAGGCCATCCGGGCTGACGACGAATCGGATCAGCCCGCCCTTGGGCTGAACCTCGCCAGTGACGATGCACTTGCGTTCGGGGCCGTCCGCCCGGGTCTTTTCCGCACCGCCACGAGTCATCGCGCCGCGTCCTTCCGGTCGGGGCCTTAGGCCCCGGCCTCCTCTTCGTCACCGGCGTCTTCGCCGTCGAATTCGCCGTCTTCCTCTTCGTCCGAGACGAGGTCGGCGGGGTCGACCCAGCCAAGCGACACGCGGGCGGTCATGATCAGGTGCTGCGCCTCGTCGAGGGACATGTCGAATTTCTCGAGCAGCCCGTCGTCCTTGACGCGTTCGCCATCCACCGTGGTCCAGCCACCGGCCAGTTCCCAGTCGGCGCAGGTGGCAAAGTCTTCCAGCGTCTTCACGCCGTCCTCGGCCAGTGCCTCCACCATTTGGGGTGTCAGGCCCTCGAATTCAATAAGGCTGTCCTCGGCACCCAGTTCGCGGGCGTGATCCAGGGCGGCCTTGGCCTGCGCCTCGAGGTAGTCGCGGGCACGGGCCTGCAGCTCCTCGGCGGTGCTTTCGTCGACACCGTCGATCACCAGAAGCTCGTCCTGTTCGACATAGGCCACCTCTTCGAGGTTGGTGAAGCCTTCGGACACCAGCAGCTGCGCGAAGAACTCGTCGAGGTCGAGGGTGTCCATGAAGAGCTTGGTCCGCTCCTCGAACTCCTTCTGGCGACGCTCGGATTCCTCGGCCTCGGTCATGATGTCGATGTCGAGCGCGGTCAGCTGCGAGGCCAGGCGCACGTTCTGGCCGCGGCGGCCGATGGCCAGCGACAGCTGTTCGTCCGGCACCACGACCTCGATCCGCTCGGCGTCCTCGTCGAGGACCACCTTGGACACTTCGGCCGGCTGGAGCGCGTTGACCAGGAAGGTCGGCACGTCCTCGGACCACGGGATGATGTCGATCTTCTCGCCCTGCAGTTCGTTCACCACGGCCTGCACGCGCGACCCGCGCATACCGACGCAGGCGCCGACCGGGTCGATCGAGTTGTCGTAGGAGATGACGGCAATCTTGGCGCGCGATCCCGGGTCACGGGCGACGGCCTTGATCTCGATGATGCCGTCGTAGATTTCCGGCACTTCCATCTTGAACAGCTCGGCCATGAACTCGGGGGCGGTACGGCTGAGGAAGATCTGCGGGCCACGGGTCTCGCGGCGGACATCCTTGATGTAGCAGCGGATCCGGTCGTTCGGGCGATAGGCTTCGCGGCCGATCTTCTCGTTCCGGCGCAGCACGGCTTCGCCGGTGCCCACGTCGACGATAACGTTGCCGTATTCCTCGCGCTTGACGACGCCGTTGATGATGGTGCCGACGCGGTCCTTGAACTCGTCGAACTGGCGATCACGCTCGGCTTCGCGGACCTTCTGCAGGATGACCTGCTTGGCGGACTGGGCGGCGATCCGGCCCATCTCGACCGGGGGGACCTCTTCGACGAAGGTGTCACCGACCTTGGGGTCCTGCATGTACTGCTTGGCCTGCTCGACGGTCATCTCGGCCTGGTAGTTCTCGAGCTCCTCGTCCTCGACCACGGTGCGGACACGGGTGAAGGTGGCGCGGCCGGTCTTGCGGTCGATCTTGACGCGGATGTCCATCTCGGAGCCGTAGCGCGACTTGGCGGCACGGGCGAGGGACTCTTCCATCGCCTCGACGACGAGGCCCGGGTCGATCATCTTTTCCCGCGCGACGGCCTCGGCGGTTTGCAGCAGCTCAAGCTGGTTTGCAGAGGTGATTGCCATTGTCCTTAGTCCTCCTGGGAACCACTGTCCGCCTCGATCTCGTCAAAGGCGTTTTCGTTGAGAACGCCCGCGTCCTTCCGGGCCTTCAGCATTTCCTTGATCAGCTCGTCCGTCAGGACGAGCTTGGCATCGGCGAGCCAGTCGAATTTCAGCCCGATGGTAGCGGTCTGGTCCTTGCCCTGCTCGATGTTGATCAGGACCTCGTCCTCCTCGACGCCGGCCAGCACGCCCTTGAAGCGTTTCTGGCCGTCGATCATCTGGCTGGTTTCCAGCCGGGCCTCGTAGCCCTCGAAGGTGTCGAAATCCTTGAGCCGGGTCAGCGGCCGGTCGATGCCGGGGCTGGAGACCTCGAGCGCGTAGGGATCGGTGATCGGGTCCTCGACGTCGAGCACGGCGGACACCGCGGTCGAGATCTGGGCGCATTCGTCCACCTCGATCCCCCCGCCGGGCCGTTCGGCCATGATTTGGAGGGTCTTGGTCGTGTTGCTGCCGCCCATCAGTCGGACGCGGACGACCTCGTACCCCATGTCCTCGATGACGGGGGTGACGATTTCGGCCACGCGCCGGTCGATGGCGGCTTTGGCGATCAGGTCGGTCATAGGAATTCGCAATCCTTGGATCAGGATACAAAAAAACGGGCGCGCGGCCCGTCGATGCATCCGGTGGAGCATCGGTTCCCGAGGGCACCGACACGCCGCTGTTGAGGCGCATATAGGCGGAATCACCCGCTTGTGCAAGTCGGTTCTCCCTGTCTTGCCGGGTTCGGTGCGGCCAAGCAGAATGTGCCGGATCGATTGTGCGTGAAAACGGGGGCGTTCATGCAGGCAGATACCTCGGACCGGGCGGTCGCGGCCTATTACCGCGTGCGCCAGATGCTGGGGGGGCTGGGGGTCGCCCTGCCCTTCCTGATGATCCTGACCGGGCTGCTGGCCGAGGGCACGCTGCGCCCGTCGATGAGCGATTACTACCACGCCCTGCAGCGCGACATCTTCGTCGGGTGCCTGTTCGCCATCGGCACCTTCCTGATCGCCTATCGCGGCCACGACCGCGCACCGGGCGAAACCCTGTCGGACGAGGTCATCACCAATCTCGCCGGGTTCGGCGCGATCTGCATCGCCCTGTTCCCGAGCGAGACGCAGCCCGGCGACCCGGTCACGCTGATGCAGGCCTATGTCGGCGTCGGCAACGCGGTGCTGGGGCACTACATCGCGGCGCAGGTGTTCCTCTATTCGCTGGCCTGGATGTGCTTCGTCCACTTCGGCCGCACCGGCAACGCGGCGCGGCGGCGGGTGTACCGGCTGTGCGGGCTGGCGATCGTCGCGGCCGGGCTGGTCGCCACGGGGGCCGCCGCCGCGCGGCACTTCGGCCCGCCCGCGGCCGAGGCCTTCGTGGTCGACAACGCCGTCGTCTTCTGGTGCGAGGCGGTCGGCGTCTGGGCCTTCGGCATCGCTTGGCTGGTCAAGGGCCGCGCGGAAATGCTGCTGATGCGGCGGCGGCCCCGGCCTTGAGGCCATAAGCGTCCCATATACCGGTCCCCGGGTTCCGCTGCCTCCCCCTCGGCGCGGGAACGTGCTAGGGCGGCCGAAACAGGGAACCGGATACGCGACATGACCATCGAAGGCGCCAAGGATTTGCAGGACGCGGGCTGGGAGCAGATCGAGGACATCGGATTCCTCGACCTCGTCGGCCCGATCCTGCGCCGGCCGGACGCAAGCGGCGTCTACCACTACGGGTTTCACGCCGAAGAGCGGCACAGCAACCTCAACGGCGTGGTGCAGGGCGGGATGCTGATGACGCTGGCCGACCGCGGGATGGGCCGCACCGTCCGCATCGCCCATGACGACCGGCCGGTGGCGACGGTGCATTTCAGCTATGACTTCATCGCGCCCGGCCTGATCGGCAGCTTCATCGAGCTGCATCCCAGGATCACCCGCCAGACCGGCAGCCTGGTGTTCATGGAATCGCTCGTCTTCAGCGGCGACACGCTGATCGGCCGCTCCAACGGGGTCTGGAAGAAGCTGAAGGCCAAGCCGGTCTGAGGGCGCTCAGCCCTTGGCCAGCCGGTCCATCGTCTGCACCAGCTCGGCGCTGATGTCCGGCTCGCTCAGGGCGTGGCCGGCGCGGGCGATCATCCGCAGTTCCGAATTCGGCCAGAGCGCCGCCAGCTCATAGGCCATCTTCGGCGGGCAGATCATGTCGTACCGGCCCTGCACGATCACGCCGGGGATATGGGCGATCCGGTCCATCCGGTTCAGGATGTGCCCGTCTTCCTTCAGGAAGCCCGCGTTGGTGAAATAGTGGTTTTCCAGCCGGGCAAAGGCGCGGGCGTAATCGCCCGGCGGCTCGCCCCCTGCGCCGTTCGACGCCATCGAGGCCAGCGCGTTCTCCCACTGCGCCCAGGCACGAGCGTACTTCACCTCTTCGGCGATCACTCCCGAGAACAGCCGCTTGTGATAGGCGGCGATCAGGTCGTCCTGTTCGTCCTCGGGGATCAGCCCGGCGAAACGGGCCCAGATTTCCGGCCAGAAGCGCCCTGCGCCGCCGGCATAGAACCAGTCGAGCTCGGACTGGGTCATCAGGAAGACACCGCGCAGGATCAGGTTGGTCACGCGGTCCGGATGGGTCTGGGCATAGACCAGCGCCAGCGTCGCGCCCCAGGAGCCGCCGAAGACCATCCAGTCGTTGATGTCGAGGTCGCGGCGGATCGCCTCGATATCCTCGACGAGGTGCCAGGTGGTGTTGGCCTCGATGCTCGCGTGGGGCCGCGACCGGCCGCAGCCGCGCTGGTCGAAGAGGATGATGCGATAGTGGTCGGGATCGAAGTAGCGCCGCATCGCAGGACTGCAGCCGCCGCCGGGACCGCCGTGCAGCACGACGACGGGCTGGCCTTGCGGATTGCCCGATTGCTCGACATAGAGCGTGTGCCCCTCGCCCACGTCGAGCATCCGGCGATCGAACGGGTCGATCGGGGGATAGAGGAAATGGGCTGCGCTTTTTTGGCCGCGATACTTGTCCATCATCAACCTATATAGACAGGCAAAACGACCCGTCACCAGAGGGGAAACGACATGACGCAACCGCAAACCACCGTGGATCCGGCCGAAGTCGCCAAGTTCGAGGCGATGGCCGCCGAGTGGTGGGATCCGACCGGCAAGTTCAAGCCCCTGCACATGATGAACCCGGTCCGGCTGGACTACATCTGCCAGCAGATCGCGGCAGAGTTCGACCGCGACCTATCGACCGACAAGCCCTTCGAGGGGCTGCGCCTGCTCGACATCGGCTGCGGCGGCGGTCTGCTCTGTGAACCGATGGCGCGGCTGGGGGCCGAGGTCGTCGGTGCCGACGCGGCCGAGCGCAACATTCCCGTGGCGCAGGTGCACGCGGAGCAGTCGGGGCTGGACATCGACTATCGCCACACCACGGCCGAGGCGATGGCGGCGGCGGGTGAACGGTTCGACGTGGTTCTGAACATGGAGGTGGTGGAACACGTGGCCGATCCGCTGGCCTACCTGACCGCCTGCCACGACCTGCTGAAGCCCGGCGGCCTGCACCTGTGTTCCACCATCAACCGCAACCCGAAGAGCTTTGCGCTCGCCATCGTCGGCGCGGAATGGGTGATGCGGTGGCTGCCCAAGGGCACCCACGAATGGGACAAGTTCATCACCCCGGACGAGCTCTACGCCCTGATCCACCAGGCCGGAATGGAGCCGGTGGACCGCAAGGGCTATGTGTTCAACCCGGTGTCCTGGCAGTGGAAGATCTCGGACCGCGACCTGTCGGTGAACTACGTGACGGCGGCCCTGCGGCCCGAATGACGCGCCAGGCGGTGGGCGCCGCCAAGCGCGCCCAGGCCGGCCAGCAGCAGGACGCCGCCCGCGGGCAGCGGCACCTCGGCCGGCGCGGCGAGCGGGATGCTCCACGGCACGGCCTCGATCCCGAAGGTGTCGAGCCCGATCGCGGCCGAACCGCCGCCAGTCTGGGCAAAGGTCATCGCGTCGGTGCTCAGGAAGAAGCGGCCGGTGTCGAAATAGACGGGCTCGAAGGGTTCGAAGGTCACGGTGTCCCCATCGGCGGACCGGCTCACCAGGTAGGGAAAGGGTGTCCCGTCCTCGAGAAGATACTCGATGTCCAGCGTCCAGCCCGCAAAGCCCGTGAAGACGAGGTCGAACTGGCCGGTGTCCATGCCCGGCGAAAACCCGGTGTCGGCGTCGAAGGTGTAGGAAAAGATCATGCCCGAGGGCCCCTTGATCACGTCCTGAACCACCGTGGCGGTCACGTTGTAGAGGTCCTCGATCAGGCCGACGTCGTCGAGGAAGCCATCCTCGGTCCGGTTCGCGGTGGCGGTGTAGCTGGCCACAGGGGCAAGCCCGAACTCCGGATGGGTCAGCAGCGTGACGCCGTCGCTGCCGCCGGCAAAGCTGTTGTCGACGATGATGGAATCGCCCGGGTTGAGGGGCACGGCCTGCGCCGACGGCGAAAGGACCACGGCCATAAGCGCCGCGAGGGGGAGGTGTCGCATGGAAAATCCTGTGCTGGAATGGCAAACTGCAATGCCCTCAGCCTAACAGGTTTTCAGGTTTCCGCCGCTTCGGGTTCCCCGCTGGCGGGTTTCGGCGGGTCGCCGCCGGTCAGCCCTCGTCTTCGAGCTTGAGCCGCAGTTCGCGCAGGATCGGCAGCGACGCGCGGACCTTCTCCTCGCCAAGTTCGCCGACCAGCTCCGTCACCATCGGCGTAATCGCGTTCAGCGCCGCGTCGCGCGCGCGCCGACCGGCGGGCGAGATCGCGACCATCTTGCGCCGCGCATCGTCCCAGTCTGGGCGGATGTGGACGTAGCCGGCCCATTCCAGCTTGTTCAGGGTGTTGGTCATCGCGCCGCGGGTCACGTGGAACGACTTTGCCAGCTGCGCAGGCGACCGTTCGCCGCTGCGGCAGAGGTGGTTCAGCACCGAGAAATGCGAGATCTCCATGCCCTTGGGCAGCACCCGGCTCAGCCGGTTGCGGACCAGCTGGTCGGCGGTCAGGATCTCGCTGAACAGCGTGACCGCAAGGGAATGGGTGGCGTCGCTCCTGTTCATCCGTCGAGCTGGAACTCCCGGTCATGGGTGAGCGAGGGCACCTTGCCGCGCGCCTTGTCCACCGCCTCGAGGTCGAGGTCGAAGCTGGCGATCCCCGGCTCGGTCCCCTGGTCCAGGATGACCTCGCCCCAGGGCGCGATGACCATGCCGTGCCCGTGGGTGGTGCGTTCGCGTCCCTGGCTGGCCCGGTGGGTGCCGCATTGCGCGGGCGCCAGCACCCAGCAGCCGTTCTCGATCGCGCGGGCGCGCAGCAGGCTTTCCCAATGCGCCTCACCGGTCAGCGGCGAGAACGCAGCCGGCACCGTCAGGATCCGCGCGCCCGCCTGTGCCAGCGTGCGGTAGAGCATCGGGAAGCGGATGTCGTAGCAGACGGTCATGCCGATCGGGGCGAAGTCGGTTTCGGCCACCACCGCGCGGCTGCCGGGCCGGTAGCCTGCGCTTTCGCGGTAGGTCTCGGTCTCGCTCACCTGCACGTCGAACATGTGGATCTTGTCGTACCATGCGACCTCGGCCCCCTCGGGCGAGAACAGGAACGACCGATTGGCAAAGCGCCCGTCGGGATCGGTGGTCTTGAGCCCGATGGAGCCGAGCAGCAGCCAGATCCCCAGCTCGCGCGCGAGCTCCGGCATCGCGGCCAGGAACGGGTCCTCCTCGGGCGAGCGCAGCACCTCTTCCTGCCGGGACCGGCTGGCCGAGACACAGTTAGTGACTTCGGGCGTCAGCACGAACTCCGCCCCGTCGGCGGCAGCCTTGCGGATCAGCTCGGACACCATCCCGAGGTTCTCGGCCGGATCGTCCGACGAGGTGATCTGGAGCAGCGCAACCCGCATCAGGCCGCCAGCAGCGGGTCGAGCTTGCCCGCCTGCTCCAGCGCGTAGAGGTCGTCGCAGCCGCCGACATGGGTCTCGCCCACGAAGATCTGCGGCACGGTCCGCCCGCCGTTCGCACGCTGGATCATCTCCTGCTTGCGGGTCGGGTCGGTCATGACGTCGATCTCGTTGAAGGCGACGCCCTTCTGGGTCAGCAGCCGCTTGGCGGCATGGCAGAAGCCGCAGATCGGCGTGGTGTAGATATCGACCGGTTTCATCGGGGTCCTCGCGGAAATCTCTTCCGCCAGAACTTAGGTGTCTTTGGCCACCCGCGCCAGTACCACGACCGAGACATCCGCCGCCCCGGCGTCACGGCAGGCCGACGTGCAGGCGGTCAGCGTGGCGCCCGCGGTCATCACGTCGTCGACCAGCAGGACATGGCGCCCGGCGATCAGGGCGCGGCGGGCGGGCGCGGCGACGATGGCCCCGTCCAGCAGGGCAAAGCGGTCGTCGGCGCCCTTGCCGTCGAGCACCGGCGTCCGCCTGCGGCGGATCAGCAGGTCGGGACAGCAGTCGGCCCGCAGCTCCCGCGCCAGTGCCCGGGCCAGCAGGGCGGACTGGTTGTAGCGCCGTTTCAGCAGCCGCCAGCGGTGCAGCGGCACCGGCGCGACGAGCATCCCGGTGGTGTCGATCCCGGCCAGCGCACGCGCCATCCAGTGGGCGCAGGGCGCGGCCAGGTCCTGCCGGTCGCCATGCTTCAACGCCAGGACCAGCCGCCGGGCGTTCCCGTCGTAGAGCATCGCCGCCCGCCCCTGCCGCCACGGCCGCGCGCGGACCATGCAGGCGTCGCAATGCGCCACCTCGCCAGGCCGGCCGCCGGGCAACGGCACGCCGCAGAGATCGCAGACCAGCCCGTCGGTGAAGGGCGTGTCGCGCCAGCACGGACCGCACAATCCGAAGTCGCTTTCGACCAGCCCGCCGCAGCTCAGGCAGCGCGGCGGGTAGATCACGTGAAGCGCCGTTTGAATGTTCATCGCCGCCCGCCTAGATAGCGTCCATGAGCACGCCCAGCCTGTCCGATCGCCACGCCCTGACCCGCAACCGCGCCCGCAGCCGCGACGATGCGCTGTTCCTGGTGGATGCCGCGATGGACGAGGTGCAGGCTCGCCTCTCCCTGGTTAACAGGACGTTTACGGCACCCGCGATCGTAGGGCCGCACGGCGAAAGGTGGGCACGGGGGCTGGGCCTCGATGCAACGCTGGTGCCGGATGACGAGGTGCTCGACCTCGCGCCCGGGGGGCATGACCTGGTGATCCACGCGATGGCGATGCACTGGGCGGCGGACCCGGTGGGTCAGATCATCCAGTGCCGCAGGGCGCTGAAGCCGGACGGCCTGTTCCTGGCCTGTCTCTTTGGCGGCCAGACCCTGAACGAATTGCGCATCGCACTGGCCGAGGGCGAGGCCCGCGTGACCGGCGGCCTGTCGCCCCGCGTCGCCCCGATGGCCGAGATCCGGGATCTCGGCGCGCTCCTCCAGCGGTCGGGCCTGGCGCTGCCGGTGGCCGACAGCGACCGGCTGACCGTGACCTACGCCACGCCGCTGCACCTGATGCGCGAATTGCGGCACATGGGCGAGGGCAACGCGCTGGCGCACCGGCTGCGCCACCCGACCCGGCGCGCGGTCTTCGATGCCGCGGCGGAGGTCTATACGACGCAGTATGCCCTGCCCGACGGCCGCGTGCCCGCGACCTTCGAGATCATCCACCTGTCCGGCTGGGCGCCCGACGACAGCCAGCCGCAGCCGCTGCGCCCGGGCTCCGCGACCCATCGTCTCGCCGCCGCGCTCGGGACCACGGAAAGCCCGGTGAAGGATTGACCGGGGGCGCAAAGCCTCTATGTCCGGCCCGACGCCAAGGAGACCACGATGCCGAACGACGCAGTCCGCCCCGCCCACGCCCCGCAGAACCACCCCGCCATCCCGCGTGAACGCGTCGGCGTGCTGGTCGCGAACCTTGGCACGCCGGACGGCACGTCGTACTGGCCGATGCGCCGCTACCTGAACGAGTTCCTGTCGGACAAGCGGGTGATCGACTACCCTGCGTGGAAGTGGCAGCCGATCCTGCAGACCGTGATCCTCGGCAAGCGGCCGTTCACCAGCGGCAAGGCCTATGAGTCGATCTGGAACCACGAGGCGGGGGAAAGCCCGCTGATGACGATCACCAAGCAGCAGGTGGCCAAGCTGAAATCGGTGCTGGCCGAGCGTTACGGCGAGGTCGTGATGGTCGACTACTGCATGCGCTACGGCAATCCGTCGACCAAATCAAAGGTCCGCGCCATGGTCGAGGCCGGCTGCACCAAGATCCTGTTCTGCCCGCTCTACCCGCAGTATGCCGGCGCCACGATCGCCACCGCCAACGACCAGTTCTTCCGCGCGCTGATGGAGGAGAAGTGGCAGCCCGCGTCGCGCACCCTGCCCGCCTATTTCGACGACCCGGCCTATATCGACGCGCTCGCCCAGTCGGTGGAACGCGCCTATGCCAAGCTGGACGAACAGCCCGACATCCTCGTCTGTTCCTACCACGGCCTGCCCTACCGCTACCTGACCGAGGGCGATCCGTATCACTGCCAGTGTGTTAAGACGACGCGGCTGCTGAAGGAACGCCTGGGCTGGGCGGACGACCGGATCACCACCACCTTCCAGAGCCGATTCGGCCCCGAGGAATGGCTGAAGCCCTACACCGTCGAAGAGGTGGCCGAACTGGCCAAGCGTGGCAAGAAACGCATCGCGGTGATGGCGCCCGCCTTCTCGGCCGACTGCATCGAGACGCTCGAGGAGATCAACGAGGAGATCCGCGAAAGCTTTGAGCATGCGGGCGGCGAAAGCTTCACCTACATCCCCTGCCTGAACGACGACGACGCCCACATCGCGGCGCTGGCCGGTCGGATCGAGGCGAACCTGGCGGGCTGGCTGGACTGATCCAAGGCCCGACTATACGGGCCCGGATGCCAAGCGGGCATAGAAAAAGGCGGTGAAAATTCACCGCCTTTCTCAAGAAGTCTATCGAAGCTTAGGAAGCTGCGATAGCCGCGCCGACGATGACCAGCAGCAGCAGGGGGATCAGGATCCCGGCCGAGGAGCTGGTGGTTTCTTCAACGACGACCGGCGGTTCGATGACCGGCTCGGCCATGGAGCCAGCGTATGCGGTCGAAGCGGCGGAAACCAGGGCAGCAGCGATAACGAGTTTCTTCATTTTATCCTCCAGATATGCGCCCCTGCCCGGAAACAGGTTTTTGGACATAGGGCACCCAAGACTTACCTCGTGACTCGTTCTAAGCAATAAAAACCGTCGATTGCAATTGCCCTTAGGCAAGGGTGTGTGGTGAAGGGCGCTTTGTCGTCAAATAAGCAACACCTGCGTCCCCACGTTGGTCAGCCCGAAAAGCTCGGCGATATGCTCGTTGTAGAGGCCGATGCAGCCGTTGGAGGATTTGCGCCCGATCTTGCGCGTGTCGTGGGTGCCGTGGATGCGGTAGTAGGTCCACGACAGGTACAGCGCATGGGTCCCGAGCGGGTTGTCCGGGCCCGGCCCGACATAGTCCGGCCACTCGGGATTGCGCTCTTTCATCGAGGGCGTCGGACGCCATTCGGGGCCGACCACCTTGCGCACGATCTCGGTCCGGCCGAGGCGCGTCAGCTCTTCGGTCAGCGGCACCGAGGTCGGGTAGAGCTTGTAGACGGACTGGTCGCCCGACCAGAAATGCAGCGCCCGGCTGGTGGTGTCGACCAGCACCGCGCCGTTGCGCGTGTCCGAGAAGTACGGCCGCCAGTCCAGCGACCGGAAGGACGAGATGTTGCGGCGGACAACCTCGCTCGGATCGCGCTCGACCACGGTCGAGTTCTCGAAGGGCGTGGTGTAGTTCGTGGTCTGGGCCAGGGCCGGCGTTGCCAGCAGGGCCGCGCCCCCGGCGAGGAACGCGCGGCGGCCAGTCTGTGTCGGGGATCGGGTCATGGTGGGGGCTGCTCCTTTTCACGGTGGCCAGGGGCGTCCGTTGCCGCAGAATAGGCCCCTGGCGTGTCCATCGCAATTCAAACTCCCGTAAATCGGGCCGGTTCCTGCCGGGGCGGGTTTGTCAAGCCACGGTCGGCGCGCTAAGTCCGGGTGAACGCCAGACCAATGCGGATGATTCATGCGACTGATTGCCCTTCTCGTGCCGGCTGTTGCCCTGCTGACCGCCTGCGCCCCGGCCCCGACCGAAACCACACTGGCCGCCGACGGCCGCCCGCTGCCCAAGGTCTACAAGATCGGATCGGGCGACGAGGCCCGCATCCAGTACGAGATGCTGGACAGCGTGAACGCCCTGCGCCAGGCCGCCGGTGCCCAGGTCGTCCAGCTGAACCCGCAGCTGAACGCCGCCGCCGCGACCCATTCGCGCGACATGTCAAACCAGAACCGGCCCTGGCACTTCGGCTCCGACGGCTCCTCGCCGATCGACCGGGTCCGCCGCGTCGGCTATTCCGGCGCCATGCTGGGCGAAAACATCTCGGAGACCTACGAGACCGAGCTCGAGACGCTGTCGGCCTGGATGGACCAGAAGGATACCCGCGACGTGATCCTCGACCGCCGCGCCCGCGACATGGGCTTTGCCTGGTACCAGGAGAACGGAGGCAAGATCTGGTGGACGATGTTGATGGGCGGTGGCTCCGGCTTCGACGCGCCATCCAGCTGATCGGCCCGCATTAGAGCCTGTCCCGGAAACAATAAGGCCCGCCAGATGGCGGGCCTTTGCCTGTCCGGAGCCGTGGAAGATCAGGGATAGATCGAGATCGGCGTGCCGTCCTTCACCATGGCATAGATCATCTCCATCTCCTTGTCGGTGACGGCGATGCAGCCCGCGGTCCAGTCACGCCCGCCATCGCGGTACTTCTTGGGCCGCCCGTGGATGAAGATGTCGCCGCCCGGGCTCTTGCCCTGGGACGAGGCGAATTCGCGGTCATTCCGGTTCGGATAGCTGATGCCGATCGACAGGTGGAATTCCGAATTCGGGTTCCGCCGGTCGATGACATAATGCCCCTCGGGCGTCTTGCCGTCGTTGCGGAACTGCTTGTGCCCGATGGGCTGGAAGCCGAGGCCGAAGTCATAGCTTTCCAGGACCCTGTTGTGGTGCAGCAGGTACATCTTGCGCTGCTCCTTGTAGACAAGGACCCGCGTAACCTCGGGGCCGTTGTAGGTCTTGAACTTGGATGAGCACGCCGCCGTGCCGAGCGCCAGCGCGAGGATAAGGAAAATCCGCAAAATTCGCATGATGTCACTGCCCTTGAGATCTGTTGTCCCTTTTGCGGCGAAAATACCTTCCCAAAGGTGATTTGATAAGGGGTCGCGTGCGGTTCACGAGGATGTGAGCGTGAAGCCCGCCACCAGTTCGACATGCGCGGACCAGCGGAACTGGTCGACAACCGTCACCGGCCCAAGGGCATAGCCCGCCGCGACCAGCGTGGCGGCGTCGCGGGCAAAGGTCACCGGGTTGCACGAGACATGGGCGATGACGGGCACACGGGCGCGGGCCAGTTCACCCACCTGGGCGGCGGCACCGGCGCGGGGCGGGTCGATCACCACGCCGTCGAACCGGGCCAGCTCGTCCGGCATCAGGGGGCGGCGGAAGAGGTCACGCGCCTCGTGCGTCACCTGCTTCAGCCCCGGGGTGTGGCGCCAGCCGCGATCGAGCGCTGCCAGCATCGCCGCCTCGCCCTCGACCGCATGCACCTCGGCGTGCTCGGCCAGCGGCAGCGTGAAGGTCCCGCACCCTGCAAAGAGGTCCGCGATCCGGGATTTTCCCTGCATCAGGGTCGAAACGGCGTCGAGCAGGGCCGCCTCGCCATCCGCGGTGGCCTGCAGGAAGGCGCCGGGCGGCGGGGTCACCCGGCCGCGGCCGAACAGCTGGTCCGGCGCGTGGCGCATCGCCACCGCCTCGTCGTCCCAGGTCAGCCGGGCTAGGCCGTGCACCTCGGCCAGCTGCGCCAGCGCGATCTGCAGCGGCCCGTCCAGCGGCTTGCCGCCCTTCGCCGCCACGTCCAGCCCGGCCAGCGACAAAGTCGCCTGCACGGAAAGTTCCCCCTTCCGGCTGCCGGCGGCGATGGCCAGTGCCTCGGCCACGGGCAAAGCGGCCATCAGGTCGGGATGCAGCAGGTGACAGTCGGGAATTTCGACCACCACGTCCGAGGCGCGGGCATGGAACCCGGCCAGCGCTCCCTTCTTGGTGCGCCGGGCGGACATCGTGGCCCTGCGCCGCGACCGCTCGGGCGAGGTGTGCACGTTGGCAATCGTCGCCTCGATCCCGTGGGCGGCCAGCGCCTGTCGCACGATCCCGGCCTTCCAGTCCGCGATGTAATCCGGCGCCGCGTGCTGCAGGGCGCATCCGCCGCAGGACCGGAAATGCCTGCAGGGCGCGGCAACCCGTTCGGGCGCGGGCGTCACGATCCTGACGTCGAACAGGCGGTCGCCATCGCGCCGTCCCGTCACCTCCTCCCCCGGCAGGGTCAGGGGGACAAAGACGGGGCCGGCGGCAATGCCGTCGCCCTGGTGGCCGAGTCTGTCGATGCGGTAGGTGTCCATCCCGTCCCGATAGCGCAGCGGCGCGACGGCGGCAAAGCCCTATTCGGCGGCCTCGGAGCCAAGGAAGCCACCCGACTGCCGGGCCCAGTAGCGGGCATAGAGCCCGTTCCGCGCCAGCAGCTCGTCATGGCTGCCGATCTCGGCGATGCGGCCACCGTCGAGCACGGCGATCCGGTCCATGTGGCTGATCGTCGACAGCCGGTGCGCGACGGCAAGCACCGTCTTGCCCTCCATCACCCGCTCCAGCGCCTGCTGGATCGAGGCCTCCACCTCGCTGTCGAGCGCCGATGTCGCCTCGTCCAGGACCAGGATCGGGGCGTCCTTTAGGATGGCGCGGGCCAGCGCGATCCGCTGCCGCTGCCCGCCCGAAAGCTTCACGCCGCGTTCGCCCAGCCGGGCCTCGTAGCCTTCGCGGCCGGTGTGATCGGCAAGGTCGGTGATGAAATCATGCGCCTCGGCCTTCTCGGCGGCGGCGATCAGCTCGTTCTCATCGGCGTCTGGGTTGCCATAGAGGATGTTGTCGCGCGCCGACCGGTTGAACATCGCGGTTTCCTGCGTGACCATCCCGATGGCGCGGCGCAGGCTTTCCTGCGTGACCCCGCGAATGTCCTGTCCGTCGATCAGGATGCGACCCTGTTCCGGGTCGTACAGGCGCATCAGCAGCGCCACCATCGTCGATTTCCCGGCGCCCGAGGCACCGACGATGCCCAGTTTCTCGCCCGGTTCGACGTCCAGCGTGATGCCGTTCACCCCGCCCTTGGAATCGGCCCGCCCGTAGGAGAACCCGACATCCTCGAAGGTGACGCGCCCGGCCTGCACCCGCAGCGGTTCAGCCCCGCCCTCGTCCTCCAGCCGGACGGCACGGGCGAGCGTGCGCATCCCGTCCTCGACCTCACCCACGTTGGCATAGATCGTCATGATCGCGAAACTGACCCAGCCGGTCATCTGCGCCACCCTCATCGCGATGGTGCCCGCCGCCACCGCGTCGCCGATGCTGGCCATCCCCTGCGACCACAGCCAGAGCGTGCTGCCGACCAGCAGCACCGGCAGCGTGCCCGCCAGCGCGTTCAGGCTGATCCGGAAGCCCGCGGCCATGTAGCCAAAGCTGAGAACCCTCTGCCGGTATGCCGCCATCGCGCCAAGCGCCGCGCGGTCCTCGTGGTCATCATGGGCGAAAAGCTTGACCGTCTTGATGTTGGTGATCGTGTCGACCACCTGCCCCGACACCATCGCCCGCGCCGCCGCGCGGTCCTTGGCCCGCGCCCGGACGCGCGGCAGGAAATAGCGGATCAATCCGAAATAGATCGACAGCCAAACGATGAAACCGACCGCGATCCGCCAGTCGATCCCCACCATAAGCGCCACCGCACCGCCCAGCGACGCCAACGCATAGGCCACGACATTGATCATCTCGACCGTGACGTCGGTGATCGCGCGCGAGGTCTGCATCTGCTTCTGCGCGATGCGTCCGGCGAAATCGTTGTCGAAGAACACGACCGACTGGCCCAGCGTCCAGCGGTGCAGCCGTTGCAGCACCAGCGTGTCGACGTTCGGCTGCACCACGATGGAGTTGATGGCCGAGCTGAGGCCCATGAAGAGCGGCCGCGCGACGATGAAGAAGCCGACCGCAAGCACGAGCACGCCCATGTTCTGCAGCGTAAAGAACGCCTCGGGCCCCGAGGACGACGCGGTGTCGATCACCGTGCCGAGGATCCAGGCCGTCCCGACTTCGATCCCGCCGGCCATCGCCGAGATGGCGGCAGCGAGGATCAGCATCGGGAACGCGCCCCGCAGGGCCCAGCGCATGAACTTGAGAAGGGTGGTCGGCGGCGGCCCCTCGGCGGGACGGAAGGCGTCGATCAGGTTTTCCGGCCGCATGGAGGCTCCTTTCCAGCCGGAGAATGACCCGACGGGCGGCAAGGTCAAGCCGGGTCGTCGGGAAGTGAGAGCAACGCGGCGCGGTCGAGCGTGAAGTCCGACGCGACGAAGGCGTCGGTGAGCTGCGCAAGACGCCGGGATATCGCGGGCCCTTCGTAGGTGTCCAGCAGGTCGCGGGCGCCGACGGGGATCACCTGCGCCGCGCCGCGGTCGACCTCGGACAGCGCGTCGGGGGCCAGCGGCTGGCCCATCATCGCATGGCGGAGGAGGAGCGCATCGCGGGCAAGGGTCGCACCGTGGCGAAAACCCAGCTCGGCCGGCGGCGCGACCAGCGCCATCAGCGCCTGCACCTCGCCCAACCGACGCGCGTCCGCCTTGCTCAGCCGCAACCCATCCTCGGCCCCCGTTCCGCCCAGCGCGGCCAGTCGGCGCATCGGGTCGGGCGCGATGCCGGCTTCGGATTCGAGGTGGATCAAAGGGGCCAGGAAACGATCATCGGCGCCCGGCAGCACGAGGGGCAGAACCCCGGTGCTGCGCATCGCGGCAACCGATGGCGCGGGGTCGGGCGCGGCCAGCAGGCGGCGGATTTCGTGGCCGATGCGTTCGCGGGAAAGCGTCTCTATTCCGGGCGAAAGCGCGGCAATCGCGGCCAACGCCTCGGCATCCATCCCGGCGTCGGGATTGCCGTACCAGGCGTGGAACCGGAAGAAGCGCAGGATGCGCAGGTAATCCTCGCGGATGCGCGTTTCCGGGTCCTCGATGAACCGCACCCGGCGTGCGCGCAGGTCGTCCATGCCGCCCAGCGGGTCCAGCACCTCGCCCCGCGCATCGGCATAAAGAGCGTTCATGGTGAAATCCCGCCGCCGCGCATCGTCCCGCACGTCGTCGGCAAAGGCCACGGTGGCCCGCCTGCCGTCGGTTTCGACATCGCGGCGGAATGTCGTGATCTCGTGCGGGATCTTGTCGGACACCACCGTCACGGTGCCATGTTCGATCCCCGTCGGCACCGGCTTCAGCCCGGCAGCCTCGGCCAGCTTCACCACGTCCTCGGGCCGGGCGTCGGTCGCGATATCGATGTCGCCCACCACGCGGCCCAGCAGGGCATCGCGCACGCAGCCGCCGACAAACAGCGCCTGGTGCCCCGCGGATTCGAGCATCGCGCAGACCGCCTGCGTCGCGGGCCGGTCCAGCCAGTCGCCCGCCACCCGCGTCATGGTGCCAGCCGGTCCGCCAGGACGCGGCACATCCGGGCGGTCGCGCCCCAGATGTAATACGGGCCGTAGGGCACGACGTAGTAGCTCCGTCGCGTACCGCGCCAGCGCCGCCCCTCGACCAGGTAGTTCGCCGGGTCGCAGAGATGGGCCAGCGGCACGCGGAACGCCTCTTCGACCTCGCCGGGTTCGGGGCGGACCTCGAACGGCGTCAGCACGCGGCCGACCACGGGCTGCACGCGGAAGTTCGTCACGGTGTCATGTTCGGGCAGGTGGCCCAGCACCTCGACATTGCCGCGCGGCAGGCCGATCTCTTCCTCGGCCTCGCGCAGGGCGGCGGCGGTGCTGTCGGCATCGCCCGGATCGACCTTGCCGCCCGGAAAGGCGATCTGGCCGGGATGATGCTTTAGCGCCGAGGAGCGTTTCGTCAGGATGACCCAGAGCTGACCCGCGATCATCTCGAGCGGGATCAGCACGCCCGCGGCGCGGGTCGGCTGGTCCGGCACGAAGACGCCGGAGTTCAGTTCAAAGTCCGAGGTGGGCGCGCTGGTCGTGGCCAGCGCCGCCCGCACCCGGTCGAAGGGGTCATTCACCCGTGCCGTCTCCGCTCACCGCCTCGAACCCCACGGTCTTGGGGTCCAGTTCGTAATGTGCGCCACAGTACTGGCAATCGGCGGTGACGATACCCTCGTCGGTGGTCATCTTCTCGATATCCTTGGCCGAGTAGATCGACAGGCTCTGTCGCACCTTGTCCTCGGAGCAGGAGCAGCCGAAGCGCACGGGCTGGGCATCGAAGACGCGCGGGGCTTCTTCGTGGAAGAGGCGCACCAGGAGGTCGGTCGGCGCGAGGCTGGGCCCGGCAAGCTCCATGTCCTCGACGGTGTCGAGGTGGTAGTTCACGCGGTTCCAGTTTTCTTCCTGGTCGCCGTCGACAAGGTCGGTCGCGGTCAGCAGCCCGCCCTCGCCCGATCCGCCACCCGAAAGCGGCGAGGCCTTGGGCATGGTCTGGATCATCATGCCGCCGCCACGCCAGTTCGCCGGCTGCCCCGGCACCTGGCTGAGGCCGTAGCTGAGCGCGAACCGCGTCGGCAGCTGTTCGGACTGGGCAAAATACGCCTCGGCGCAACGCGCGATCGACTGGCCGGTCAGCGGCGTGATGCCCTGGTAGGGGGTCATGCCCTGGCCCTGGTCGATCATGATGGCAAAGTAGCCCTTGCCGACCTGGTCCATCGGGTTCGACCCCGAGATCCGATCCCGGTCGAACGAGGCATAGGCGCGGATGCGCGCCGGCTCGCCCTCTTTCTCGGGGCCGTAGTAGTCGGTGGCGATCATCCGGACCGGACCGTCGGACTGGACCTGCAGCTGCAATTTCCAGCGCAGCTTGACGGTCTGCCCGATCAGCGCGGTCAGCAGCGCCATTTCGGCCACCAGCGCCTCGACAACGGGCGGGTAATCGTGTTGCTTCAGGATGCCGTCGAGCACGCCGTCCAGGCGGGCGACGCGACCGCGAATATCCGAGTTGTCCAGCTGGAACGGCAGAACCGAGTCGTCCCAGGCCAGTTTGGAGCCAATGTTCATAGGGGTGTCCTTTGCGTTGCCCCCCACTTAATGCCGGCAATCCCACGGGACAAGACGGGGGTCGGCGCAGGAGTTGTGCGTTTGCGACGTTTCGGCGAACCGGTCCGGTCCGACATCCATTATACCCCCGCCCCGGAGTTTACGCGATGTTGCCGTTGAACGGCAGCCTCCTGCTGACCCACCAGATCGAGCCCGAGCCGGAATTCCAGCTGCCGGGCGGCGGCATCGACCCCGGTGAGAGCCCGGTGCAGGCGCTGCACCGCGAGGTGTTCGAGGAAACCGGCTGGCGCATCGCCGCCCCGCGACGGATCGGGGCCTTCCGGCGCTATGTCTACATGCCCGAATACGACCTCTGGGCCGAAAAGATCTGTTCCATCTACATCGCCCGCCCGGTGCGCCGCCTCGGGCCGCCGACGGAACCGGGTCACACCGCGCTCTGGATGCCGGCGGAGGTGGCGATGGACATGCTCGCGAACGAAGGCGAACGGTCCCTGCTGGCGAATTTCATCGGGGCCTAGCCGCCGAACTCCAGAAGGATGGCCGAGATGTCATCGGGGAAATCGCGCCCCGGATTGACCTCGCCCAGCTGCCAGATCAACGTTTCCAGCAGCCCCTGCCCCCGCAGCCCGCGCAGCCCGTCCAGCATCCGTTCCAGCCCGTCTTCGCCGACCATCCCGTCGGCTGAGGGGCATTCGATCATCCCGTCCGACATGATCAGGAGGCGGTCGCCCGGCGCCAGCTGAACCACGACCTCTTCGTACCCGGCGTCCGCGATCAGCCCGATCGGCAGACCGCCCTGCCCGACCCGTTCGATCCGGCCGTCGGCACGTTGCAGCATCGGGTGCGGATGGCCCGCCTGCACCAGCCGCACCTCGCCCCGGTCGAGATCGCAGATCGCCAGAAGCAGGGTGAAGTAGTGCTCCACCTCCATCTCCTGCTGCATCAGCCGGTTCATGCGCGCCGCCACCTCGACCGGCGGCAAGGCGGTGTATTCGCCACCTTTGCCCCGTGTCAGAGCCACATTCTGATCCGGCACGGCCGAGGAAAGGTGCCCCGCGAGCCGAGCCGTCATCAGGGCCGAGCTGATGCCGTGGCCCGACACGTCGATGGCGAAGAGCCCCGCGTGGGACGGCCCGGCGGGAAAGAACCCGACAAGGTCGCCGCCCACCCGCCCCGCCGGGCTGAGCGTCAACGCGACCTGCGCGCGGCCGAAATCGTGTGATCGTTCCCGGACCAGCGACTGCTGCAGCTTGCGCGCCTCGACCAGATCGCTGTCGATGGAATCGTAGACCTTCTGCAGCTCGGCCAGCGCCTCGGCGATCTGGACGTTCTTTTCGCGCAGCTCGCGCTGCATGGTCAGGATTCGCTCCCCCGCGTTCAAGCGGGCGCGCAGTTCGACCGGGTTCACCGGCTTGGTCAGGAAATCGTCGGCACCACTGTCCAGGCCCTGCGCGACATGGGCCTTTTCGTCCTTGGACGTCAGCAGGATGAAATAGCCGTAATCGCTGCGATCCAGCGCACGGAAGGCGCGGCAGAACTCCAGCCCGTCCATTCCCGGCATCATCCAGTCGCTGATCACCAGCTCGGGCGGTCGTTCGGCACACAGGGTCAACGCTGCGGCCCCGCCATCGGCACAAACCACGTCGAACCCCCAGCGCCGCAGCAGCAACTCGAGCACCCGCCGCTGCAGCGGGCTGTCGTCGACCACCAGCACCCGTCGCGCCGGAGCGGCGACAGGCGGCTGCGCCCGGCCCTGTGACTGTTCTGTCTGCACGTGTCATGTCCCCGCCACCCTTGCCCGGCGGCGTGTCGCGGGTATCGCGCGGCAGAGTTAACACCGTCCTACGATGGGACGTGATACGCCCCCTCCGGCGGAAGCACTTCGTTAAAACTGCCGCGATACCCTCGGGCCGTGACCATGCGGGAGGGCACGATGATCGACTGGGAGCGGATTGGCGACCTGCGCGCCGAGGTGGGCGCGGACGACTTCGCCGAAGTGATCGCCCTGTTCCTCGACGACACCGACAGCCAGGTGGCGGCGCTGGCGCCCGGCCCGGACCTCGAGGCGCGGCTGCACTATCTCAAGGGCAGCGCTATGACCGTGGGGTTGCCGGCCCTATCCGACCTTTGCCGCGCGGGGGAAACCGCGGCGGGCCGCGGCGCGGCAACCGACCTTGACGGGATCGCCGCCTGCTATGCCCGATCCCGCGCCGCGCTGATCAAAGAACTGCCGCGCCGCTTCGGCATCGCCCCGTCGAGCGCGGCGTGACCGTCAGATCAGGAATTCCGACAGGATCTGGTCGTTCGTTGTGTCACGGTAGGTGAAGCCTGCGGCATCCATACGCTCGAACAACCCCTTGAAATTGCGCGCGTCCTTCGTCTCGATCCCGATCAGCACCGATCCGAAGTTGCGCGCCGATTTCTTGAGGTATTCGAACCGGGTGATGTCATCCTCGGGCCCCAGCGTGTCCAAGAAATCGCGCAGCGCGCCCGGGCGCTGCGGCAGGCGCAGGATCAGGTACTTCTTGACCCCGGAGTAGCGCTGCGCCCGTTCGCGGACCTCGGGCAGCCGTTCGAAATCGAAGTTCCCGCCCGAGGTGATGCAGACCACGCGCTGGCCCCGGATCTCCTCGACGATGTCGCCCAGCGCGTCGACCGACAGGGCGCCGGCCGGTTCCAGCACGATCCCCTCGAGGTTCAGCATCCGCACCATGGTGGTGCAGATGCGGTCCTCGGGCGCGGTCAGCACGTCGCCGGGCGCGGTGGTTTGCAGCACCTCCCACGGCGCCGCGCCGATCCGCGCCACCGCGGCGCCGTCCACGAAGCTGTCGACCTTGTTCAGCGTCACGGGCGCCCCGGCCTCGACCGCCGCGGTCAGGCTGGCGCCGCCGGCCGGTTCGACGAAGGTGATCGGCATGTCGGGGCCGAAATACCGGCGCACCCCCGCGGCCAGCCCGCCGCCACCCACCGGCAGCACGATCCGTTGCGGGATGCCTGCCTGCGCCTCGATCTCGGCCGCGACGGTGGCCTGGCCCTCGATCACGTCGGCGTCGTCGAAGGGTGCCAGGAAATGCCCGCCGCTCTGGCGGCAGAACGCCTGCGCCTCGGCCAGCGTGTCGTCGAAATAGTCGCCGATCAGCCGGATCTCGATGAACGCGCCACCGAACATGCGGGTCTTGTCGATCTTCTGCTGCGGCGTGGTCACCGGCATGAACACCACGCCCGGCACCCCGAATTCCCGGCACATGTAGGCCATGCCCTGCGCATGGTTCCCGGCGCTGGCGCAAACGAAGCTCTTGGCGCCCCGCACCTTGCGCATCGCGTTGAAGGCCCCGCGCAGCTTGTAGCTGCGCACCGGGCTCAGGTCCTCGCGCTTGAGCCAGATATCGGCGTCATAGAGCGCCGAAAGGTGTTCGTTGCGCTGGCACGGCGTTTCGGGAAACACGGCGCGCATCGCCTTGGCGGCCGCACGGGCAAGGGTCTGAAAATCGTCCATGGGCCAGCAATGGCCTGCCGTCAGTGCCGGTTCAAGCGTCCAATGCCGCATTCACGCCAGATTCAACGCTATATCATCCGGAAACGGAGGATTTTGACATGAAGACCAAGACGATCCTGTTCGCCTCGATCGCCGGTGCCGGGCTGCTGCTGTCGCCGCTGGCCCCGCAGATCCCCGGCGTCGGCGTCGGAGCCGCTTTCGCGAAGAGCGATGGCGGCGGCAACGGCGGCGGAAATGGCAACGGAGGTGGCAACGGAAACGGCGGCGGCAATGGCAATGGCAATGGCAATGCCGGAGGCAACGGAAAAGGTGGTGGAAACGGCAAGGGCAACAGCGCGAACGCCGGCGGAAAAGGCAACGGAAACGGCAAGAACGCGATCGAAGGGTTCTTTGGCGGTCTGCTGGGCAAGGACAAGTCCCGTGGTCATGGGGCCTCGGGCAAGTCGAAAAACAGCAGCTCGACCCGCAGCGCGATCTCGACCTCGCCCCGGCCGCCCGAGTCGCCCAAGTCCAAGCAGGGCAAGATCGCGTCCGAGCTGAAGGGCCTGAACGCCGCCCACGCCAGCGCGACCGCCTTTGCCAATGCCGCGTCGAACAGCCGGGTCGGTCAGATCGCCGCCTATGCCGCTGCGGCCGAGGCCGTCGGCACCCAGCGGGACGGGCTGGCCATCGCGCTTGCCGAATTCGCCGACGCGGTCACGACCCAAGAGGCGCTGGACGGTGAGGTCTCCCGCATCGAAGCCGAGATCGCCGAGGCCAAGGCCGCCGAAACGGTCGATGGCGCCGCCGTTGCCGCGCTCGAGGCGCAGCTTGCCGACGCGGTCGAAGCCGCCGAGACCAACGGCGAAGCGCTCGCCGGTCTCGAAGCCGAAATCGCAGAGCGCGAGGCCGAAATCGCGGCGACCGAGATCGCCCGCGACGACGCCTTTGCCGCCGCCTCCGACGGCCGATCCATTGACGACCTGTCGCCCGAGGCGCGTGAAGCCTTTGACGGCATGATCGAAGGCAAGGCCCCCGCACCGGAGCCGGAGATCGCGGAAGAAGCCATCGAGATGACCGAGGTCGAAACCGAAGAAGCCGAGGAAACGGCCGAAATCGTGGTCCTGGAATGATGTGAACCCCCGGCAAGAGCGCCCCTGCCGGGGCGCGCCCTTGTCGCGGCGTGAAAAAAGCGTTACCCGCCGGGCGTTCCATACGTCAGGAGTCACCATGTCCGCGCCCAAGAAAGTCGTGCTTGCCTATTCCGGCGGTCTCGACACCTCGATCATCCTGAAATGGCTTCAGACCGAATACGGTTGCGAGGTCGTGACCTTCACCGCCGACCTCGGCCAGGGCGAGGAGCTGGAGCCGGCCCGCGAGAAGGCCGAGCTGCTGGGGATCAAGCCCGGGAACATTTACATCGAGGACGTGCGCGAGGAGTTCGTCCGCGACTTCGTCTTCCCGATGTTCCGCGCCAACGCGGTCTACGAGGGGCTGTACCTGCTGGGCACCTCGATCGCGCGCCCGCTGATCTCGAAGCGGCTGGTCGAGATCGCGGCCGAAACCGGCGCCGACGCCGTGGCGCACGGCGCCACCGGCAAGGGCAACGACCAGGTCCGGTTCGAACTGGCGGCCTATGCGCTGAACCCCGACATCAAGGTGATCGCGCCCTGGCGGCTGTGGGACCTGACCTCGCGCACCAAGCTGATCGACTTTGCCGAGAAGAACCAGATCCCGATCGCCAAGGACAAGCGCGGCGAGGCGCCGTTCTCGGTCGATGCGAACCTGCTGCACACCTCGTCCGAGGGCAAGGTGCTGGAAAACCCGGCCGAGGAAGCGCCCGACTACGTCTACCAGCGTACCGACGACCCGGTCAGCGCGCCGGATCAGCCGGAATACATCGAGATCACCTTTGAAAAGGGCGACGCGGTCGCGATTAACGGGGTCGAGATGAGCCCGGCGACCGTGCTGACCGAGCTGAACGCCTACGGCAAGCGCCACGGGATCGGCCGCCTCGATTTCGTCGAGAACCGGTTCGTCGGCATGAAGTCCCGCGGCATCTATGAAACGCCGGGCGGCACCATCCTGCTGGAAGCGCACCGCGGGATCGAGCAGATCACGCTGGACAGCGGGGCCGGCCACCTGAAGGATTCGATCATGCCGCGCTACGCGGAACTGATCTACAACGGCTTCTGGTTCTCGCCCGAGCGCGAGATGCTGCAGGCGCTGATCGACAAGAGCCAGGAACACGTCTCGGGCACCGTCCGCGTCATGCTGTTCAAGGGCTCGGCCCGGACCGTGGCCCGCTGGTCGGACGCCTCGCTCTACTCCGAAGCGCACGTGACCTTCGAGGAAGACGCCGGCGCCTACGACCAGAAGGACGCGCAGGGCTTCATCCAGCTGAACGCGCTGCGGCTCAAGCTGCTGGCCGCACGGAAGCGCCGCCTGTCGAAGTGATTATCGCCAGCGTTAGACACGAAAGGGCGCCCAAGGGCGCCCTTTTTGTTTCAGCTGAATGCCGCGTCCGGAGGGCCCTATCCCGCCTTCCGAAGCTCCGGCGCGACCTTGGTGCCCAGCACCTCGATCGCCTTCAGCATCTCCTTGTGGTCGATGATCCCGATCGCCATCTGCAGGCACACCCGGTCAAAGCCAAGGTCCTCCTTCAGCCCGAGGATCTTGTCGACCAGTTGCGCGGGCGAACCGACGAACATCGCCCCCTCGGGCGCGATCGAGGCATCGTATTGCGCCCGGCTCTGCGGCGGCCATCCGCGTTCGCGGCCGATCTGGTCCATCACGGCCTTCTGCGCCGGGAAGAAGAGGTCGGCCGCCCGCTGGCTGTCCTCTCCGACGAAGCCGTGCACGTTCAGGGACACGCGCGCCTTGTCGGCGTTGCCCGCCTGCGCCGCGGCCCGGCGGTAGAGGTCCGCCATCGGCGCGAACCGCCGCGGCTGGCCGCCGATGATCGCCAGCGCCATCGGCAGGCCCAGCATCCCCGCGCGCACCGCCGATTGCGGCGTACCGCCCACAGCGATCCAGACCGGCATGTCGCCGACCGGCCGCGGATAGACACCCAGGCCGTTCACCGTCGGCGTCGCCTTGGTGCCGGGCCAGACCAGCTCCTCCTTCTCGCGGATCGCCAGCAGCATCTGAAGCTTGTCCTCGAAAAGCTCGTCGTAATCCTTGAGGTCATAGCCGAAGAGCGGAAAGCTCTCGATGAACGACCCGCGGCCCACCATCAGCTCGGCCCGACCCCCGGTCAGGTTGTCGAGCGTGGCATATTGCTGGAACACCCGGATCGGATCGTCCGAGGACAGCACCGACACGGCCGAGGTCAGGCGGATGTTCCTGGTCGTCCGCGCCGCCCCGGCCAACGTGACCGGCGGGGACGAGATCGCGTAGTTCGGGCGATGGTGTTCACCCAGCCCGAAGACGTCGAGCCCGACCTGGTCGGCCAGCTCGATCTCTTCCATCAGGTTGGTCAGGCGGCTGTGCCAGTCAAAGCTGACGCCGCTGGCCGGATCCTTGCCGACATCCCCGAACGTGTAGAGTCCGACTTCCATTCATGCCTCCGTTTGCTGGGCCAGAGACTAGGGCGGCAGCGGCGAAGACAACAGCGGATCCGGCGCACAGCGGCTGTGCGGCCGCCGGCAAGGAAAAGGGCCGGCCCAAGGGACCGGCCCGGGCGACCCGAGGGTCTGGCCGCCGCGTTTCCGTGTTGGACTACTGGGCGGTGATCGTGGTCATCACCAGCTTGCCGTCCGGCTTGATCGGCCCGTCCTCGGTGGCGCCCAGCGTGTATTCGAAGACGCCGGTCTTCATGCCGCCCTCCTCGGAATGGATCATCAGCATCAGCATGTCACCGGACGCGACCTCTTCGGTCAGGATCGCCGCGACATCCATGTTCTCGCCCGCGCGCAACGGTGCATAGCCGACGACCGGGCCGGGCTTCATCTCGGCGTCGGTGCGGTGCACGACCATCCAGCCGTTCGCCGGGGCCATGATCTTGGCCGCGCTAACGATGCCGTTCGACACGTCCTGGTCCATCGCCTCGACCATCGACATGCTGTGGTTGTCGGCCAGCGCCATGCCGGCGGTCAGCGTTGCGGCTGCGGTGATTGCAAAAAGCTTCATCGTTTTCTCCCGTTGGGTATCGACCGGGTTTGGCCGGGTGATGCGGGGATCCACGGGGTTCGGTGCGGATGAGTTTCATCGGCGCCTGTCGCAGCACCCCGGCGGCGCCGCAAAATGGGCTGGCGCATGGCGCCAGCCCAGGTGCCTTCCCCCGCCAGATCTATGGGCGCATAGCCCCTCTCAAGCGCACGCGCGGTCTGGCTTCTTCATGCCGAAACGGCTGCACTCATCACCCACGCAGGCACGGGTGAGGGCCCGGACGCTGCGGTACTTCGCAGTCACGTCACACGCATAGGGAGAGTTTCACACTTTTTCAGATTTTTAGGCGTCGGGCGTGGAGATGCTCGTAATAGGGCATCGCGGCATCGGCCAGCGCCTCGGCCCGGCCGTCCAGGTGCGGCAACCCGCCCTCGGCCCCGGCAAAGCCGGTTGACCGGTGCACCGCGTCATACCAGTGCGGCGCCCAGACCCCGTCGATGGCGCGCGCACCGGCGGGCCAGGACAGCACCGCCGGATCCCAGTCGAGACCGATGGCCTCGCACAGCGCGCGCAGCAACCCCTCGGGGTTTGCGCGGATGTCGGTCGCGTCGATCACCACCGGGCTGTCGCCCTCGGCCGCGGCCAGGTCGTGCAGTTCGGCCTGCTGGACAAAGCCAATGTCCTCGAGTTCTGGGTTCTCGAACCGGGCCGAGAAGCTGGCCACCACCCGTGCCGGATGGCGGATGAGGAACACGTTGGTCATGCCGCCGATCCACTGCCGGCGGATGCCGGGCAGCATGTGCTGCGCCATGTGCTTGTGCCAGACGTGGCGCGCCCCGCCGGGGATCGGGCCGGTCAGGGCGTCGATGACGGTGTCCGGGTCCTGCGGCTGCGCGGTCAGGATGACGTCGTCCATCGGGTGCCGTTTGCCGGTGCGGGCCAGGTAGGCGGCGTAGAAGGGTTCGTCCAATGCGGTGAAATCGGCCCTGTTCTCAAAGGCGTACATCATCGCCGTCGACAGGTTGCGTGGCCCGGACCAGCAGGCGATTTTCATGGCGGGGCTCCCTTCGCGACGTGACCGGGCGCAGTGCGCCCTCAAACTCGCGTGATACTGCGTGCTTTCCATTTGGGGAAGCCGAAGCTTCTGCGATGCTGCCCCGCATCGAGAGGAGGACCCCATGACGCACCGTTCCGGGCTGTTCCCGGCCCTTGTCGCCGCCCTGCTGGCCCTTGCCATACCCGCCGCCACCCGCGCGCAGGAGGCGGTGCTGACCGTCGCCGGCGGCTGTTTCTGGTGTGTCGAGGCCGATTTCGAATCCGTCTCGGGCGTGCGCGAGGTGGTGTCGGGCTATACCGGTGGCGACGTCGCCAACCCGACCTACAAGCAGGTCACCGCCGGGGGCACCGGGCATTACGAGGCGGTGCAGATCTTTTACAACCCCGCCCGGCTCGACCGGGAAACGCTGCTGCGGCTGTTCTTCCGTTCGGTCGATCCGACCGATGCAGGCGGGCAGTTCTGTGACCGGGGCGCCAGCTATCGCACCGCGATCTTCGTGGCGAGCGAGGCGGAACAGCGCGAAGCCGAGGCCGCGAAGGCCCAGGCGGAACGCGCGCTTGGCCAGAAGGTGGTGACCCCGATCCTGCGGGCCCAGCCGTTCTACCGGGCCGAGGACTATCACCAGGACTACTACCGGGGGACCAAGCTGATCCTGACCCGGTTCGGGCCAAAACGGCAGGCCGAGGCCTACAAGGCCTATCGCAAGGCCTGCGGCCGGGACGCGCGGATCAAGGCGCTCTGGGGCGACGCCGCGCCTTTCGTCAACTAGGCTGCCAGCCCTCGACCTCGGCCCGCGTCGGCACCGCGTCCGCCGCACCCCGGCGGGTGACCTTGAGCGCCGCGGCCCTGGCCGCCAGCGTGATCGCCCCTGCCATGTCGGCCCCGGAATCGAGCCCGGCCATCAGGTAGCCGGTAAAGGTGTCGCCCGCGCCGACGGTGTCCACGGGATCGACGCGGACGGCCGGAAAATCCCGCGTTTTGCCCGTGTTCGTGTCGATCCAGCGCACGCCTTCGGCCCCGCGGGTGATGACCACGTCCCCGACGGGCAGGTCGCCGGGGGCGATGCCCGTCGCCTCTTCCAGCTGCGCCGCCTCGACCGCGTTCAGCACCAGCATGTCGGTCACGTCGAGCATCGCGGCCACCGCCTCAGCCTCGAACGGGGCAGCGGCATAGATCACCCGCAGGCCGTTGGCGCGGGCCAGATCGGCCGCCTCGCGCTGCAGGCTGGTTTCGTTCTGGGTGACAAAGATGTCGCCCGCCGCGGCCCCGCCCAGCGCGGCCTCGACCTGCGCCAGCGCGATCTCGCGGTTCGCGCCGGGAAAGATGGTGATCTGGTTCTCGCCCGCGGCATCGACGTAGATGATCGCGTGACCCGACGGGCCGTCGCCCTCGGCCAGGTGCGCGATCCCCACGCCATAGCCCGCGATCCGGTCCCGCATCCAGCCGCCGTCCGGCCCGATGCGCCCGATCAGTTCCACCCGGGCACCGGCCCGCGCGGCGGCCACCGCCATGTTGGTGCCCTTGCCGCCCAGCCCGCGGGCATAGTCGTGCGCCGCCAGCGTCTCGCCCGGCGCGGGCAGGTGCGGCAGGCGATAGACGTGGTCGGCATTGACCGAGCCCAGGCACCAGACGGTCATCAGCCCACCTTGCAGGCGGCGAGGATCGCCATGTTCAGGATGTCGTTGACCTTGGACCCGGTCGAACAGATCTGGATCGGGCTTTCGACGCCCGACAGGATCGGCCCGATCACCGTCGCCCCCGCCATTTCCTGCATCAGTTTGACACTGATGCTGGCCGAATGGCGGGCCGGAACGACAAGGATGTTCGCCGGGCCGGTCAGGCGCGAGAACGGGAAGTGCTTGGCCGCCTCCACGTTCAGCGCCACGTCGACCGTCATCTCGCCCTCGAACTCGAAATCGACGCCGCGATCCTCGAGCACGCTGGGGGCGATGTGCATCTTTTCGGCCCGCTCGGACACCGGGTAGCCGAATGTCGAGAAGCTGACGAAGGCCACCCGCGGCTCGAGCCCGAGGTCCCGCGCGACCGAAGCGCCGCGCTCGGCGATAGTGGCAAGGTCGTTCTCATCCGGCCATTCGTGCACCAGCGTGTCGCCGATCAGCACGATCCGCCCCTTGTGCAGCAGCGCGGTGATGCCCGCCGCCCCGTGCGCGGCGTCGGCGTCAAAGACGTGGTTCACCAGCTCCATTACGTGGGCCGACTTCCGCGTCGCGCCGGTGACAAGGCCATCGCCCACCCCGTGCGCCAGCAGCAGCGCGCTGAACACGTGCCGGTCCCGTGCCGCCATGCGATGAATGTCGATCCGGTCGAACCCCTTCCGCTGCAGCCGGCGATAGAGGAACTCCTTGTAGGTCTCGAGGTGCGGGGTATTGGCCGCGTTCAGGATCTGCAGATCGCTGACCGCGTCTCCCATGCCGGCCGCTTCCAGCTTGGTCTTCACGTCGGCCTCGCGGCCCACGACGATGGCATCGCCATAGCCGTTCCGCTGGTACATCACCGCGGCGCGCAGCACGCGCGGATCGTCGCCCTCGGCAAAGATCATCCGTGCCTGGGCCCGCCGCGCCCGCGCGGCGATGCCGCGCAGGATGCTGGCCGTCGGGTCCATCCGGGACTTCAGGCTCAGCTCGTAGGCGTCCATGTCGATGATCGGCCGCCGCGCCGCGCCGGTTTCCATGCCCGCCCGCGCCACCGCCGGCGGGATGGTGTGGATCAGCCGCGGGTCGAAGGGCGTCGGGATGATGTAATCCCGCCCGAAGGTCAGCGTCGTGCCATAGGCCAGCGCGACCTCGTCCGGCACATCCTCGCGCGCCAGCGCCGCCAGCGCCTCGGCGCAGGCGATCTTCATCTCGTCGTTGATCGCACGGGCATGGATGTCGAGCGCGCCGCGGAAGAGATAGGGAAAGCCAAGGACGTTGTTCACCTGGTTGGGGTAGTCGGAGCGCCCCGTCGCGACGATGGCATCCTCGCGGATCTCGTGCGCCTCTTCCGGCGTGATCTCGGGATCGGGGTTCGCCATGGCAAAGATCACCGGGTCCGGCCCCATGCTCTCGACCATCTTCGCTGTCACCGCGCCCTTGACCGACACGCCCAGGAAGACGTCGGCATCCACCATCGCCTCTTCCAGCGTGCGCAGGTCGGTCTTGACCGCGTGGGCCGATTTCCACTGGTTCATGCCGTCTGTGCGGCCCTGGTAGATCACGCCCTTGGTGTCGCAGACGATGCAGTTCTCGTTCCGCGCGCCCATCCGCTTGAGCAGCTCGATGCAGGCGATCCCCGCGGCACCTGCACCGTTGAGGACGATCTTGCACTCCTCGATCTTCTTCCCGTTCAGGTGCAGCGCGTTGATCAGCCCGGCGGCGCAGATCACGGCGGTGCCGTGCTGGTCGTCGTGGAAGACCGGGATCTCCATCTCTTCCTTCAGCCGCTGCTCGATGATGAAGCACTCGGGCGCCTTGATGTCCTCGAGGTTGATGCCGCCGAAGGTCGGCTCCATCAGCTTCACGGCGTTCACGAAGGCATCCACGTCCGTCGTGTCCAGCTCGATGTCGATCGAGTTCACGTCGGCGAAGCGCTTGAAGAGGACGGCCTTGCCTTCCATCACCGGCTTCGAGGCCAGCGCGCCGAGGTTGCCAAGGCCCAGAACCGCCGTCCCGTTTGAGATCACGGCCACCAGGTTGCCCTTGGTCGTGTAGTCATAGGCGGTTTCGGGGTTCGCCGCGATCGCCTCGCAGGGGACAGCCACGCCGGGCGAATAGGCCAGACTCAGGTCCCGCTGGGTGGTCATCGGCACGGTCGCCGCAATCTCCAGCTTGCCCGGGCTCGGCTCCAGGTGGAATTGAAGCGCTTCCTCCGGTGTGATCCGGCTGCGGCTGCGGGTCATGGCCTTCCTCCCCTTCCAAAGGCTCGGGCGTCTTACACGGGGGCAGCCTGACGCTCAATAGAAACACGCTTTCGCCTTTCGCCGCAGGGCCGGGATTTGTACAGTCCGGCCCCAGAACAAGGGGGCAGCAGTGAACCAGCAGACCGCAGCCGTGACGCCGATGATGGCGCAGTATCTGGAGATCAAGGCGCAGTACCCGGACGCGCTGCTGTTCTACCGGATGGGCGATTTCTACGAGATGTTCTTTGACGACGCGGTCGCGGCGGCCGAGGCGCTGGACATCGCCCTGACCAAACGCGGCAAGCACCTGGGCGAGGATATCCCGATGTGCGGCGTGCCGGTCCACGCGGCCGAGAACTACCTGCTGACGCTGATCCGCAAGGGGTTCCGCGTCGCCGTCGGCGAACAGATGGAAAGCCCGGAAGAGGCGAAGAAGCGCGGGTCGAAATCCGTGGTGATGCGCGATGTGGTCCGCCTGGTCACGCCTGGCACCCTGACCGAGGACAGCCTGCTCGACGCCCGGCGCCACAACTACCTCGCCGCCTATGCCATGGTCCGCGACGCGGGCGCACTGGCCTGGGTCGACATCTCGACCGGGGCCTTCCACGTGATGCCGCTGCCGCCGGTGCGGCTGGGGCCCGAACTCGCCCGGCTGGCCCCCTCCGAGGTGCTGGTGTCCGAGGCGAACGAACGCGATTTTGCCGAAACAGTCTCTGATATCGGCCCCGCACTGACACCGCTGGCGCGCGCCAGCTTCGACAGCACGAACGGCGAAAAGCGGCTGCTGTCGCTCTTCTCGGTCTCCACGCTCGAAGCCTTCGGCAGCTTCTCGCGCCCGGAGCTAGCTGCCATGGGCGCCATCGTCGACTACCTCGAGATCACGCAAAGGGGGAAGCTCCCCCTGCTCCGCCCCCCGGTGCGCGAGGCGGAAGAGCGTGGGATGCAGATCGACGCCGCCACGCGCCGAAACCTCGAACTGACCCATGCGCTGGCGGGTGGCCGGGCCGGATCGCTGCTGGCCACCATCGACCGCACCGTGACCCCCGGCGGGGCCCGGTTGCTGGAACGGCGGCTGTCCAGCCCCTCCCGCGTCGCGCAGGTGATCGAGGATCGGCTGGCCGCGGTGGATTTCGCACTCGACAACAGCCGCCTGACCGCCGACCTGCGCGAGGCGCTGCGCAAGGTGCCCGACCTCGACCGCGCGCTGTCGCGCCTTGCCCTCGACCGCGGCGGCCCGCGCGACCTTGCCGCCATCCGCTCCGGCCTGGCCCAGGCGGAGGATCTGAACGACCTGCTGGCCACATCCGAGCTGCCCGACCTGCTCGCGACCGCCACGCGCGATTTCACCGGGCACGACGACCTTCTCGCGCTGCTCGACGCCGCGCTGGTGGCCGAGCCGCCGCTGCTGGCCCGAGACGGCGGCTTCATCGCGGCAGGCTACGCGCCCGACCTCGATGCCGCGCGCGAGCTGCGGGACGAGGGTAAGGGCGTGATCGCCCGGATGCAGGGGCAGTATGCCGAGATGACCGGCATCACCTCGATGAAGATCAAGCACAACAACGTGCTGGGCTACTTCATCGAGGTCACCGCAACCCATGCCGACAAGATGCTGTCGGAACCGCTCTCCGACACGTTCCGCCACCGGCAGACCACGGCCAACCAGCTTCGCTTCACCACGCCCGAGCTGAGCGAGATCGAGACCCGCATCCACAACGCCGCCGGCGAGGCGCTCGAGATCGAAAAACGTCTCTATGACAGGCTGAAAGCCGAGATCCTCGCCGCCGCCGACCGGATTGCCGCCGCCGCCCGCGCGCTGTCGGAACTGGACCTGGCCGCCGGCCTGGCCACCCTCTCACGCGCGGAAAACTGGACCCGTCCCCGGATCACCACCACCCGCGCACTGGCCATCGAGGGCGGCCGCCATCCGGTGGTCGAGGCGGCACTGACAAAGCAGGGCGCGCCCTTCATCGCCAACGATTGCGACCTGTCCGACGACCCCGCCCGGATCTGGCTGCTGACCGGCCCGAACATGGCCGGCAAGTCAACCTTCCTGCGCCAGAACGCGCTGATCGTGCTGCTGGCCCAGATGGGCAGCCACGTCCCCGCCACCAGCGCCGAGATCGGCATCGTCAGCCAGCTCTTCTCCCGCGTCGGGGCCTCGGACGACCTCGCCCGCGGCCGCTCGACCTTCATGGTCGAGATGGTGGAAACCGCCGCGATCCTGAACCAGGCCGACGCCGCCGCGCTGGTGATCCTCGACGAGATCGGGCGCGGCACCGCCACATACGACGGCCTCTCTATCGCCTGGGCCACGCTCGAACACCTGCACGAGGTGAACGGCTGCCGCGCCCTGTTCGCCACCCACTACCACGAGATGACGGCGCTCGCCGGTAAGCTGACGGGCGTCGACAACGCCACCGTCGCCGTGCGCGAACACGAGGGCGACGTGATCTTCATGCACGAGGTCCGCAAGGGCGCCGCCGATCGCAGCTACGGTGTGCAGGTCGCCCGCCTCGCCGGCCTGCCCGAGGCGGTCGTGGCCCGCGCCCGCGCCATCCTCGACACGCTGGAAAAGGGCGATCGCGAGGGCGGCAAGCCCAAGGCGCTGATCGACGACCTGCCGCTCTTCGCCGCCGCGCCGCCGCCGCAGCCCAAGGCCCCCGCCGCCCTGCCCGCCCACCTGGCGCAGGTCGCGGATCTCCTCGACGGCACCAACCCGGACGAGCTGACGCCGCGCGCCGCGCTCGACCTGCTCTACCAACTGAAAGAGGCGTCCCGCGGCTAGCGGAACGCCCCTCTTCATCTTGCCGAAAAAACTCCGGGGGAGTCGGGCCGCAGGCCCGGCGGGGGCAGCGCCCCATCCCTCAGCCGGGGTTCGACGACACGCCGACCTGTGCCGGACGCAACAGCCGGTCATGCAGCATGAAGCCCTCGGCCGCGACCTGGATGATGTCGCCGGCCTTGGTGTTCGGCACCGGTGCCTCGAACATCGCCTGGTGCACCTTGGGGTCGAACCGGTCGCCGACCTCGGGGGTGATGACCTCGATCCCGTGTTTCTTGAACACGTTCAGAAGCTCGCGCATCGTCAGCTCGATCCCCTCGATCAGGGCCGCGTTCTCCTCGCCCAGGTCCTGCGCCGCCTCGACCGCGCGCTTCATGTTGTCGAACACCGGCAGCATGTCACGGGCGAGCTTCGACCCGCCATAGTTCTCGGCCTCGCGCCGGTCCTTGTCGGCGCGCTTGCGGGCGTTCTCCGCATCCGCCAGGGCGCGCATGAACCGGTCCTTGTACTGGTCCCGCTCGGCCCGCAGCGAGTCGATCTCGACCGCTTCGTCGTCCAGCTCGGCCATCTCGTCGGCATAGGCCTCTTCTTCGGCCGCTTCGATGTCGTCGAGAAAATCGTTCTCTTTCGGCTCTGCCATTCTTCACCTCTCGCTCCGGTCCGAGATCACGCGTCCGACCAGTTGCGCTGTATAATCCACGATGGGCACGATCCGGCCGTAATTGAGCCGTGTGGGCCCGATGACCCCGACCGCGCCGATGATTTTTCGATCCGCGTTCATATAAGGAGAAACCACCAGACTGGAACCCGAAAGTGAGAAAAGTTTGTTCTCGGACCCGATGAAGATCCGGACGCCCTCACCTTCTTCCGTGAGTTCAAGGAACTCCTCGATATCACGTTTCCGTTCGAGGTCGTCAAACAGCTCGCGGATCCGGTCCAGGTCCTCCTCGGGCACCTCCTCGCCCAGCAGATTCGCCCGCCCCCGCACGATCAGCCGTTCATGCCGGTCGCCCATGTGCTCCCATATCGCAAGGCCGTTCTCGACCAGCGCCTGGGCCAGCACGTCGATCTCCTGCCGCCGTGCCGCGATCTCGTTCTGGATCACGCCGCGCAGGTCCGACAGGGTGCGCCCCTCGATCAGGGCATTCAGGAAATTCGCGGCCTCGCGCATCGAGCTGGGCGTCTGGCCGGGCGGAGGGGTGAAGATGCGGTTCTCCACGTGCCCGTCGGCAAAGACCAGCACCACCAGGGCGCGGTCATGGCCGAGGCCCACGAACTCGATATGCTTGATCGGCGCCTCGTGCTTGGGCGCCAGCACCAGCGAGGCGCCGCGCGTCGCGCCCGACAGGGCCGAGCCGATCCGGTCGAGCAGAACGCCGACATCGCCGTCACGGTTGCCGACGGTGGCGTCGATCATCGCGCGGTCGGTGCCTTCGAGGTCGCGCACCTCGAGCAGCCCGTCGACGAACATCCTCAGCCCCTGCTGGGTCGGGATGCGCCCGGCCGAGACATGCGGCGAATTCAGCAGGCCGAGGAATTCGAGGTCCTGCATCACGTTGCGGATGGTGGCGGCGCTGACCTTCTCGCTCATCAGCCGGGTGAGCGTGCGGGATCCGACCGGTTCACCGGATTCCAGATAGCCCTCGACCACCCGGCGGAACACTTCCCGCGAGCGGTCGTTGAGGTCGTCGAGGATCGAGCTCTGCTCAGTCATCGCGCTGGTCCGGACCCTTTGCCTCTCATGGCCGCCCAATTAAAGAGGCCCCTGCTGAAAGGTCAATCGGGCTTGCCATCACTTCGTGGGAGTGTCATCCCGAGCGCATATCAGGAGGAGTCATTTATGCGACCGTCTGGACGTGATTTAAGCGAAATGCGCGCGGTTTCAATCGAGACCGGCGTCACCAAACATGCCGAAGGGTCCTGCATGATCCGCGTCGGCGACACGCACGTCCTGTGCACCGCGACGATCGAAGAGCGGGTGCCCCCGTTCATCAAGGGCTCTGGCCTGGGCTGGGTAACAGCCGAATACGGCATGCTGCCGCGCTCGACCACCAGCCGGATGCGGCGCGAGGCCTCGGCCGGGAAACAGGGCGGCCGCACCGTCGAGATTCAGCGCTTGATCGGCCGCGCCCTGCGCGCCGGCGTCGACCGGGTCGCGCTTGGCGAACGCCAGATCACCATCGACTGCGACGTGATCCAGGCCGACGGCGGAACGCGCTGCGCCTCGATCACCGGGGGCTGGGTCGCGCTGAAACTGGCGGTCAACAAGCTGATGAAGACCGGCGTCGTGATCACCGACCCGCTGGTCGACCCGGTCGCCGCCGTGTCCTGCGGGATCTATGCCGGGCAGCCGGTGCTCGACCTCGATTACCCCGAGGACAGCGAAGCGGGCGTCGACGGCAACTTCATCCTCACCGGATCCGGCCGCCTGATCGAGGTCCAGATGTCCGCCGAGGGCGCGACCTTCTCGCGGGACGAGATGACCCAGCTGCTCGACCTCGCCGACAAGGGCGTGCAGGAGCTGGTGGCCCTGCAGAAAGAGGCGACGCGTGCGTAGGTTCGACGGCAAGCAGCTGGTCCTGGCCAGCCACAACAAGGGCAAGCTGCGCGAGATCGCGGAGCTGCTGAAGCCCTTCGGCATCCAGGTCAGCTCTGCCGCCGATCACGGCCTCGTCGAACCCGCCGAGACCGAAGAGACCTTTGCCGGGAACGCCCGGATCAAGGCTCACTTCGCCGCATCAGAGACGAATTTGCCCGCCCTGTCCGACGACAGCGGCATCTCGGTCGAGGCGCTGAATGGCGCGCCCGGCGTGCACACCGCCGACTGGGCCGAAACCCCGCAAGGCCGCGACTTCGTCATGGCGATGGAAACGCTCTGGACCAAGCTCGAAGAGATCGGTGCCCCTGCCCCGCGCCGGGCCGCGTTCAACTGCACGCTCTGCCTGGCCTGGCCGGATGGCCATGACGAGGTGTTCGAGGGCCGTGTCGAGGGACAGGTGGTCTGGCCGATGCGCGGCGGCCATGGCTTCGGTTTTGATCCGGTCTTCCTGCCCGACGGGGAAACCGAAACCTTTGGCGAGATGGATCCGGCGCGCAAGCATGACATGTCGCACCGCGCGGATGCCTTCCGCAAACTGGTCGATGGCTGCTTCGCCTGATATCCCGCACGAAGACTGGCGCTCCGGCGGCTTCGGCATCTACCTGCACTGGCCGTTCTGCCAGGCGAAATGCCCCTACTGCGATTTCAACAGCCATGTCGTGGCACAGGTCGATCATGCCCGCTGGCAATCCGCCTTCCTTTCGGAAATCGACCGCCATGCCGACCTGGTGCCGGGCCGCGTGGTCAATTCGATCTTCTTCGGCGGCGGCACCCCGTCCCTGATGCCGCCCGCGCTGGTCGGCGCGATCATCGACCGGATCCGCGCCCGATGGCCCATGGCCAACGACGTCGAGATCACGCTCGAGGCCAATCCGACTTCCTCCGAGACCCAGAAGTTCCGCGATTTCGCGCACGCCGGGGTCAACCGCCTGTCCCTCGGCGTGCAGGCGATGAACGACCGCGACCTGCAACGGCTCGGCCGGCTGCACGACCTGGATCAAGCACTGGCCGCGTTCGACATGGCGCGCGAGACGATGGGCCGCGTCAGCTTCGACCTGATCTATGCCCGTCAGGACCAGAGCCTGGACGACTGGCGGGCAGAGCTTGAACGCGCGCTGGCGCTGGCGGTCGATCACATCTCGCTCTACCAGCTCACCATCGAGGACGGCACGGCCTTCGGCGATCGTTTCCGGCGCGGCGGGCTCAAGGGCCTGCCGAGCGACGACCTGTCCGCCGAGCTCTACGCGCTGACGCAGGAGATTGCGGGCGCGGCGGGCTATTCGGCCTACGAGGTGTCGAACCTGGCCCGGCGCGGCGCGGAATCGCTGCACAACCAGGTTTATTGGCGCTACGGCGACTACGTCGGCATCGGCCCGGGGGCCCATGGCCGGCTGACCCTCGGCGGCCATCGCCACGCAACAGAAGCGCCACGCATGCCGGGCGCCTGGCTGGAGGCCGTGGCCAAGGGGCGCGGCGACGCGGGTCCGGATCGATTGGACCGCAGCGAAGAAGCAGAAGAGTTCCTGCTGATGGGCCTTCGGCTGAGCGAGGGGATCGATCTTAACCGGTTCGAGAGGCTGGCCGGCCATCCTCTGCCCCCGGCCCGGATCACCGGGCTGGAGGAAATCGGGATGCTGAAGCGCCAGGACAACCGGATCATCGCGACGACCGAAGGCCGGATGGTCCTGAACTCGGTCCTGGCCGAACTGATGCGGGATGCGTGATGCGTGCGATCTGGGCGATCTGCGGCGGGATCAGCGTGATGCTCGGCGTCATCGGGATCGCCCTGCCGCTCCTGCCGACCGTGCCGTTCCTGCTGCTGGCGGCCTTCTGCTTTGCCCGAAGCAGCGAAAGACTGCATAACTGGCTGATAAATCACGAGAAACTTGGTCCGCCGATCCGTGATTGGCAGGAAAGCGGCGCGATCTCCCTGAAAGCGAAACGCCTCGCGACCCTGTCGGTCGGAGGCGTTTTCCTGATCGCGGTCCTGATCGGGCTCAGGCCCATCCTGCTGCTGATCCAGGGCACCACGCTGGCCCTGGTCATGCTGTTCATCTGGACGCGGCCTAGCGGCCCCCGTTGAGCAGCCGGCAGATCGCGTCGAGGCCTTCGAAATCGGCGTAGCGGATCGTCACCTGCCCCGCCTCGCCGCCCGCGGAATGATCGATCGACACCTTCATGCCTGTTGCCGCCGAGAGGTCGGCCTCGAGCGCCCGGGTGTCGGCGTCCTTCTCGACCGCCGCGCGGGGCGCACGCGGCGCTTCCGGCACCTCGATCTGGCCCTTGGCGAGCTTTTCCGTCTGCCGCACCGACAACCCGTCGCGCACCACCTTGCGGGCCAGTTCGGCCGGGTTCTCGGCCGTGATCAGCGCACGGGCATGGCCCATCGACAGGCGGCCGTCCTTGAGCATCTCCTGCACTTCCTCGGGCAGGTTCAACAGGCGCAGCAGGTTGGCGATGTGGCTGCGGCTCTTGCCAAGCGCCTCGGCCAGTTTCTCCTGCGTATGCCCGAACTTGTCCATCAGCTGGCGATAGCCCGCGGCCTCTTCGACCGGGTTCAGGTCGGCCCGCTGGATGTTCTCGATGATCGCGATCTCGAGGACCTCGACATCGTCGAAGTCGCGCAACACCACCGGCACCTCGTGCAGCTGCGCCATCTGCGCGGCGCGCCAGCGGCGTTCGCCGGCGACGATCTCGTACTCAGCATCGCCGCGCTGTTTCCGGCGAACGATCAGGGGCTGAATGACGCCCTTTTCCTTGATCGAGGCGGCCAGTTCTTCCAGCTGTTCCGGCGTGAACCGGCGGCGCGGCTGGTCCGGGTTCGGGGCAATCGCCTCGATCGGCAGGCGCATGTCGTGGGCGCGCGGGCTGGCGGGGGTGGCGACCCCCTCCTCCGGCGTCACGTCGGCCATCAGCGCCGACAGGCCACGTCCCAGGCCGCGGGGTTTCTTCTTGTCCATCTTCCGTCCCTCCTCAGGCCGCGGCCGTGTGGCGCGCCAAGATTTCCTTGGCCAGGTCGCGATAGGCTTCAGCCCCGCGCGAGGCCGGATCGTAGTCCAGCACCGGCATCGCGTAGGACGGCGCCTCACTGACCCGGACGTTGCGCGGGATCACGGTGCGGAACACCATGTCACCCAGGTTGTCGCGCGCGTCCTTCTCGACTTGGTGCGACAGGTTGTTGCGCGAATCGTGCATGGTGAGGACCACGCCCTCGACCCGCAGCTCGGGATTGGCCGATTGCCGCACTTCGCGCACAGTGGCGATCAACTGCGACAGGCCTTCCAGCGCAAAGAATTCGCTCTGCAGCGGCACCAGCACCGAATTGGCGGCAACCATGGCGTTCAGTGTCAGCAGGTTCAGCGACGGCGGGCAGTCGATCAGGATGTAATCGTAATCCAGCGCCTCGATGGCCGTCTGGCGCAGCGCGTCATGCAGCAGGAAGGTCCGTTTTTCCCGCGACATCAGCTCAAGGTCGGCCGAGCTGAGGTCCACCGTCGCCGGGATGATGTGCAGGTTCTCGATATCCGTCGTCAGGATGATGTCGGTGAGCGCAACATCTCCGAGGAGGAGGTCATATGTGGTGTACGTGCGCGCGTCCGCTTCGATACCTAGCCCGGTGGACGCGTTGCCCTGGGGATCCAGATCGACAAGAAGCACCCGACACCCTTGTTCGACCAGCGCGGCGCCAAGGTTGATGGCCGTGGTCGTCTTGCCGACCCCGCCCTTCTGGTTCGCAACCGCGATGATTCTAGGTTGCCTGGCGCGAAAGACGTCAGCCACGGGTGCATTCTCCGATCTTCAGGATGACAGAACCTGGGTTCGTTGTACTCTCGGACGCCTCGTAGTGGAAGCGCCAGTTCCTCTCCGCCTCGGCAATTTCGTCGCGCCAGCTCGCACCCTTGGGGAAGAGCGAGAGGCCATCCGGTTTGCGATGCCGGGCGGAGAAATCGAGCAGTTTGGGCAGGGCCGCCAGGGCGCGCGCCGTGAGCACGTCGGCATCCTGCGGCGGGGCGGATTCGATGCGTTCCGCGATGACCTTCGCCGAAATGCCGGTTTCCCGCAGAACGGTGCGGATGAATGTTGCCTTGCGCTGGTCGGATTCGATCATTGTCATAGAGAACGCGGCGCTCTCGGCATGGGCAATGGCGATCACCACGCCCGGAAAGCCGCCACCGCTGCCGAGATCGACCCAGTGGCCTTGGGGATCGGCGAGCCTCGCGATCTGGAGGCTGTCGGCGATGTGCCGGGTCCAGAGATCGTCGAGCGTCGACGGAGCGACGATGTTGATCGCGGGATTCCACTTGCGGAGCAGCCCGGCGTAGATGTCGAGCCGCTCCAATGTTTCACGTGGAACATCGCCGGTGAAGGCGCTGGTGCCACTCATGCCGATTTCCGGCGATTGTCCCTGCGCAGTCGAGCCAGGAGGAGCGTCAGCGCCGCCGGCGTGACGCCTTCGATCTTCGCCGCCTGCGCGATATTCACTGGCCGTGCGCGGTCCAGCTTCATCCGGATTTCATTCGAAAGCCCGTCGATGATCAGGAAATCGAAGTCCGCCGGGATTTCCAGCCCCTCATCCCGCTTCACCGCTTCGACATCCTGTTCCTGCCGTGCGATGTAGCTGGCATAGGTAGCATCGCGCTTGAGTTGCTCGGCAATGGTCGGGTCGAGCTCCGCAACACGCGGGTCCAGTGCAGCGAAATCCTGCGGTTGCGCGTCCGGGAACGCCAAAACCTGGTAGAGTGTCCGCCGCGCCCCGTCCTGGCCAAGTTGCACACCAACGTCTTGAAGTTGTTTCGGCGTGTAGGTCGTATCCTCAAGTAGGCCCCTGCCCCGGGCCAGCGCCTCCTGCTTGGCTTCGAAAGCCGTGCGCCGGGTGTCACCCACACAACCGGCTTCGAGGCCGAGCGGCGTCAGCCGCTGGTCCGCATTGTCCGCCCGCAGCGACAGCCGGAATTCGGCGCGCGAGGTGAACATGCGGTAAGGCTCCGTCACGCCCCGGGTCACGAGATCGTCGACCATCACCCCGATGTAGGAGTTCGTTCGGCTGAACGCCACACCATCCCGACCCAAGGACTTGGCGGCGGCGTTGAGACCGGCCACAACACCTTGTGCCGCGGCCTCTTCATAGCCGGTTGTGCCGTTGATCTGCCCCGCGAGGTACAAACCCTCGATCCCCTTGACGCCCAGGTGCAGGTCCAGCGCGCGCGGATCGACGTAGTCGTATTCGATCGCATAGCCAGGCTGCGTGATGACGACGCTCTCGAGCCCCTTGATCGAGCGGACGTAATCCTCCTGCACATCCTGCGGCAGCGAGGTTGAAATCCCATTCGGATACACCGTCGGATCATCGAGCCCCTCGGGCTCCAGGAACACCTGGTGCGACCCCTTGTCGGCAAATCGCACGACCTTGTCCTCGATCGAGGGGCAATACCGCGGGCCGATCCCGTCGATATGCCCGCCGTACATCGCGGACCGGCCAAGGTTGGCCCGAATGATCTCGTGCGTTTTCTCATTGGTGTGCGTGATTCCACAGGACACCTGGCGCACGGCCGGGTGGTCCGACAGGAACGAGAACATCACCGGATCATCATCGCCCGGTTGGCTTTCCAGCACGGACCAGTCGATCGTGCGCCCATCCAGTCGCGGCGGGGTGCCCGTTTTGAGCCGCCCGAGCGGCAGGCCGAAGCTGTCGATCCGTTCCGCCAACTTGATCGCGGGATTGTCGCCCATGCGGCCGCCGGGACGAGACACGTCGCCGATGTGAATGACGCCACGCAGGAACGTGCCCGTCGTGAGGATCACCGCCTTCGCGGCCAAAGTGCTTCCATCAGCCAGGGTCACGCCGGTCACCGTGGTCCCGGCCATCGACAGATCGACAACCTCGCCCTCAACCAACGTGATGTTGGGATGGGCCTGCATCTCGGCCAGCATGGTTTCGCGGTAAATCTTGCGGTCCGCCTGTGCCCGAGGCCCCTGCACGGCCGGACCCTTGCGTCGGTTCAACAGGCGAAACTGGATGCCCGCCTTGTCGGCCACGCGGCCCATGACGCCGTCGAGCGCATCCACCTCGCGGACGAGGTGGCCTTTACCCAGCCCACCAATGGCCGGATTGCAGGACATCACCCCGATCCCGCCGACTTTCAGTGTCACCAGGGCTGTTCGTGCGCCCATCCGAGCCGCCGCGTGGGCGGCGTCGCTGCCGGCGTGGCCGCCGCCGATGACGATGACGTCGTAAGAATGTTCCACGTGAAACAACCCTCACTTACCAATGCAAAAGGACGAGAAGATTTCGTCGAGCAGATTCTCGACGTCCACACGTCCTACCAGAGAATCGAGCGCCCTGACAGCCGTGCGGATTTCCTCGGCGATAAAATCCGGTTCACCTCTCGGGCCTAACTGCAGCGCCGCGCGTAGGTGGCGTTCGGCCAGCGCCATGGCCGCGATGTGCCGGTCCCGCGTTGCCGTGCCGATCAAGGCCGCGCGGCCCGCCAGCTCCCGGCGGATCCGGTCCACCAGGTCCGACACGCCCTGCCCGGTCTTCCCGGAAATGCCCGCGGCATCGCCGCTCACGTCGGCCTTGGCCTGCACCACGATATCGCCCGCGCGCAGAGGCACGTCGGGCACCGCATCTCCTGTCGCCAGCAATACCCGAAGATCCGCCTGCTCCGCCCGGTCCCGCGCCCGTGCGATGCCGAGGTTCTCGACCACGTCCTCAGTCTCCCGCAGGCCAGCCGTGTTCGAGCATCGTCACAGGCAAGCCACCCAGGTCCATCCTCACCTCGATCACGTCACGGGTCGTGCCTGCGATATCCGAGGTTATGGCGGCGTCTCGTCCGGCCAAGGCATTCAAAAGAGTGGATTTTCCAACGTTTGGCGCCCCGAGGATGGCCACTTCGAAGCCTTGGCGCACACGCTCCGCCATGGCGGCGCCCTTCTGCTCCGTAGACAGCCCGGCGAGCACCCGGTTCACCAGTTCAGTCACCTCTGGCATGACGTCGACCGGCACATCCTCATCCACGAAATCGATCGTCGCCTCGATCAATGCAGCCGCCCGCACCAGGTCGCGGCGCCAATCCTCGGCCACGGACCCAAGTCGCCCCGACAGCACCCGCATCGCCTGACGCCGCTGCGCCTCGGTCTCGGCCTCGATCAGGTCAGCCAGCCCTTCGACCTGCGCCAGGTCGAGGCAGCCGTTCTCAAGCGCGCGGCGCGTGAACTCCCCCGCCTCTGCCTGCCGCAGCCCATCCATCGCGCCCAGTTCCCCCAGCACGGCCGAGATCACCGCGGTGCTGCCATGCAGGTGCAGCTCGACGACCTCTTCGCCGGTGAAACTCGCACCTGCCGCGAAACAGAGAACCAGCGCCTCGTCCAGCATCTCGCCATCCGACCCGCGCAGCACGCGCAGCGCCGCGCGCCGGGGTTCCGGCAGGGTGCGGCACAGCATTCCGGCGGCGGCAGAGGCACGTGGACCCGAGAGCCGGATCACCGCAACGCCCGAGGCGCCCGGCGCCGTGGCCAGTGCAAAGATCGTATCCATGGCAATCTCCCGACCTGCGGCCTGGGCCGCGGCGGCCTCAGGTGTTCATGGACTCGAAGAAGTCGGCGTTCGACTTGGTCTGCTTCAGCTTCGAGATCAGGAACTCGATCGCGTCCGTCGTCCCCATCGGGTTCAGGATGCGGCGCAGCACAAAGGTCTTCTGCAGATCGCCCTTGTCGACCAGCAGGTCCTCCTTCCGGGTGCCGGACTTGAGGATATCCATCGCCGGGAAGACGCGCTTGTCGGCGACCTTGCGGTCGAGCACGATTTCCGAGTTACCGGTGCCCTTGAACTCTTCGAAGATGACCTCGTCCATCCGGCTGCCGGTGTCGATCAGCGCAGTGGCGATGATGGTCAGCGATCCGCCCTCTTCGATGTTCCGGGCCGCGCCGAAGAACCGCTTGGGCCGCTGCAGCGCATTGGCATCCACACCACCGGTCAGGACCTTGCCCGAGGACGGCACCACGGTGTTGAAGGCACGACCAAGTCTTGTGATTGAGTCGAGAAGGATCACAACATCTCGTTTGTGTTCGACCAGGCGCTTGGCCTTTTCGATCACCATCTCGGAAACGGCGACGTGGCGCGTGGCAGGCTCGTCGAAGGTCGAGGAGACGACCTCCCCCTTCACGCTCCGCTGCATGTCGGTCACCTCTTCGGGGCGCTCGTCGATCAGCAGGACGATCAGGTAGCACTCCGGGTGGTTCTGTTCGATGCTGTGCGCGATGTTCTGCAGCAGGACCGTCTTGCCGGTCCGCGGCGGCGCCACGATGAGCGAACGCTGCCCCTTCCCGATCGGTGCGACCAGGTCGATGATCCGTGCCGATCGGTCCTTGATGGTGGGATCCTCGATCTCCATCTTCAGGCGCTCGTCGGGATAGAGCGGGGTGAGGTTGTCAAAGGCGATCTTGTGACGCGCCTTCTCGGGTTCCTCGAAGTTGATCTTGGTGACGGTCGTCAGGGCAAAGTAGCGCTCGTTTTCCTGCGGCGCCTTCATCAGCCCTTCGATCGTGTCGCCGGTGCGGAGCGAATACTGGCGGATCATGTCGGGCGAGACGTAGATGTCGTCCGGACCCGGCAGGTAGTTCGCCTCGGTCGAGCGGAGGAAGCCGAAGCCGTCCTGCAGCACCTCGAGCACGCCGTCGCCGCCGATTTCCCAGCCCTCGTCCGCCATCTCGCGCAGGATCTGGAACATCATCTCGCCCTTGCGCATCGCGCTGGCGTTCTCGATCTCCAGTTCCTCTGCCATGTTCAGCAGGTCCTTGGGGCTCTTCGCCTTGAGATCAGAGAGGTTGAGTCGTTCGGTTTCCATGAAATAATCCCGCATCGCGCCCGTGGGCGGCCGATATCGTTCCGTGCTGTTATGTTCGGATAGTACCCCGCCCGGACGGGCGGCTTGGCAGCGGATATAGTGGCCGGGGGCCTTCGAGTCAATCGAGGCTCAGAACCGCACCACGACCGAGATCACGATGAGGATCAGCAGCACCGTCGGAAGCTCGTTCATCATCCGGTAGCGGCGGCCGGGCAGCGTGTTGTTCCCCGCCGCGAAATCCTTGCGCCGCAGGCCCAGCCAGTGATGGAACCAGGTCATCACCATCACCCCCGCCGCCTTGGTCCAGGGCCAGACCATCGACCAGTCGACGATGCCCGGGGTGAAGACCAGCATCAGGCCAAAGACCCAGGTCGCGACCATGGCCGGGTTCATGATGGCTCTCAGCAGCTTGCGCTCCATCTCCTGGAAGAGCGCGTCCTGTTCGGTGCCCGTCTCGATCCGTTCGGCGTGATAGACGAAGAGCCGGGGCAGGTAGAAGATCCCGGCCATCCACGCCACCACCGAGATGATGTGAAGCGCCTTGGTCCAGGGGTAGATCGCGTAGAGGAAGTCGGTCATCGCGGGCTCCGGTTCGTCGGAGCCGATCTAATTAATATATATATTAATAGAAAGATGATGTTGATGTAGGGGGACCGGTTTCTGTGGATCCTTTGGTTGCACAGAAGTTCTACCCAAGCCTCCCAGCCTGTGGACAAGTCTGTGGTCGGATGTGGTGCCCTTTGTCAATCAAACCAATAAGTCACATATTGTCAGATAGTTATATAGGCAAAGTTCATCCAACCGGCGGTGGATGGATTCCGGGACGACTCTCAGGATCGCCGTTGAACTGTGGATGAGTGAGTTATCCTTCCCCTCACGGGAATGGATCGCCTCAACCGGTGCGCGACTCGGGGTTTTGTCCCACGGCTTGCAATGGCGCGGGCTTTTCCCCAGAACCCTCCCTGCACTTGTTTCTGACTTATCCACGGGGATGCGAACATGGCGCAGGACATCATCCTGGCCTCGGGCTCGGCGTCGCGGGCGCAGATGCTGCGCCAGGCGGGCGTGCCGTTCCGCGTGGTGAAGGCTGCGGTGGACGAAGAGGCGCTGCGCGACTCCCTGATCGCCGAGGGCGTGGGCCCGCGCGACCTGTCCGATGCCCTGGCCGAGATGAAAGCGCTGCGCGTCTCGGGCCGGGAACCGGGGGCGATGGTGATCGGGTCCGACCAGATCCTGTCGCTCGACGGGGAGGTGCTGACCAAGGTCGACAGCCGCGACGCCGCGCGCGAGGTGTTGCTGCGGCTCAGGGGCAAGCGGCATTCGCTCTACTCGGCCGCGGTGATCTGCGAAGAGGGCAAGCCGACCTGGCGCCACGTGACCGAGGTCAAGATGCTGGTGCGCCAGTTCTCGGACGAATTCCTTGACGGCTACCTCGACCGCGCGTGGCCCGATGTTGCCGGGGCGGTCGGCTGCTATCATTATGAAGAAGAGGGCGTGCGCCTGTTCAGCCAGGTCACCGGCGACTACCACGCGATCCTCGGCATGCCGCTGCTGCCGCTCCTTGCCTTTCTCACCACACGAGGGTTGATCGAGGGATGACGACAAAGATCCCATTGGCCGGCGTGATCGGGCATCCGATCGCGCATTCGCGGTCCCCGCTGCTGCACCGATACTGGCTGCGCCGGCACGGGCTGCCCGGGTACTACATCCCGATGGACGTCGCCTCGAACGATCTCGAGGATGTGCTGCGCACCCTCCCCCGCGCCGGGTTCGTCGGCGTGAACATCACCGTGCCGCACAAGGAACGGGTGATGGAGATCGCCGACCTCGTCACCGACCGCGCGATCCTGATCGGCGCTGCGAACACGCTGATCTTCCGCGCCGACGGTAAGATCCACGCTGACAATACGGATGGGTACGGATTCATCGAGAACCTGCGCCAGGGGGCGCCGGCCTGGCGGGCGGATGCCGGGCCCGTCGCGCTTCTGGGCGCCGGCGGCGCGGCGCGTGCCGTGGTCGCCGCCCTGCTCGACGCCGGCGTGCCCGAGATCATGGTCGCCAATCGAACCCGCGTGCGGGCCGAGAACCTGAAAGAGGATTTCGGTCGCCGGCTGCGGGTGGTCGACTGGGTGCAGGCCGGCAACATGATCGAGGACGCGGCGCTGGTCGTGAACTCCACTGCGCTCGGGATGGACGGAAAGCCCAAGCTGCGCGTGCCGTTCGACGGGTTACACAAGGGGCAGGTGGTGACCGACCTCGTCTATGCCCCGCTGCGCACCGATCTTCTGCAAGCGGCGGAAGAGGCGGGCGCGGTCACGGTCGACGGCCTCGGCATGCTGCTGCACCAGGCGGTCCCGGCCTTTGAACGCTGGTTCGGGGTGCGCCCCATCGTCGATGATCCGACGCGGGAGGCGGCGCTCAGATGACCTATCTCCTCGGCCTCACCGGCTCCATCGGCATGGGCAAGAGCACGACGGCCAAGATGTTCACAGATCTCGGCTGCGCGCTCTGGGATGCGGACGCCGCCGTCCACCGACTGTACGCCGCCGGAGGGTCCGCCGTGGCCCCGATGGCCGAGGCGTTTCCGGACGCCATCGTGGATGGCGCCGTGTCGCGGGACCGGCTGCGTCAGATCATCTCGGACGACCCGACCGCGCTGCGCCGGATCGAACAGATCGTGCATCCGCTGGTCGGCTTCGACCGGAGGGACTTCATCGCAGCGGCCGATGCCGATATCGTGGTCCTCGACATCCCGCTGCTCTTCGAGGGCGGGAACGAGAAAGGGTTCGACGCGGTGGTCGTCGTCTCGGCCCCCGAGGACGTCCAGCGCGAGCGCGTGCTGGCCCGGGGCACGATGACCGAGGCGCAGTTCGAGGCGATCAAGGCGAAACAGATGCCGGATGCCGAGAAACGCGCCCGCGCCGACCACGTGGTGGTGACGGACACGATGGAACACGCGGCCGAACAGGTCCGCGCCATCGTCGAGGCGATCAGGGAGCAGATGCGCGATGCGTGAAATCGTGATGGACACCGAGACGACGGGGTTCGAGCCGGAACAGGGCGACCGCATCGTCGAGATCGGCGGCGTCGAGCTGCTGAATCACATGCCGACGGGCCGGACCTATCACCAGTACATCAACCCCGAACGCGACATGCCGCAGTCGGCGTTCGAGGTGCACGGCCTGTCCGAGGAGTTCCTGCGCGACAAGCCGGTGTTCCGCGACATCGCGCAGCAGTTCCTGGATTTCGTCGGCGACGCCAAGCTGGTGATCCACAACGCCAAGTTCGACATGAAATTCCTGAACGCGGAGCTGGGCTGGCTCAACCTGCCCCGCCTGCCCTGGGAACAGGCGATCGACACGCTCGAGATCGCGCGGAAACGCTTTCCGGGGTCGCCCGCCTCGCTCGATGCGCTCTGCCGGCGGTTCGGGATCGACAACTCGGCGCGGACACTGCACGGCGCGCTGCTCGACTCCGAGATCCTGGCCGAGGTCTATCTTGAACTGATCGGGGGGCGGCAGCCGGATTTCGGGCTGTCGGAGTCAGGCGGCCAGGGCCATGCCGCGGCCTCCGGGGCGTCGGACTGGCGTCCGCAACCGCGCCCGGCGCCGCTGGAATCCCGGATCACCGAAGAGGAAAAGGCGGCGCACGAGGCTTTCCTGAAAAAGCTGGGCGATGCGCCGCTCTGGTCGCGGCTGGCTTAGGACTGCAGCACGCCGTTGCCGCCGGCCTGCTGGCGACGGGTCATTTCCTGGCGGAAGAGCGCGAGGAAATCGATGTTTTCCAGGTTCAGCGGCGGGAAGCCACCGTCGCGGGTGATGTCGCTGACGATGCGGCGCAGGAACGGGAAGATCTGGCGCGGGCATTCGATCAGCAGGAAGGCCTGCAGCTGCTCCTGCGGGACGCCTTCGATCAGGAACAGCCCGACGTAGTCCACCTCGAGGATGAAGAGCGTCGCGGTGCCGCCCTTTTCTTTCGACGTCGCCTTGAGCTTGATCGCGACCTGGTACTGGTTCTCGGCGTCGTCACGCTTCTGCGCGTCCAGCCCGACCTGCACCTGGACGTCCGGGGTGAAGTTGCCCTTGAGCTGATCGCGCGCGACGATGTTCTCGAACGACATGTCGCGGATGTACTGGTTCAGCGTGGTGAACCGGATCTGCGGTTGCTGCGGCTGGGTCGGGGCGTCGGGCGCGTCGGTCATCCGGGGTACTCCAAAGGATCCTGAGGTCGGGAAGGGTCCTAGCAGCCTATGCCCCGCGCCTCAATGCCTGGTCCACTCCGACGGCCGGTGGGTGGGGCGTTTCGGGGGGTCAAGCTCTTCGAAATCGGCATCGAGGTCGCGGAACTCGCCGTCGATCACGTCACCGCTGCCGCCGGTCCGCGGTTGGCCCGGCCGGGGCTGTGCCTGCGGGCCGGTGGAAAAGCCGTAGGACATCGACTGGACCTTCACGTGTTTCTTGATGAACCGGAAGGCAAAGTGCCGCACCGGCGGGATCAGCAGCAGCAGGCCAACTGTGTCGGTGAAGAAGCCGGGCGTCAGAAGCATCGCGCCCGCGAAGAGGATCATCGCCCCCTCGGCCAGCGGCTGGGTCGGATCGGACAGCTCGTTGAAGGACCGGCGCACCTGGTCCAGCACCTGCCGGCCCTGCGCCTTGACCATGTACGTGCCGATCACCGCGGTCGCCAGCACGATGCCGAGGGTCCACCACAGGCCGATAATCCCGCCGACTTGGATGAACAGGGCGATTTCGATCATCGGAACCGCAATGAAGGCCAGAAGCAGCCACATGAAGCCACACTCCTTTGATGGCGGTGCGGTGGACTCGGCACCGGTGACCCCCTACATAGGAAGCAAGAGACGATCTTGCCATGCCCCGCCAGAGAGGACCCGCATGAATTCGCCCATCCTTCAGCTTCTGGTGCTGGCCGGAATCGCCGTGTTCCTCATCCTCCGGCTGCGGTCGGTGCTTGGCACGCGCGAAGGATTCGAGAAGCCTGCGCCGGCCCGCACGGACGCCCAGCCCAGCCGTCCCCGTAACTTTGACGTGATTGAGGGCAGCCCGGATCGCGACATCACCGACCACGTCGACGAAGGCAGCCCCGCCGCCGATGCCCTGCACCGGATGAAGCGGGTCGAGCCGAGCTTCAACGTTGGCGAATTCCTCGGCGGCGCGCGCAGCGCCTACGAGATGATCCTGATGGCCTTCGAGACCGGCAAGATCGAGGACATCAAGCCGTTCCTGTCCGAAGACGTCTACGACAGCTTCGCCGGTGTCGTGCAGGCGCGTGAGGAGCAGGGCCTTCATATCGAGGCCGAGTTCATCGGCGTCCGCGAAACCGGCCTGAATGCCGCGACCTTCGACGAGGCGACCGGCGAGGCGGAACTGACGGTGCGCTTCACCGGCCAGCTGACCTCGGTCGTGCGCGACGCGCAGGGCGAGATCGTCGAAGGCGTGCCCGGGCAGGTCAAGACGCAGCGCGACATCTGGACGTTCGCGCGCCGGATGGGTTCGGACAACCCGAACTGGCAGCTGGTCGCCACGGGCGAATGATCCGGCGCTGGCTTGCGGCCCTTGCAGCAGGCCTGATGACCACCGTGTCCGCAAGCGGCGAAGACATCGTGCCCGAGATCACGCGGACCATCCTGACCTTCGACCAGCTCGATGGATGGGCCGCCGACGATCACCAGGCGGCCCTCGACGTATTCCTCGAAACATGCGGCGACATGGACGCGCCCGACTGGCGCGCCCTCTGCGCCGCGGCCCGCGACCAGACCAACGCCCGCGCCTTCTTTGAACTGTTCTTCCGTCCCGTCCTGATCGAGGACGGCGCGCCCGGCCTTTTCACCGGCTACTTCGAACCCGAACTGGACGGCGCCCTCACCCCCGACGACCGCCACCGCTACCCGCTCTACCAGATGCCGCCCGAGGCGAAGGAGGGCGTGTTCCTGTCCCGGCGCGAGATCGAGGAGGGCGAGCACCTCAAGAACCGCGGGCTCGAGATCGCCTGGGTCGACGACCCGGTCGAGCTCTTCTTTCTCCAGGTCCAGGGGTCGGGCCGGATCCGTCTGCCGGGGGGCGATGCGCTCCGCGTCGGTTATGCCGGCGGCAACGGGCACCCCTACCGGTCCATCGGGATGGAACTGGTCCGCCGGGGCGTCTACCAAGCGCACCAGGTGTCGGCGCAGGTGATCCGCAACTGGGTGGCGCGGAACCCGGTCGAGGGGCTGGACCTGCTGCTACACAACCCGTCCTTCGTGTTCTTCCGCGTGGTGTCGCACGTCCCGGCCAACCGCGGACCGCTTGGCGCGATGAACCGGTCGGTCACGCCGATGCGGACCATCGCCGTCGACCCGGCGCACACCCCGCTTGGCGCGCCGGTCTGGATCGAAAAAGCCGGGGCCGGGCCGCTGCACCGGCTGATGGTGGCCCAGGACACCGGGTCCGCCATCAAGGGCGCGCAGCGGGCCGACATCTTCTTCGGCACCGGATCCGAGGCTGGGCGCGCCGCCGGGCAGCTCAAGGACGAGGGACGCATGGTTGTCCTGATGCCGATCCAGCGCGCCTATGCCATGCTCGACGAGGTCACGGAATGAGCCGCAAGCTCAGGCCCGAAGAGGCCGAGCTCTGGCGCAAGGTGGCCGACACCACCGAAAAGATGCACCCGGACACGCGGCGCGACCTGCCCGCCGCGCTCAAGCCGACGCCCAAGGCCCCTGCCCCGGCCCCGCGCCCCGACCTGCCGGACTTCACCATCGGTCAGTCGTCCCGCGACCGCGGCGGGTCGCATGACCTGATGCAGCCGATCCACGATCACCTGTCGAACGCGCCGGTCCGGATGGACCGCAAGGCGCACGGCAGGATGAAGCGCGGCAAGCTGCAGCCTGAGGCGCGGATCGACCTGCACGGCATGACCCAGGACCGCGCCCACACAGCCCTGACCGGTTTCATCCTGCGCAGCCACCGCGAGGGCCGCCGCCTGGTGCTCGTCATCACCGGCAAGGGCCGCGACCAGGACGACGGTGACGTGATCCCGACCCGGCGCGGCGTCCTGCGCCACCAGGTGCCGCACTGGCTGGGCGTGCCGCCGCTTTCGGCGCTGGTGCTGCAGGTCACGCCCGCGCACATCCGCCACGGCGGCGGCGGCGCCTACTACATCTACCTACGCCGGCACCGCTAGCAGCGGACGCGCGCGGGTCAGCCCGATCTTGATCGCGGCACTGGCGACCAGCATCAGCACCACCACCGCCGCGAACTGCACCCGCAGTCCAACACCCATGTCGATCAGCACCCCACTCAAGCCCGGGCCAATGGCGGTGCCCAGCACCACAAGCGCCATCGCCACCGACTTGATGCTGCCCAAGTGCCGGGAGCCGAAGTATTCCGGCCAGAAGGCCGTGCGCATCACGTCCTGCCCCGAGAAGCTGATCGCGACCCCCAGCATGCCGAGGGCGATCAACCCGATCCCCTCGGCCCCGGCGAAGCAGGCGAACCCGGCGGCGGCAGGCAGCAGTGACCAGGGAAAGAGCACGGCAAGGCCCCAGCGGTCGGTGGCCCAGCCCCAGGCGAAGGAACAGAGCGACAGCGCGATGGTGAACGGCGGAAACAGAGCGACGAAGGCGACATGCTCGACCCCGGCCAGCGCCGAGAAATGCACCTGGTGAAAGAAGAATCCCGAAATCGCGGCCGGCATCAGCACCACGCTGGGTGCCATCATCCAGAACAGCCAATGCTTCAGGACCCTCCCCCGCGTCCAGTGCACGCCGCCCATGCCGACCTGCTCTCCGGTCACCTCGTCGCCCGCCGGGATGCGTTCGCCGCGCAGGATCAACGGCAGCAGGACCGCGCCGACCAGGACCATGCCCGCCATGACCCGCCAGAGGATGCGCCAGTCGGTCGTCTCCAGCGCGGCGACGAAGGCCACCGGCAGGATCGCCTCGCTGAAGGCAAAGCCCGACATGACCACGGCGACGGCCTTGCCCCGCGTCCGTGCGAACCACCGCGCGGTGGCGACCAGCGCGACATGCGCCGTCATGCCAAGCCCCAGGAACCGCAGGAGGAACACCGCTGCCGCGAGGGCGATCAGGCCCTGCGCGAGCGAGACCATAAGGCAGGCCAGCGCGAGCCCGAGCAGGACCGCCGTGCCCAGCCAGCGCGCGCCGAACCGGTCGGCGACCCCGCCGAAGGTCAGCATCAGCACCGCCGACGCGGCGGTGGCCAGCGAATAGATGCCGCCCCACTGTCCGTGGCTCAGCCCGAATTCATCCCGGATCGCGCCGGTGAAGATCGCGACGAATGAGGTCTGGGCAATGCCCGACATGAAGATCAGCAGGAATCCCGCGCCCAGCCACTGCGCGTTTTCCCTGAGGAACCGCAGGTAGGTCATCGGCGGCCCCCGCGGGCCCGGGTGATGTGGATCGCCGTCATGCGACAGGCGTAGGCCGCTTTCCCGCCCCTCGCCAGAAGCAACGTTGCAAGAGCGTTCGTGCCGGCTCAGCCCGCGGCGGTCAGCAGCGGGCGCGCCCGCCGCATCCCGGCCCACATCGCCGCGCTCGACAGCAGGAACCAGACCGCGATCCAGAGGTAGAGCGTGCCGATCCCGACCCCGAGATCGATCAGCAGCCCCGACACTCCGGGCCCGAGGGCCGAGCCCATGACCATCGCCGCCGCGGCCGCCGCCTTGATCGACCCGATGTGCCGCGTGCCGAAATACTCGGCCCAGAACGCCATCGGCAGGGTCGCTTGCGCGCCGACCGTGACCGCCATGAAGGCCAGCCCGATCCCCACGCCGGTCAGCGTCGTCGCGGTGCCGAACAAGAGGAATGCGACCGCGATCGGAAGGTAGGCAAACGGCAGCAACCGCCCCGTCCCCACCCGGTCGAGCGCCGCGCCCCAGCCAAAGACCATCAGCAGGCCGAAAAGCGTGTAGGCCGGGTAGAGGGCGACCTGCGCGATCACCGTCCATCCGTGCTGGTCGGCATAGTAGACCTGGTGAAAGAAGAAGGTGGTGACAAAGGCCGGCGGCCCGCTGATCACCGGCAGCATCAGCCAGAACAGCCAGTGCCGCATCGCCTCGGCCCGGGTCCAGTGCCGCCCCATCATCCCGGTGGCAGAACTGCTCTCGGCAACGGACTGCGGCGTACGTTCGCGGCGAAGGAGGAGCAGGACGACGACGAGCCCCGCCAATACGATCACCGCCGCGACCTGCCAGAGCGATCGCCAGCCCGAAGTCGCAAGCAGGGAGACGAAGATCAGCGGCAGGAACGCCTCACCGATCGCGAAACCCATCGTCGCGATCGACAGCGCCCGCCCGCGCGAGGCGACGAACCAGCGCGACATGGCAACGATGGCGATGTGGCTGGTCATGCCCTGGCCGGTGAACCGCAGCAGGAAGATCACCACCACCAACGCCGCGACCGAGGTCGCGAGGCTCATCGCCACGCAGGCAAGCGACAGCGCGATCAGAACACCGGACGCCAGCGTACGGGCACGGAACCGGTCGGTCAGCCCGCCCGCCCAGACCATCACCAGCGCCGAGAGGCCCGTCCCCAGCGTGTAGATGCCGCCCCATTGACCCAGGCTCAGACCGAAGTCGTCCCGTATCTGCCCGGCGAAGACCGAGATGAAGAAGGTCTGCCCGAAGCTCGACAGGAACGACAGAAGCGCCCCGGCCGACAGCCAGGCAGAGTTGTTGCGGAGGAAGCGGACGAAGCCCATGCAAGCTGTGTTCCGCGTTTCGCCGGGAAAGGAAAGTGAGATCGCGAGGGTTCAGCGATCCTGCCAGTTGCGATAGCGGATCACGAGGTCGGATTCACAGATCTTGAAAAGCAGGAAAAACGCCAGGGATACGCAACCGTAGAGCGCGATCTCGACCACCTGCCGCCAGCCGCCGACCATGATCGCCGTCCAGCCGTGTTCGCGCACGAAGCGCAGCAGCGCCAGGCCCGAGGTCAGCAGGTTCAGCGAGCCGAGCGCCACCGCCGCCGCCGAAACCGCGGCGATGACAAAGACCACGATGGCCGGATACCGCGAGATGCTGAGCAGCCGTTTCACCGCCGCCTCCTCCTGACCTGCGCCCACTATGATCGGGGGTGCAGGGCCGAGGCAAGCCGCGCGTCAGAGCACGTAGCGAGAGATGTCGGCGCTTTCGGCCAGCTTGCCGACGTTCTCTTCGACAAAGGCGCGGTCGATGGTGATCTCGTCCCCTGCCCGGTCGGGCGCGGTAAAGGACAGCTCCTCGAACACCCGCTCGATCACGGTGTAGAGACGGCGGGCACCGATGTTCTCGACCGTGGAATTCACGTCGGCGGCGATCCTGGCCATCGCGGCGATCCCGTCCTCGGTGAAGGTGACCTTCACATCCTCGGTCCCCATCAGCGCCGAATATTGCAGGGTCAGCGCGTTGTCGGTTTCCTTCAGGATGCGGACGAAATCCTCTTCGGTCAGCGCGCGCAGCTCAACCCGGATCGGCAGGCGGCCTTGAAGCTCGGGCAGCAGGTCCGACGGCTTGGCGATGTGGAAGGCGCCCGAGGCGATGAAGAGAATGTGGTCGGTCTTGACCGGGCCATACTTGGTGCTGACGGTCGTGCCCTCGATCAGCGGCAGCAGGTCGCGCTGCACGCCCTCGCGGCTGACATCACCGCCGCGCGCGTCGGCCCGTGCGCAGACCTTGTCGATCTCGTCGAGGAAGACGATGCCGTTCTCCTCGACCGATTTCAGCGCGGCCAGCTTTACCGTTTCGTCGTCCAGCAGCTTGTCGGCCTCTTCGCCGATCAGTACCTCGTAGCTGTCGCGCACCTTCATCCGCTTGTGGACCTTGCGGCCACCAAAGGCCTTTCCGAAGATGTCGCCGAGGTTCATCATGCCCATCTGCCCGCTCGGCTGTCCGGGGATGTCCATCATGCCCAGCGGGTTCGAGGTGTCGGAAACCTCCAGGTCGATCTCCTGCTCGTCCAGCTCACCGTCGCGCAGCTTCTTGCGGAACATCTCGCGCGTGCCCTCGCGGGCGTCCTTGCCGGCGATCGCCTCGATCACCCGTTCTTCGGCGGCCTTGTGGGCGTTGGCTTTCACGTCCTCGCGCATGTACTCGCGGGTCTGCGCCATGGCGCTGTCGACCAGGTCCCGCACGATCTGTTCGACGTCCCGCCCGACATAGCCCACCTCGGTGAACTTCGTCGCCTCGACCTTGATGAACGGCGCGCGGGCCAGCTTGGCCAGCCGGCGGCTGATCTCGGTCTTGCCGACGCCGGTGGGGCCGATCATCAGGATGTTCTTCGGATAGACTTCGTCGCGCAGGTCGTCGGCCAGCTGCTTGCGCCGCCAGCGGTTCCGCAGCGCCACGGCGACGGCACGCTTGGCGTCCTTCTGGCCGATGATGAAACGGTCAAGCTCCGAGACGATCTCGCGCGGGGTCAGGTCGGTCATGGCATGTCCTTTCGGGTTCGGGGGACAGATACGCATTCGCGGGGCTGGATTGAAGGGGTGGGTTCGTGTATATACAGGTTGTGTATGCACGGTGAGGTTAGTTCGCCGTTAACCATGACCGCCGAATGTGGTCGCCGAAGAGGCGGCAGGGAAATTACCGGATCATCACCGCAAGAAGGGCGCGGAGACATGAGCGACGAAGATATCAAGAGCTATACTCTGGACGAAATCCGGAAGATGAAAAGCCGAACTGACTGGGACCGTGTCCGCGCCCAAGGCGATTTCGAAGGCGAGGACGAAGACGATTTCGAACTCGACTGGGATTCCGCCGTCCTCGTCATCCCCGAACCGAAACAGGCGATCTCGCTCCGGGTGGATCAGGACGTTCTGACCTTCTTCAAGGCTGAAGGCCCCGGTTACCAGACCCGGATGAACGCGGTCCTGCGCGCCTACATGGAGGCGAAGAAACCCGGTTAGCCGATGGTTTCGACCGTAAGGTTGCCATTGGTGTAAACGCAGATGTCCGCGGCGATCCGCATCGCGGTGCGGGCGATCTCCTCGGCGTCCTTGTCGGTCTCCATCAGCGCCCGCGCAGCGGCGAGGGCGTAGTTCCCACCCGATCCGATGGCGGTCACGTCATGCTCGGGCTCCAGAACGTCGCCCGCGCCGGTGATCACCAGCAGGTCGCTGCCGTCGGTCACGATCAGCATCGCCTCGAGCTTCTGCAGGTACTTGTCGGTGCGCCAGTCCTTGGCGAGCTCGACGCTGGCCCGTGCCAGTTGGCCGGGCGTCGCCTCGAGCTTGGCTTCCAACCGTTCCAGCAGGGCGAAGGCGTCGGCGGTCGAGCCGGCGAAACCGGCGACCACCTCGTACCCGCCGGGGGTCAGGCGGCGCACCTTGCGGGCGGTGCCCTTCATCACGGTGTCGCCCATCGAGACCTGCCCGTCGCCCGCGATGACCACCTTGCCGCCCTTGCGGACGCCGATGATCGTGGTGCCGTGCCAGCCCGGGAAAGACGTGTCAGCCATGAAAACCTCCGTATCGTGTTCCGGCCTATATGTCCCCTGCCCGCCCGGGCGACAAGGGCGGGCCTTGTCCGGCGCCGGGCGCAGGGCTAGCGTCGCGCCATGAACGATGGCGTCGTCCGCTTCCACCTCGATCCCGATCTGCTGACCAGCGTCAGCGAGGGGCGGCACAATTTCCTCAACAAGGTCAAGGCGGTGTGCGAAGCGGCGGGCATGACCGTCATGCTGGTTCCGAACAGTGAAGGCACGCGCCGCGCCTGCGCGGCGCTTGACGGATACGACCTCTTCCACATGGACCCGCCGACCCACGACCGCGCCCTGACGGTGCGCCGGGTCTACCACTATCCGTTCTGGGCGATCGAGGCGTCGGCCGCCCGATGGGAGTGGGACGTGGCCCGCGCCCCCTTTCCCGGCGCGGCGGACCGGGCCGAGGTAAGGCGCTTCGCCGGCTTCTGGCGACAGCGGCTGTTCGGCGAGGTCGCGCCGCGGCGCGACGGCTATGTCTACGTGCCCCTGCAGGGCCGGCTGCAGGCCCACAGGTCGTTCCAGGCCTGTGCGCCGCTCGACATGATCCGCGCTGTTCTGGCGCATGACCCGGACCGCCGGGTCGAGGCGACGCTGCATCCGGGCGAGGATTACAGCGCTTCGGACCTCGACGCGCTGAAGGCGCTGGAATGGGCCGAGCCGCGGCTGAGCGTGTCGAGCGGGGAAATGGTACGCCACCTGACGCACTGCGACTACGTGGTCACGGAAAACTCGGCGGTGGCCTTCAACGGCTACTTCTTCGGCAAACCCTGCGCACTCTTCGCCGCTATCGATTTCCATCATATCGCGGCCAACGTGGCCGAGATGGGGGCCGAGGCCGCGATCCGCGCGGCGCCAGGGATGCAGCCGGATTTCGACGGCTACCTGCACTGGTTCTGGCAGGTGATGTCGATCAACGCCGGGCGGCCCGAGGCGGACGAGAGGATCGCCGCGCGGTTGCGGCAGCACGGCTGGCCGGTCTGAGCCGCCCGAAACGAAAACGGGCGCCCGAGGGCGCCCGCTTCAATCGAATGACTTCGAAGCTCAGATCGATTCCGCGATCCAGTTCTGCAGCGCCGCCTTCGGCGCGGCACCGGTCCGGTTCGAGATGATCTGACCGTCCTTGAAGATGAACAGCGCCGGAATGCCCCGGACACCCATCGACATGACCGACTGCGGGTTCGAGTCCGCGTCGACCTTCACGATCTTCACCTTGTCCGCCATCTCTTCGGACAGCTCTTCCAGCGACGGGCCGATCTGCTTGCAGGGCCCGCACCATTCTGCCCAGATGTCGACGACAACGGGCTTGTCGGAATTGATCACTTCGGCCTCGAACGTATCGTCCGTCACGGCTACGGTCGCCATTGGTTTGCTCCTGGCTGGCTGAATGTCGCCATCAAACGTAGGCATCCCCCCTTGGGGCGTCAAGCAGACCTTGTTGACTCAAGCGCCCGCATCACAAGATCCTGAGGCAGGGACATCAGCGTCGCATTGCGGGTCCAGAGGATCGCGGTTTCGATCCGCCTGCCGGGAAAGACCTTTTCCAGCGCGGCCGCATAGGCGCCCATCTGGCGTAGCAGCCCGTCGGGAATATCCTCGACACGGTCGGGCACCACGGCGTTTGTCTTGAAATCCACCGCCAGCACACGGTCGTCTGACAGGATCAGGCGGTCGATCACCCCGTGCAGGCGGTCGGCCAGCCCGATGTCGGCGGACACCGGCACCTCGGCCAGCGCCTCGCCGGAAAAGAGTGCGGCCAGCGCCGGTTTTTCCAGCACGCGACGCGCCTCGTCCAGCAGAAGCGTCAGTTCCGCCCCCTCGGCCCCGTCAACGCCCTGCCCCAGCAACCGCGCGGCGGCTTCGGGCCAACTCTCGGGCGCATCGGCGGGGAGATGTTCCAGCAGGCGGTGCACCTGCCGACCGCGCCGTTTGGCCTGCGCCTCGTCCAGCCCGGCCTCGCCCGGCAGCGCCTTGGCCCCGCCCAGGTCCGAGGGGCTGAGGGTGGCAAATCGCTCGGGGATCGTCGTAACCGGGGTGGCGAAATATCCCGGCAGGACGGGCGCCGGGGCGTCGGGGGCCACTGCGACCTCTGCCGCCGCGCCGGTCCAGTCGCCGGTTTCCAGCCGCAGCCCGCGCCCGGTCGGAAAATCGGCCTCACCCGCCCCCAATGTCTCCATCCCGGCGCGCACCCGGTCATGCCAGGCCGCGCCATCCTTGCCCAGATCCCCTGCGGCGGCGACGATCAGCCACTTCTCGGCCCGGGTCAGCGCGACGTAGAGCAGCCGGTCCCGTTCGTCGCGCCGCGCATCGGCCAGCGCACCCCGGGCGGCCTCCAGCGCGGCAGGCGTGTTGTCGGCGCGGGTGCCCCAGACCATCCGGTCCCCCATCGGCAGCAGCCGGTCCATCACGGTTTCGCGCCGCTGCGCCGTGTCGGGCAGGATCACGATGGGCGATTCCAGACCCTTGGAGCCGTGCACGGTCATCACCCGGATCCGGTCGCCCGCGCTGTCGAGCTGGCGCTTGATCTCGAGCTCGTCGGTCTCCATCCACACCAGGAACCCGGTCAGGCTGGGCACCGCGCTGCGTTCATAGGACAGCGCCTGGTCGAGCAGCGCGTCGATCCCGTCCTCGGCCTCCTCCCCCAGCCGGGCCAGCAGCTTCCGCCGTCCGTCGTGCCGGGTCAGGATACGTTCGATCATGTCGTAGGGCCGCAGGAAGTCGATCTGTCGCCGCAGGTCGTCGAGCATGGCGACCGTTTCGGGAAACTCCTCGCGCCGGGCGCGCAGCGCGGGCCAGAGGCGTTGGCCCCCGCGCCGGTGCGCGAGGTCGAAGAGCATCTGTTCGCTCCATCCGAAGAGCGGCGATTTCAGCGCCACGGCCAGCGACAGCTCGTCGTCCTGCAACGCGACAAACGACAGCAGCGCGGCGAGGTCGCGCACCGCCAGTTCCGCCCCGACCTTGAGCCGGTCGGCCCCGGCGATCGGCAGGCCCTGTTCCTTGCAGGCCAGGATGATCTCGTGAAACAGGTCGGACCGGCGCTGCATCAGGATCAGGAAATCCCCGGCGGTGACCGGCCGCATCTCGAATGTGCCGGAGTGGCCGATTTCGCTTGGAATAGTGTCTTTGCGCGCAATCATCTCCGCGATTTCCCCGGCGATCCTGCGGGCCAGGTCGACGCGGTGATCGTCCTTGCCCAGCTGGTCCACCGGCGCGGTCCAGTCCTGGTCGTCCGGGGTGTCGACCTTGTCGACCACGGGCCAGAGGTCCACCCGCCCCGGCATGCCGGACTTGAAGGCGCGGTGCGGTTCCTCGCCCCCGAAGCCGGCGCGCTCGCGGCCCTCGAAGACGGTGTCGACCAGCGACAGGATGGCGGGGGCCGAGCGGAAGGAATAGGCCAGCTCCATCACCTGCAGCGGGCTGGGTGACGGGGCGAGGCGGGCGGCGAAATCCTCGCGCATGCGGTCGAATTCACGCGGATCCGCGCCCTGGAAGGAATAGATCGACTGCTTCTTGTCGCCGACGACAAAGATCGTGCGCGTGCGCTCGGCCCGCGCGCCCTCGCCGCTGGTGAATTCGCGCGCCAGCCGTTCGATCACCGCCCACTGTTCCGGGCTGGTGTCCTGCGCCTCGTCCACCAGGATATGGTCGATGCCGCCGTCCAGCCGGAACAGCACCCAGGCCGCCACCGTCGGATCGTTCAGCAGGTCGCGGGCGCGCAGGATCAGGTCGTTGAAGTCGAGCCACCCGCGCTGCTGCTTGGCGGTTTCGTAATGCACCAGGAAAGTACGGGCGAAATCATGCAGCGCGCGCATCCGCGCCACGGCGGCCAGCGCCATCCGCGGCTCGCGCGCGGCTTCGACGGCGTGCATCCAGGCCTCGACCTCGGGCATGATGTCGGCCAGGTCGGCCTGCGTCCTTTTCGTCGGAAAAGACCCTATCTTGGCGCAAAACGGGTCCTTCGCGGACTTGCCCGAGAGGAACACGCCCTCGAGCACCGGCAGGGCCGACAGCGACGGCATCCGCAGGCCGCGCAGCTTGTCGGCGTTCCTGGCATCCGTCGTGCTGCCCGCGGCCAGCCCCGCCGCCAGCCGGGGCAGCAGGTCTTCACACCCCGTCGGGAATGCCATCCGGCGCAGCAGCGCGGCGTCGAAGCCGGACGGCAGGCCGAAGAGCGCGGTCAGTTCCGCATCCGGCAACTCGGTGCGGAAGGCATCCGCATGCCCGGCGATGTCGCGGGTGATCTCGTCGAATGTCTCGTCGCTCAGGTGCCGGGCCATGCCGGCAACCAGCGCGGCCTCGTCGCCGCCGGCCATCTCTTCGACGATCTCGGCCCTGAGAAGCGCGGTGGCGCGGTCCTCGGCCTCGGAAAACTGCGGGCTGACCCCGGCCTCGAGCGGGAAGCGCCGCAGGAGCGCTGCGCAGAACGAATGGATCGTCTGGATCTTCAGCCCGCCGGGTGTTTCGATCGCGCGGGCAAAGAGCTTTCTGGCGTCGGACAGGTTGAATTGCCCCTCGGCACCCAGCTCTTCCAGTTCCTTCCGCAGGTCCTCGTCGCTCTTCATCGCCCATCCGCCAAGGCGCTTGAACAGGCGGTTCTGCATCTCGCTCGCCGCGGCCTTGGTGTAGGTCAGGCAGAGGATGTGCTGCGGTTCGACCCCCGACAGCAGCAGCCGCGCCACCCGGTCGGTCAGGACGCGGGTCTTGCCCGACCCGGCGTTGGCCGACAGCCAGGTCGACCGGCCCGGCGCGGCGGCGCGGACCTGGCGTTCGGTGGCGTCGTTGCGCGGGGTGGTCATGTCAGCTCTCCCCGGTCGGGTTCGGTGGTGACGTCCCATTCGCCGAAGCGGGCCAGCTGGTCGTAATCCCCCTGCTCGGCCTTGGTGAACATCGCCCGGCGCGAGGTGAAGCCCTGCTCGTCGCCCAGGAAGAGCTCGATCAGGGTGACGAAATCCGCCCAGGCCTGCGCGGGCGGGATCTCGTCCAGCGGTGCGGGCATCTCGCCGGCGGATCCGCCGAGGCCGATGTAGGTCGCGGCCAGCACGTGGCGCGGCTCCATCCCCTCGAACGCCCCGCGTTCGGCCATCGCGGCCGAGAGCAGGAGCTGCCGGTCGAAATGGATCTGCTTCTTCTTGCTGGGCGGCGCGCCGGTCTTGTAGTCGTAGAGCCGCGCGTTGCCGTCGGTGTCGAGGTCGATCCGGTCGGCCTTGGCCGTGAGGGTAAAGCCCAGTTCGGCGATCTCCGCCCTGCCCTTCACCTCGAATTTCGCGGGCTGCGCAAGGCTCTGGCGGATCGCCTCGTCAGCCAGGAAACCTTCGGCCACCCGCGCCAGCCGTGCCCGCCAGAGGTGCCGTGCCTCGGCCCAGGGCACCTCGCGCGCAAGAACCGCGTCGCAGATCGCCAGCAGCGTTTCGGGATTGAGCGCGGAGGCGTCCGATTTCGTCTCTGACACGAAGGTTTCCAGCACTTCGTGCAGCACCGTCCCGCGCAGCAGCGCGTCGGGCACCGCCATCAGCGGGTCCAGCGGGCCAAGGCGCAGTACCCGCTTGGCGTAGACGGCGTAGGGGTCGCGGATCAGGCGCTGGATCTCGGTGACCGAAAGTTGCCTCGGCCGCGCCTCGCGCGGTGGACGCGGCGCCGGGCGCGGTGCCGGATCCACCCGCTCGACAGCCTCGAGCGCGCGGGTCCGGGCGATCCACTCCGACCCGCGCCCGCGCATCGCCGCAAGCGACGCCTGCCCCTCGCCGGGCAACCCGTCGAGCAGATTGGTCAGTCGGCTGATCCAACGCGACGGCACCGTTTCGGCGTCCTGTGTGCGGACCGACCGGGTCAGCCAGACCTCTTTCGCGGCGATCGCCTGCTGGAAATCATGCGCGGCCAGGCCGATGTTCCGTTCCGGCACCAGCAGGCCCGCCTTGTGCCGCATCTCGCGGTTCAGCCAGGGATCGGGCGGCGGCAGTTCCGGCCAGGCGCCTTCGTTCAGCCCGCCGAGTATGACGAGGTCGGCGCCCTGCACCCGTGCCTCGAGCGTGCCCCAGATCAGCACGCCGGGATGCCCGGTGTCGCGGTCGCGCACCTCGCCCCGGTCAAGCACCCCGTTGAAAAGCGTGGCATAATCCCGCGCCGCGACGGAGCCGCCGTGCCCGGATTCGCGGCGCAGCTCCTCGGCCACCGCGGCGGCTTCGCGCCCGGCCTCGTCATCCCAGAGCTTGCCCGCCCCCTCGCCCGGCTGCCCGGCGGCGATCCGTTCGGCCAGCGACAGGTGATCCGCCACGCGGTCCGACAGCGGCTGTGCCCCCGGCGCGTGGCGGTCGAGGATCGTTCCGATGACCCATTCGGCCCAGGGTGCCGCGGCCGGATCCGTCTCGGCCTCGGCAAAGGCGCGCAGGGCCTCGGCATCGGGAAACGGCGGGCCCTTGCGGCGCAGGCGCATTTCCAGCGCCCGGGTGAACAGCAGGTGCGGCCCGCGGTCCGCGCCGGAATGGGTCAGCGGATGCTTCAGCAGGGTCAGCAACGCCTCGGCGGTCAGGCGGTTGGCGAAAAGGTCGGCGACGTGGCGCAGGAACCGGCCCGGCGGCGAAAGCTGCAGCGGTAGGCCGGCGGAATCGTCCGGCACGATGGCCCAGCGGTCGAGCGCGGCGGCCACCTGCCGGGTCAGCATCCGGTCGGGCGTGATCAGCGCGGCGGTCACGCCGTCCTCGGCGGCCTGTCGCAGGCGCATGGCGATGGCCAGCGCTTCGGCCCGGGACGACGGCGCCTCGACCAGTGTCACATCCGCCATTGCGCCGGAAAGGTCAGGCAATTCAGGGCCTTCGCGCATCCACTGGTCGGTCACCGGCGCCGGGCGGAGCGCCAGGGACACGGCGCGGTTCCGCGCGGCCGAGGGGATCGCGACCCCCGGCCACTGCAACACCTGGTCGGGCGTCATGCCCAGCCCGTTCAGCAGCCGGGCAAAGCGGAACTGCGGATGATCCTCGCCGGTCAGCGCGTCGGTCAGGCTGTCCCAGACCCCGACCGGCATGTCGAAGTCATACCCCGGCAGCACCACGGCCCCATTCGGCAGCCGCGCGACCGCCTGCATCAGCAGGTTGGTCGATCCACGCGACCCGGTGGAGCCGGCCAGGATCACCGGATCCGTCGGCGGATTGGCCTGCCAGTCGGCGATGGTGCGTTCGATCACCAGCCTCTGCCGCGCCTCGGTGTCGAGTCGCCCGTCCGCGTCGCTCTGGAACTGGCGGGCGATGGTCAGGAACCGCAGGGCGCGGGCCCAGTGGCCCGAGAGGTCGCTGACGTCCAGCCCCTCGAGCACCTCCGGCGCGACGCCTTCGCCCTGCATCTCGTCCAGCACCCGGGCGAGGCTGTCGGCCAAGTCATAGAGCGCGGCGCGCGGGGCAAGGTCGGGTTCGGCGGCCAGCAGGGCCGAGATTAGTTCGACCAGCTCCAGCCTGCGGCGCAGCGGCGGCACGGCCTCGGGCAGGTCGGCCAGGTGGTGCGACTGGCCGAGATCGCCGATCAGCTCGATCCGCGGCAGCAACAGCGCCGGGCCGCTGTCGAACAGGTCGCGCACCCGGCGGGCCATCCGGCGGGTGTTCACGATCAGCCGGACGCGGGCCAGGTCCTGCGGCGGACGCCCGGCAAAGGCGGCGTGCAGATGCGCCACCAGCGCCGCCGGGAAATCGGCGCCGGGGGCCATGCCATAAAGGCGCGGATGCGGCAGCGGATCAAACATCCGCCAGCATCTCTTCGGCCAGTGCGATGCCTTCGGGACGGCCGACGTCGCACCACGTTCCGGGATAGATCAATCCATGCAGGCGGCCCGCGGCGATCATCCGGTTCCAGAGGACGTTCAGCGAAAAGGCATCCTCGGCAATCTCGTGCAGGCCCTCGGGCTTCAGGATATGCGCGCCGCCGTAGACGACGGGGCCGCCGCGGGTCAGCAGGCCGTCGGGCGACAGGGTGAAATCGCCGGGGCCGCTGCGGCCGCGGGTCGATTCAGGCTCCAGACAGAGCAAGAGCGCATCCATCCGCACCGGATCCCATGCAGCGCGGAGCAGGGTCAGCGGGTTCGGCCCGGTCCAGAGCGTGTCGGGGTTCAGCGTCATCACCGGCCCGTCGCCCAGGAGCGGCAGCGCCTGCCTCAGCCCGCCGCCGGTTTCCAGGATCGCCGGCTCGTGCGAGATGGCCACGTCGCGCCCGCGCAGGTGGTCGGCGATCTGGTCGCCCAGGTAGTGCGTGTTCACCACGACGCGGCCGAGGCCCGCATCGTCCGCCCAGTCCAGCGCATGGTCGATCAGTGGCCGGCCCGCGACCTCGATCAGCGGTTTCGGCCTCTGCGCGGTCAGCGCGCCCATCCGGGTGCCGAACCCGGCGGCAAAGATCATCAGGCTGTCAGGGGTGATGCGCATTGCTCCTTGAGCCGCGCCAGGCGGTCCGGTGTGGGCGGCGGCAGCGCGCCGGTGACGAGCGGGGCAAGGTCGGCCAGCGTCGGGTGGGCCAGGTCGCGCTGGATGTGATCCCAGACGCGGGGGATGAACCCCAGGTAGCGCGGCTTGCCGTCACGGATGCAGAGGCGGGAAAAGACGCCGAGGATCCGCATGTTACGCTGCAGGCCCAGCAGGTGGTAGGCGGCGGCAAAGGCCTCGGGGTCGGTGACGGTGGCGGCGCAGTACCGGGCGATCATCACCTGCGCGAGGTCGGGCGACACGTCGCGCCGGGCGTCCTGCAGCAACGAGACCATGTCATAGGCCGGATGGCCCGCCATCGCGTCCTGGAAATCCAGCTGGCCGACCCGCGCCGCGCCGTCGCGACCGGGCAGCCAGATCAGGTTCTCGGCGTGGTAGTCGCGCAGGATCAGGACCTGCGGCTGGCGATCCAGCTCGGCGAGCCGCGCGCGGATCGCCGCATGGAACGTGGCGCGGCCGGCGGCATCGGGCTGGCCCAGACCTTGCAGGTACCAGTCGAAGGGCAGGGCGGCGAGGTCCGACATCAGCGGGGCGTCGTAGGCAGCGATCCCGGCGGGCAGAGGGGCGGCGTGCAGGTCTGCGAGGGCGTCGATCGCCGGGGCATAGAGCCGCATCTCGGCCTCGGCCAGCGCGCTGCCGGAAAGCGTTTCGAGGATGCGGGCATAGAGATCGTCGCCCAGGTCCTCGAGCAGCAGGAAGCCCTGCGCCTCGTCCGCGGCGAGGATCTCGGGGGCCGAGAGGCCGCAGGCGCGCAGGTGGGTTGCGATCCGGATGAAGGGGCGCACGTCCTCGCCCTTTTCCGGCGGTGCGTCCATCAGGATCGTGGTGCGGCCGTCCAGCGCCAGCCGCTCGTACCGGCGGTTCGAGGCATCGCCCGACACCGGCGTGCGGACCGCCGCGGATTGCCCGTGACGGTCGAGGAAGGCGGCGCAGGCCGCGGTTCTAGTGCTCAATTCCCGCCTCATTCAGCAGATCATGCCAGATTTCCCGGTCTCCGGTCATGGTTATCGTGCGGGCGGAGTCCCCGACAACCGAAAAGCTGAGGTGCAGGGCCCCGTCGGGCGCAAGGTCGCCCAGCCGGTCGGGCCATTCGACAAGGCAGATCGCATCCTCGAACGCCTCGGTCAGACCCAGTTCGATCACGTCGTCGGGATGGGACAGGCGGTAGAGGTCGGCATGCCAGAGCTCGCCGTGCCGGGTGTCGTAGCTCTGCACCAGCGTGAAGGTGGGCGAGGGGATGTCCTCGGGCGTGTCCAGCACGGTGCGGATCAGGCTGCGGGCGAAATGCGTCTTGCCGGCGCCGATCCCGCCTTCGAGGAGCAGGACATGGCCGGGCCGCAAGAGCGGGGCCAGCCGCGCGGCGGCGCGGGCGGTGTCCTCTTCCGAGGTGGTGTTCAGCGTGACGGTGATCTGCCCCATGCCGCCAGATTACGCGGCGGGTGCGGGCCTGCAAGGGATCAGGCGCGGACGGTTTCGCGGACCTCGCGGAACCCGGCCATCGTGGCGCCGTCGGGCAGGGGGACGAACCGGCAGTAGACCCGCCGCCCGTCGGTCAGGCGCACCTCGCCGTCCCATTCCGCGCGGGCGCCGAAATCCGACGCGAAATCCCTGAGCTCGCCCCAGATCGGCGTCGGCTGGGCGCGCTCCTGCCAGTGCCGGGTGGCCTGCAGCACGGTGATCTCGTCCTCTGCCGGCATCTCTTCGGGCAGGCCCCAGAGCCGGGCGTAGGCGGTGTTGTAGAGGGTCAGGCGCGCGCCGGGGGAAAAGATCGCCACCGCCTCGTCGAAGGTATCAATCACCGACTGGGTGCGCTTGGTCAGTTGCTGGAACCGGCGCGACATGCCGATCTTGTCGCTGATGTCCTCCAGCACGAAGGCGATGGCCCCGTCGGGATAGGGGCGCCCGGTGACGCGGAAGGTCGCGCCGGACGGCAGGCTCCAGGTTTCCTCGAAACTGCCGTCGGCGGCGCGGGCGTCGAGATCGGAAATCGCCTCGCGCCAGCCGCGGTAGTTCTTGGGTTCGGGCATCACCCGGCGTTCGCGCAGTGCATCGAAGAACGAGGGCAGCGAGGGGCGGCCGCTGAGGAACTCGGGTTCGAGCCCGGTCAGGTCGATCATGGCGGGATTGAAGAGCGTCAGGCGGCGTTCGCGGTTGAAGATCGCGAGCCCGATGGACAGCAGCGCGAAGGTCTTGGTCAGCGTCTGGACGAAATTGCGCTGCGCGATCTCGGCCCGGATCACGGCCGAGACGTCGACGCCGTAGTGCAGCCAGCGGTCGCCGTGCCGCATGACCGAGACGTCGTACCAGGTGCCGGGCTGGCCCTCGGCCTCGGCCCCGACCTGGACGCGGGCGGTCACCGGCGTTTCGCCGCGGGGCAGGGGCAGGCCGGTGGCCAGCACGCTCTGGTGATCGTCGGGATGCGCGCGCGAGATCCGCTGGTAGGCCAGGTTCGACCAGCGCACCGCGTCCTTGGCATCGGTGGCCCAGATCGGGAACGGCGCGCGGGCGACGGCGCTGTCGGTGCGGCGCATCTGGATTTCCGCCAGCCGCCGCAGGTGCCGGTCGGCGGTGTCGCCCGGCGTGGCCTCGTGCACGATGACCCGCAGGGCGTCGGCGCCGGTCACGACCTCGACCCAGGCGCCGTCTTGGGCGCCGCGCGCGTCGTAGCGGTGCACGCCGCGGGCCGGCGGGTCGGAGGGGAAACCGGGAAAGCGCGGCAACAGCGCCTCGCCCACCCTCTGCCAGTCCGACACGCGGTATTCGACCGGGGCCAGCACCTCGGCCGCGGGCGGTGTGAGATCGCGCAACTCGCCGTTGTGAAACAGGAATTCGATCGGGGTCTCGTGGTCGCAGTGGTCGCCTTCGGTCGCCGCGGCCTGCCAGCGGATGCGGGCGAAGGCGGCGGTGGAGAGTAGCGCGAGAAGCGCGGCGGAACAGGAAATCGCGACGATCGTGAGGATCGCCGACAGGTCGAGATCCGGCATGGTTCCCCCTCGCGGACTGCGGACAAGCAAGGGTGGATTCAAATTGGTAAAAAAAGGGTTAATCGCCCCGCGCGGCGCGGGTCAGATCTCCAGCGGGCGGTTGGCGCGGATCGCCAGGGCGTTGTCGCCCGAGATCGCGTCGATCTTGCGCCGCGGCCAGACGACCTCGACGAAGGCGCCGGTGCGGTCGGCGAATTCGCCGGTGGCGGCGTACTTGTCCGGCCCGTTTGCAAAGCTCAGCTCGGCGCCGGAGCGTTCCAGCAGGGTCTTGGCGATGAAGAGGCCCAGCCCCATGCCCTCGTACCCCGGCCTCTGCCGCGCCTCGCCGCGACGCCGGCGGACAAAGGGATCGCCGATCCGTCCGATCACCTGCGGCGGGTAGCCCGCGCCGTCGTCCATGATCCGGACCGAGACCTCGGCATCGCTCCACTGGGCCTCGATCCAGATGTTGGCGCGGGCGAAATCGACGGCGTTCTGGATCAGGTTGCGCAGGCCGTGGATCACCTCGGGGCGGCGCAGGATCATCGGCTGCGGCCCTTCGTGGCCGGGCACCGGTCCTTCCTCGAAATGCAGGGTCTTGCCGCGGTCGCGGTGCGGTTCGGCGGCCTCGGCCACCACGGCGGTCAGCGGCGCCTGCTGCAGGTGCAGGTCCTCTTTGCCGGCGCGCCCCATGCCGCGCAGGATGTCGCGGCAGCGGTCGGCCTGTTCGCCGATCAGGCGGGCGTCCTCCTGCATCTCGGGGCTGCCGTCGAGGTCCGAGACCAGTTCCGCCGCCGTCAGCTTGATGGTGGCAAGCGGGGTGCCCAGCTCGTGCGCGGCGGCGGCGACGACCCCGCCGAGGTCGGTCAGCTTCTGCTCGCGGGCCAGTGCCAGCTGCGTTGCCTGCAGCGCGTCGGACATGTTGTGCATCTCGGCCGCGATCCAGCGCGAGTAGATGCCGAGGAAGATCACCGCGATCACGATGGCCAGCCAGTTGCCGAAGAGGAACAGCGCGGCGATCCGCAGTTCGTCCCCGTCGGCGGTCAGGAGCGGCAGGTGGAAGGGCACCAGCACGGTGACCGCCAAGATCGCGATCGCCCCGACAAAGAGGGTCGAGCGCGCCGATAGCGCGGCGGCGGAGACCGTCACCGGGCCGACGATCAGGATCGAGAAGGGGTTGTTCATCCCCCCGGTCAGGTAGAGCAGCAGCGCCAGCTGGAGCAGGTCGAACAGCACCATCAGCATGTTCTCGGCCTCGGTCAGACGCTTGTTTTCCGGGAAACCGAGGGTGGCGATCAGGTTGCCGATGATCGAGATGCCGACGACGAGGTAGCAGAGGCCGTATTCCAGCTGCAGGTCGAACACGACGCTGGAGACGATCAGCGCGGAAAGCTGGCCCGCGATGGCGCCCCAGCGGAGCAGGATGATGGTGCGCAGCCGGATCCAGTTGCCGCGCTGCTGGCCCTTCATCGGTCCTATGTCGGTGTGGCTCATCCCCGGGGGTCCGTGCTGGTGGTGGCGGGCAGGGTAGTGTGCGGCGCGGGCCGGGACAATGCTGCCGGACGTCGCATGGCCCCGGGCGGCCGGAGCGGATAGGGACGGCGGGCGCCGGTACCGAAATGGTAAATTGAACCTATATTTGACCTGTACCGTAGCACTGGATAAGACATTGCGGCCCGAACGACGGGCCGGGGCTGAGGAGCATGGCCTGATGCAGGACAAGGTGGAACTGGGCGAAGATCCTTCGCTGCTTCTGGTTGACGACGACGAGCCCTTCCTGCGCCGTCTTGCCAAAGCCATGGAAAAACGGGGGTTTGCGGTCGAGACCGCCGATTCCGTGGCGGCCGGGAAGGCCATCGCCACCGCCCGCCCGCCGGCCTACGCGGTCTGTGACCTGCGGCTTGAGGATGGCAACGGGCTGGACGTGGTCGAGGCGATCCGAGAGCGTCGCCCGGATGCGCGCATCGTCGTGCTGACGGGTTACGGCGCGATTGCCACGGCGGTCGCGGCGGTCAAGATCGGGGCCACGGATTACCTGTCGAAACCGGCGGATGCGACCGACATCACCAATGCCCTGCTGGCCAAGGGCGACACCCTGCCGCCGCCTCCCGAGAACCCGATGAGCGCCGACCGGGTGCGCTGGGAGCACATCCAGCGGGTCTATGAACTGTGCGACCGGAACGTGTCGGAAACCGCTCGGCGGCTGAACATGCACCGCCGGACGCTGCAGCGCATCCTGGCCAAGCGCAGCCCGCGTTAAGGCACCGAACGGGACGTCGGTATCGCGTCGGTATCACGTCGGTATTGCGTCGGTGTTTTCGGGCGCGCAGCCGAGGTCGGATTTCATCCAGTCGATGAACGTCTGCACCCGCGCCCGACGCGGGCCCGAGGCGGTCACGATGGCATAGGCCGCGCTGGGCAGCCCCTCGGTCGGGACCTCGACCAGACGCCCGGCGTCGAGTTCCGGTTTCACGATGCTCTCGACGCCGAACATCAGCCCGTATCCCTGCACCGCCGATCCGACCTCGAGCACGGGGCTGGCGACCTCGGTGACGCGCAGGCTGTCGCGGTCGATCCCCATCTGGGCCAGCCAGCGCGCCTCGGTGTCGTTCCGGGGGTCCAGGATCCATGGCATCCGCGCCATGTCGGCGGGCGAGGTGATCCGGGCCGCGAGCTGCGGCGCGGCCAGCACGAGGTAGCGGGACCGGATCAGCGCCTCCGTCACCGTGCCCGGCCAGTGCTGGTCAAGCGCGCCGGCCCGGATGGCAAGGTCGATGGTGCCGTTCTGCAGGTCGGCGAGGCGCGACGTGATGTCGAGCGCGACGGGAATCTCGGGGTGGGCCGACCAGAACCGCGACAGGGCGGGCATCAGGATCCACTGGGCAAACCCCTGGGTGGTCGACACCCGCACGCCGCGCCGCGCCTCGTTCCGGCGCAGGTCCTCGACCCCGGCGGCGATGGTGGCGAAACCGTCGCGCAGGGCGGCGGTCAGGCGGGTGCCCTCGGGCGTCAGGGCCAGGCCGCGCCCCTGCCGGACCACGAGGCTGACGCCGAGGTCGGATTCAAGGCCGCGCACCTGCTGGGCCACCGCGGCCGGGGTCACGTTCAGCGCGCGGGCCGCGGCGCTGAAGCCGTCGAGACGGGCCGTCGCCTCGAAGGCGCGCAGGGCAGAGAGCGAGGGCAGGTGGCGCCAGTCGGGTTCGGTCATATGATAGCCCAGCTAAAGAGTCCGACAGAATTGCTGACTGCGTGTCTGGCGCGAAAACCATTACATGTCCACTGAAACCGCGACACCGCGGAGGAGTGGAACGATGATCAGGCTACCAGATGAGATGTTGAGGGCAATGCGGGCGGACCGCGGGCCGCACCGTTGGACACCGGCCCGGCCGGCCTGGACTCTGTGGCGCTGGCGGCCGCGGCGGCCGCGGCGGGCGCCGGCGGTCACACCGGCGGAATGAGGCGCGGGGCGCTAGAGCTCGAACCGCTTGATGACCTTGTCGACGAGGGTGCCGTCCTTCAGCCGGACGCCGGTCTTGCGGCCGGCCTCCTCGAACCCGCGGCTCTGGTAATAGGCCAGGCCGCCGGTGTTGTCGGCGCGGATCTCGGCCTCGATGAACCTGAACCCGGCGGCCCGGGCGGCGTCGCGGGTGGCGGCGAAGAGGGCGGAACCGATGCCCAGCCCGGTGCGGCCGACGCGGGAGAAGGTCGAGATGTAGCAGACCGACGCCTGCGTCTCGTCGGGGCGGTCGACCCACTGGAAGCCCAGCAGCGCGCCATCCTCGTCTTCGGCCACGAACCAGATCGACATCGGATCGGCGTCGAGCCAGGCCAGCATGTCGGCGCGAGTTACCGGGTCGGTCATCGCGGTGGTGCCGCCGATGGCGATGACCTCGTTCAGCAGGTCGGCCATCGGGGCGGCGTCGAGCGGGCCGGCGCGGCGGACGTGCAGCATCAGAGCGCCGCCAGCAGGTCGGCGTGGCGCCGGGTGTAGTCGTCGCGCACCTCGGTCGGGGGGCGCAGGCGGATGGTCAGCCCCTCGACCAGCCTGGCGTCGGGGCGGCCGAAGAAGCCGGTCGCCTCGGTCTCGGAGAAGCCGGCGATCTGCACCGCCTCCATCCAGGCGCTGACGCGGTCGGCGCGCTTGATCTTCTGCTTGATGGTCTTGGGCAGGACGGCGGGCAGGCCGAAGCGAACGTGGATCGCGGTGGAGAGGCGGGCGTCGAGTTCGCCGTAGGCCGGGCCGACGGCAGCCTTCACCGGAGAGATCATGTCGCCGATCACATACTCCGGCGCATCGTGCAGCAGGGCGGCGAGGCGCCATTTCACCGGCGCCTTGGGGTCGATCCGGGCAAAGAGGGTTTCCACCAGTAGCGAATGTTCCGCGACCGAGTAGGCGAAATCGCCCTTGGTCTGCCCGTTCCAGCGCGCGACGAAGGCGAGGCCGTGGGCGATGTCCTCGATCTCGACATCCATCGGCGTCGGGTCGAGCAGGTCGAGCCTGCGCCCCGAGAGCATCCGTTGCCATGCGCGCGCCTGTTTCGCCATCCGGCCCTCCGATCCTTGCCGGGCCATCTGCCGGAAACCGGCGGGGGAAATCAACCGCTGCCGGCGGCGGGCTGCCGGGTAATCCGGCAGCCTGCACGGGAACCGGGCGCGGGGGCGGGGCAAAGCCCGGTTGGATCTTGGGCAACGGCCCTGTAATTGAAGGCGTAACGCCCAGGTGCTAAGCCGCACCGCGAACCGAACCGGAAGGACGCCACATGGCCAAAGATTTCGTCGTCAAGGATATCAACCTCGCCGCCTATGGCCGGAAAGAGCTGGATATCGCCGAAACCGAGATGCCCGGGCTGATGGCCCTGCGCGCGGAATACGGTGAGAGCCAGCCGCTCAAGGGCGCGCGGATCGCCGGGTCGCTGCACATGACGATCCAGACCGCCGTTCTGATCGAGACGCTGACCGCGCTGGGCGCCGACGTGCGCTGGGCCTCGTGCAACATCTTTTCGACCCAGGACCACGCCGCCGCCGCGATCGCGGAAACCGGCGTGCCGGTCTTTGCCATCAAGGGTGAGACGCTGGTGGATTACTGGTCCTACACCGACCAGATCTTCCAGTTCGCCGAGGGTGGCGCGAACATGATCCTCGACGATGGCGGCGACGCGACGCTCTACATCCTGATGGGCGCTCGGGTCGAGGAAGGCGAGACCGACATCATCGAGACGCCCACCTCGGAAGAGGAAGAGGCGCTGTTCGCGCAGATCAAGAAGCGGCTGGCGGAAAGCCCCGGCTGGTTCACCAAGCAGCGCCACATGATCCAGGGCGTCTCGGAAGAGACCACCACCGGGGTGCACCGGCTCTACAAGATGATGGAGAAGGGGCACCTGCCGTTCCCGGCGATCAACGTGAACGACTCTGTCACCAAGTCGAAGTTCGACAACAAGTACGGCTGCAGGGAATCGCTGGTCGACGGCATCCGCCGCGCCACCGACACGATGATGGCCGGCAAGGTCGCCGTGGTCTGCGGCTACGGCGACGTCGGCAAGGGCTCGGCCGCGTCGCTCTCTGGCGCGGGTGCGCGGGTGAAGGTGACCGAGGTCGATCCGATCTGCGCCCTGCAGGCGGCGATGGACGGCTACGAGGTCGTGACGCTCGAGGATGCGGTGGCCACCGCCGACATCTTCATCACCACCACCGGCAACAAGGACGTGATCCGCATCGAGCACATGCGCGAGATGAAGGACATGGCGATCGTCGGCAACATCGGCCACTTCGACAACGAGATCCAGGTCGCCAACCTGAAGAACCACAAGTGGACCAACATCAAGGACCAGGTGGACATGATCGAGATGCCGAGCGGCAACCGGATCATCCTGCTGTCCGAAGGCCGCCTGCTGAACCTCGGCAACGCGACCGGGCACCCGTCTTTTGTGATGTCGGCGTCCTTCACCAACCAGGTGCTGGCGCAGATCGAGCTCTTCACCAAGGGCGATGACTACGAGAACAAGGTCTACATCCTGCCCAAGCACCTGGACGAGAAGGTCGCGCGCCTGCACCTCGACCGGATCGGGGTGAAGCTAACCAAGCTGGCCGCCGACCAGGCCGATTACATCGGGGTCAGCCCCGAGGGTCCGTTCAAGCCGGAGCATTACCGGTATTGATCGCGGCGGCCCGGATCACGGGCCAGGCGGCGGATCGGAATTCAGGACGCCCCCGCGGGACACCGTGGGGGCGTTTCGCGTTTGCGGGCCGGTCGCGGTGCCGGAGTTGTCGTCATCACTCGACATCCAAAGGTTGTGCGCCGATCATGTGGGCAGGTCGTCGTACCGAGTGCCAGTGGTTTCATCCCCCTGAAGTTCAACGAACTTCCCCCAGAGGAGTGACGGTCATGGACGAACGTCTGCACCATCCATTCGATACACCGCGAGAGCGGCTTTACCTGCCGTTCTTGTCCGGGTTCTACACAAACTTTGCTCAACCGTTTGGCTGGCTCGGATTTCGGCTGGCGATCGGCGTGCCGCTGCTGATCGAGGGCTGGAACAAGATCATCGCGCCGATGGCCCTGTCGGGCTTCGTGGAGAGCATGGGTTTTCACCCCGGCTGGTTCTTTTCGCCGCTGATGGCGGTGGTGAATTTCTTTGGCGCGATCCTGATCATCCTCGGCCTCTGGACGCGGCCGGCAGCGCTGGCCAACGGGATCATGCTGCTGGTCACGCTCTGGTATCACGTGGCCAACCCGTACGGCGACGCGTTCCTGACCCAAGCAGGGATCGAATACCTGACCGCCAATCCCGACCTGCTGACCGCGGCGGGCCAGGCGCACCTGCTGCCGGACGGCGGGGCAGGGTTCCTGAACTCTGCGGTCGGCGTCCAGCTCAAGGCTGAATATGCCTCGCTGTTCTGGGCGGCGGGGGCCTGCATCATCGCGGCGCTCGGTGGCGGGTGGTATTCACTCGACCGACGGTTCCGGAAGGAGTTCTGAGCATTCCGTCCCGGACAATTCTAACCACTAATCCTTTGCCCCGCGGGGGTGTCCGGGTGTATCCAGACCCCGCTGGGCCAGGACGGCCCGGGACCAATCAGTTTCACGTGTGGTGCGTAGGGAGCACGTGGGGAAACGGAGGGTTCCGGGTGATGCCGTGCCCTCCGTTCGTTTATCAGAACAGCCCCAGCACCAGCCCGATCACGCCGCAGCCCAGGATGGCATAGCCGCAGTCGATCACCGTCAGCATCACCTTCCGCATCGCGTAGGCATAGTTCATCGCCACCCAGGGCGTGATCAGGAAGGCCCCGATGCCGAGGCCCGCGACGAGGGATGCACCCGCGCCCTCGACCCCGGACGAGGTGAGGATGTGCTGCATCATCGTCGCCACGATCAGCATCACGATGGCCGAGACGACGAAGGGCGCGTAGGACCCCTCCATCTTCGGCTTTCCCTTTTCGTCCAGCTCGATGTCGAGCGCGCGCAGCCAGAACCCGGCCAGCGTCATGTACCACACCGCGCCCATGACGAAGCCTGCGGCCGCTGCCGCGAGAATTGCGATGACGTTCATTGGTCACTCCCCTGCTCGGCCCCCGGTGGGGGCGTCAGGGCAGTGTAGCGCCGATTTCGCAGATCACCTGCCATTCGGCTTCGGTCACGGGCTGAACCGAGAGGCGGGTGTTGTTCACCAGCACCATGTCGGCGAGGCGCGGATCGGCCTTGCACTGTTCCAGCGTGACCGGCTTCACCATTGGCCTGACCGCCTTGATGTCCACGCAGTCCCAGCGGTCGTCGTCGGTGGTGCTGTCGGGATGCGATTGCGCGCAGACCTCGACGATGCCGACGATCTCCTTCTCTTTCTGGGAATGGTAGAAGAAGCCGAGGTCGCCCACCGTCATCTCGCGCATGAAGTTGCGGGCCTGGTAGTTCCGGACGCCGTTCCATTCCTCGCCCGCGTCACCCCTGGCCACCTGCTGGTCCCAGCTCCAGGTCGAGACCTCGGACTTGAAGAGCCAGTAGCGCATCAGCCGATGACCTTTTTCCACGCGGTCAGTTCGACGTCGGAGAACAGGCCCGCCTTTGCGTAGGGATCGCCATCGGCCCAGGCCTGCGCGGCGGCCATGTCGGCGACCTCGAGGATCACCAGCGATCCGCACATCTCGCCCGTGGCGTCGAGCAGGGGGCCCGCCTGGAACACCACGCCGGTGTCGGCGATGTACTGCAGGTGAGCCTCGCGGTTGTCCTTGCGGGTCTGCAGGGCGCCGGGTTTGTCCCGGGCGATGAGGGCAATGAGCATCTATTCCTCCTTGAGCGGACGAGACAGCAGCATCCCGAGCGCGGTTTCCATGTCAACCTTGCCGTCGATCAGCGCGACGACGACCTGCGTGATCGGCATCTCGACCCCGAGCGCACGCGAGGCCTTGGCCACGGCGCGGGCGGTCGCCGCGCCTTCGACGGTGATGTTCGGGTCGAACTTCGCGCCTTCGCCGATCGAGATCCCGAAGGCGTAGTTGCGCGACTGGGTCGAGGTGCAGGTCAGGGCGAGGTCACCGAAGCCGGAGAGACCGGCCAGCGTGCCGGGCTGGGCGCCGCGCGCGACGGCCAGGCGCACCATTTCGGCATAGCCGCGGGTCATCACGGCAGCACGGGCGCTTTCGCCGTAGCCCGCGCCGATGGCCGCGCCGCAGGCGATGGCGATCACGTTCTTCATCGCGCCGCCGGTTTCCGCGCCCACCACGTCCTCGGTCCGGTAGAGGCGGAGGTTGGGGGCGGAGAGCGCGGTCTGCAGTTCCTCGGCGCAGGGACCTTCGGCGCAGGCCAGCGTCAGGGCGGTCGGCAGGCCACGGGCGATGTCGGCGGCAAAGCTGGGGCCGGTCAGCAGGGCGGGGGTGGCGCCGGGCAGTTCCTGGGCGATGACCTGCGACGGGCCGTGGCCGGTGGCGAGCTCGATCCCCTTGCAGCAGGCGACCAGCGGGCGGGCGTCGAGGATGGCGTGCTGGCTGCGGATCGCGTCGCGCAGTTTCTGCATCGGAACGGCGAGGAGAACGGGAAAATCGCCTGAAAGAGTGTCGAAATCGTCGGTGACGGTGAGGGTGTCGGGCAGGGTCACACCGGGCAGGCGGGGGTTGACCCGGTCGTTCCGCATTCGCGCCACGGCGTCGCCGTCGCGCGCCCAGAGCACCACGTCGCGCCCGCCGAGTGCCAGCGACACCGCGAGCGCCGTGCCGAACGCCCCCGCTCCCATCACGCCGATCATGCCTTGGCCCCTTTCTTGCCACCGCCGAGAAGCGCGGGGCTCTGCTGGTCGAGCGGCCAGCGTGGCCGCGCCTTGAGCGTCATGTCGTCAACCTCTCCGCCTGAGAAGCGTTCCAGCCCGGCATAGGCGATCATCGCGCCGTTGTCGGTGCACAGACTGAGCGGCGGAGCGAGGAAGGCAAGCCCGTTGTCGGCGGCCACCGTTTCCAGCGCGGCCCGGATCGCCTGGTTCGCGGCGACCCCGCCTGCGACGGCGATGAGGGGCATTTCAGGCTCTAACTCGAGGTATTCGGCGATGGCGCGGCGGGTCTTTTCGGCCAGGACGTCAACCACGGCGGCCTGGAACCCGGCGCAGAGGTCGGCGCGGTCCTGGCGTTTCAGGCGATGGCCCTCCATCACGCTGTCGCGGGTGCGCAGCAGCGCCGTCTTGAGCCCCGAGAAGCTGAGATCGCAGCCCGGCCGGTCGAGCAGCGGGCGCGGGAAGGCAAAGCGCTTGGGATCGCCGCGCCGCGCCTCGGCCTCGACCGAGGGGCCGCCGGGCTGCGGCAGGGCCAGCAGGCGCGCGGTCTTGTCGAAGGCTTCGCCCGGGGCGTCGTCGATGGTGCCGCCAAGGCGGCGGAAGTTGTCCGGCCCCTCGACAACCAGGAACTGGCAATGCCCGCCCGAGACCAGCAGCATCAGGTAGGGGAAGGCCGCGCCGTCGGTCAGCCGGGGCGTCAGCGCATGGCCGGCGAGGTGGTTCACCCCGACCAGTGGCAGGCCCGCGCCGATGGCGATGCCCTTGGCGCACATCACGCCCGACAGCACGCCCCCGATCAGGCCGGGCCCGGCGGTGACGGCAACCGCGTCGATGTCGCGCAGGGTCAGCCCCGCCTCGGACAGCGCCTCGGCCACGCAGAGGTCGATCTTCTCGGCATGGGCGCGCGCGGCGATTTCCGGCACGACGCCGCCGAAGGGCGCGTGCAGCTCGGCCTGGCCCGAGACCACCGACGACAGGATCTCGGCCGCGCCGGGGGTGCCCCGGATCACCGCCGCGGCGGTGTCATCGCAGCTGCTTTCGATCCCGAGGATGACAGGCGCGGTCATGTGGCGTCCATTGCAGAGAGGTTGCACGGCAGGTAACACCTGATGGTCATGCAAACAACTGTCGCGCCACGATGACCCCGGTGATCCTGCTGACCCGCCCCGCGCCGGATGCGGAGGCCTTTGCCGCCATGCTGCGGGACCGGCTGGACGGGGTCGCGGTGCTGATCTCTCCGCTGCTGCGGATCGAACCGGTGGGCGACCTGCCCGGGATGGCGGGGATCGACGGGCTGATCTTTACCTCGCGCAACGGGGTGCGGGCCTATGCGGCGCAGGGCGGGCCGGCGCGCCCGTGCTACTGCGTGGGCGAGGGGACGGCCGAGGTCGCGCGGGCAGCGGGGATGGACGTTCTCGATCAGGCCGAGGATGCGGCGACGTTGCTGCCCCGGATCGTGGCGGCGCGGCCCGCGGGGCGCTGGCTGCACCTGCACGGGCGGCATCTGCGGATGGATTTCGGCGCCGAACTGCGCGCGGCCGGGATCGCAGCCGGGGGGCGGGCGATCTATGACCAGCGGGCCGAGCCCTTGACCGACGCCGCGCGTGACGCACTATCCGGTAACGCGCCGGTGATCGCGCCGGTGTTCTCGCCCCGGACCGGCAAACTGCTGGTACAGGGTGAAAATCCGCGCGCACCGGTCTACATAGTGGCGATGAGTCCCGCGGTGGCCGAGGCGGTGGCGCCGTGGAGCGGGGCAAAATGCACCATTGCCGGGCAGCCCGATCTGCGCTCGATGGTGGATACGGTGGTGGTTTGCCATGACCGGGTCAGCCGGGTTGAGGGCACGGGGGCCGCAAAGTAAGCTTTTCTCGCTGCTTGGCAGCGCAAATGGAATCGAAAGGGTCGCGACGTGGCTGAGAAGAAATCCTCCTCGGGCAAGGCAAAGAACGACGTGACGGAGCCGGCCGCGGGTGTCGACCCGGTCGCCGCGCCCGAGGTTGCCGCCGAGGCGGCCGCCCCCGAGATGGCCCCGAAGGTCGACCTGACCGCCGTCGAACACGATCCGCGCCCCGAGGGGTTTGCCTTTGCCGCGGCCGATGTCGCGGGCGGCGCACCCGCGCCGCACACCGTCGAACACGATCCGCGCGGCGAAACCACGCCGCCGCTGGCCGAGGAGCCGGTGGCGCCCGCCACGGCGTCCGTTCCGCCGCCCCCGCCCGCCGCCGAGGTCGAGCGCAGCGGCGGCGGATTCTTCCCGATGTTCCTGGGCGGCATCTTGGCCGCGGCCATCGGTTTCGGCGCCGGCTACTGGCTGGTGCGGTCGAACCAGCAGGACAATGCCGCCGCGCAGATGGACGAGTTCGCGCAGCGGATCAGCCAGCAGGGCGCGACCATCGAGGAACTGCGGACCGAGATCACCGGGTCGCAGGGCGCAAGCGAGGTCGACAGCCGCATCGACGAGATCAACGCGGCCCTGCAGCAGGCGGTCAGCCGCCTGGACGCGATGTCGGGCGACGTCGAGGGCATCAACGGCCGGATCGCCGAGCTCGAGAAGCGGCCGGTGACGGAAAACGTCTCGCAAGAGGCGATCGCGGCCTACGAGACCGAGCTGGAGCGCCTGCGGCAGGCGATGCAGGACCAGCGCGGCGAGGTCGAGGCGCTGGTGGACCAGGCGCGGCAGATGGAAAGCGACGCCAACGCGACGGCCGAGGCGACGATGCGCCGGGCCGCGCTGACGCGGATCCTGTCGTCGCTGGACAGCGGGGCGCCCTACGGCGCGGCGCTGGCCGACCTGCAGGCGGCCGGCCAGGAGGTGCCCGAGGCGCTGGCGGCTTCGGCCGAAAGCGGCGTGCCCTCGATGGCGGACTTGCGCGAGGCCTACCCGGAAGCGGCGCGCACCGCGCTCGACGCATCGCGCGGGGCGTCGGACAACAACTCGGTCGGCAGCTTCCTGCGCGACCAGTTCGGGGTCCGGTCGCTCAAGCCGCGCGAGGGCAGCGACCCCGACGCGATCCTGTCGCGGGCCGAGGGCGCGCTGGCCGCCGGGCGCCTGTCGGACGCGCTGGCCGAGCTTGAGACCCTGCCCGATGTCTCGCGCGCCGAGCTGGCGGGCTGGATCGAACAGGCCAGGCTGCGGGCCGACGCGCTGGCCGCCGCCGAGGACGTGAATGCCCGGCTCAGCGACAGCTGAGACACCCGATTGAACCCGGTCGGGCCCCGGCCCGGCCAGATACCAAGAAATTCAGGACTATCGCCCCATGCTCTGGTCGCTCGTGAAAATTATCATCTTCGTGCTGATCGTGGCCGCCGCCGCGATGTTCGCGAGTTACCTGATGGACCTCGACGGGAGCGTCCGGATCGCGGTCGGCACGCTGGAGTTCAACCTGACGCCGATCGCGGCGGTCATCTCGCTCGTGGTGCTGCTGGTCGCGGCCTGGCTGGTGCTGAAGCTGCTGGGCCTGCTGATGGCGACGCTGCGGTTCATCAACGGGGATGAGACCGCGATCTCGCGCTATTTCGACCGCAACCGCGAGCGCAAGGGCTATGCCGCGATGGAGGAAGGCATGATCGCGCTGGCCGCCGGGGAATCCCGGCTGGCGATGGCCAAGGCGAAGAAGGCGCAGAAATACCTCGACCGGCCCGAGATCACGACGCTGCTGACCGCCCAGGCGGCCGAGCAGATGGGCGACAGCAAGAAGGCGGCCGATTGTTACAAGGTGCTGCTGGCGGACGACCGGACCCGCTTCGTCGGCATTCGCGGCATCATGAAGCAGAAGCTGGCCGAGGGCGACACCGAGACGGCGATGAAGCTGGCCGAGAAGGCCTTTGCACTCAAGCCGTCGCATGGCGAGGTGCAGGACACCCTGCTGCAGCTGCAGGCGCAGCAGCATGACTGGAAGGGCGCGCGCGCCACGTTGAACGCCAAGCTGCGCCATGGCGCGATGCCGCGCGACGTGCACAAGCGGCGCGACGCGATCCTGGCGCTGTCGACCGCCAAGGACGTGCTGGACGAGGGCAACACCATCGAGGCGCGCGAGGCCGCGATCGAGGCGAACCGCCTGTCGCCCGACCTGATCCCGGCGGCCGTGATGGCGGCGCGGTCCTACATCGACCAGGGCAAGCCGAAATATGCGGCGCGGGTGCTGACCAAGGCCTGGGGCGTGCAGCCGCATCCCGACCTGGCCGCCGCCTTTGCCGAGATCGAGCCGAACGAGGACGCGCAGGCGCGGCTCAAGCGGTTCAAGCCGATCACCAAGCAGCACCCCGAGAACCGCGAGACCCGGTTGCTGCTGGCCGAACTGGCGCTGGCCGCCGAGGATTTCCCCGAAGCGCGCCGCGCGATCGGCGACCTGGCGGTCGAAAGCCCGGATGCGCGGACGCTGTCGATCATGGCGGCCATCGACCGGGGCGAGGGCAAGCCCGACGCCGTGGTGCGCGGCTGGCTGGCGCGCGCTGTCACCGCGTCGCGCGGGCCGCAGTGGACCTGCGACAACTGCGGTCAGGTGCACGGTGAATGGACGCCGGTCTGCGTGAACTGCGCGGCCTTCGACACCCTGACCTGGCGCACCCCGCCGCAGGGCGAGGTGACCAACGTGATGTCGAGCTCGACCCTGCCGCTGATCGTCGGCAAGCTGGAGGAACCCGCGCCGACCCCGCCGCCCGCCGCGGCCGCCACCGTCCCCGCGGACGCGACGCCGCCCGAGCCCGAACCGAAGCCCGCCGAACCGGCCCCGGCCGAGGTCCCGGATGCCGAGATCGTGCCGCCCGCCGAGCCCGCGGACAAGCGCCCGGTGGTCGACGAGGGATCGGTTCCCAAGGCCTGAAATTTGCCCTTTCCGTGCCGTGCAGCCGATGCTATAGCCCCGGCTCACGGCGCCAGGGCGTCGTCCGGGGCCGCTGTAGCTCAGCTGGTAGAGCACGTCATTCGTAATTAGCGGGTCCCCGCTCGAATGACTTGAAAAACCAAAGAGTTCGAGGCACAGGAGAAGAACTAGTAGGGCCATAGTAGGGTCCGGAAAGCCGCTGTAGCTCAGCTGGTAGAGCACGTCATTCGTAATGATGGGGTCGGGGGTTCGAGTCCCTTCAGCGGCACCAGTTCTTCTTAAGCACCTGAAAAATAAAGATATTTATCGGACTTAATCAGCCACGTTAGTTCTTTCGTGCGGTAGGCGTCAAAACCTGTGCTGCAGACATGTAAAATGCCCCTAAGGCCCGACCTATAGAACATGCGGCAAATAACGGAACGCAGCTTCAAGCGGCCCGGCCATAAGACTAGCCGCTCACGCAAGGTATTCGGCGCAGGTATCGAGAAACTGATTGGCTTCTAGGTGACCTCATTCTTTGCCATGAGCTCTGCCTGAGCAATGATTAGCTTGGTAGCTGATTCCTGTGCGTCAGGTGGATATCCATACTTTGCGAGCAATCTACGCACCGTCCGACGCATATCGGCTCGAACTGTATCTCGCTGTGTCCAATCCAAAGTCGCTTTTCGCTTGATGCTCTCTGCCAACTCCCTAGCGATTTGCTTTAGCGTTTCATCCTGCATCACCTGTTTTGCAGACGAGTTATCGGCCAACGCCTGATAGAAGGCGATTTCCTCTTCGGTGAGGCCGGTGTCATGACCTTCAGCAATCGCTGACGAAATTGACTTTGCTAAGCCGATTAACTCCTCGATGACCTGTGCCGTTGAAATCGCTCGGTTTGAATAACGGATTAGGACGCTTTCAAGGGACTCTCGAAATGACCGCGATTGCACGATGTTGACCTGCTCACGGGTTCGAATTTGATCGCTCAACAACTTTTTAAGCGTCTCAAGCGCTAGGTTTTTTTGTGGTAGCGCCGCGAGCCGATCAAGGAACTCATCTGACAAAATACCTACGTTTGTGTTGGGCAATCCGGCCACTTCAAAAAGGTCGATAACCCCGTCAGTTCGAATTGCACCTGAAATGACTTGATTAACTGCTGGCGAGCTTGCGCTAGATCGTATGCGGTTTTCATCGTCAAACCGCTTGCGGATTGCAGAGCGGACATTCTGATAGAAGGCGAGATGGTCACGGACTGCATTGGTTTCGGGGCGTGGCACGGCAAGTGCAAATGCCTTCGACAAACGGACCGTCATTTCGTCAAATCGCTTCTTGCCGTTCTCCTTTTGAAGAACGTAATTGGCGCCATCGATAATAGCTTGGAGCTGATCTGCATCTGAACCTGCGACAAGGCTCATGTAATCGAAATCACCAAAGAAGGCCGCTAACTCCTCCGCATGCCGCAGCATGAGGGGCACTGCCTGATCCTGAATGTTCTCGACAGGTTTTCCTTCTCCACCAGCCTGAGTGTAGGTCTGAATTGCATCGCGAAGCTGGTCGGCGATACCTAAATAGTCCACGACCACGCCACCTGGCTTGTCACCGAAGACACGGTTCACCCTTGCGATGGCCTGCATGAGGTTATGCCCGGCGAGCGGTTTGTCGAGATACATTGTGTGAAGGGACGGACAGTCGAAGCCAGTCAGCCACATGTCGCATACGATAACAAGACTGAGCGGATCGGCATTGTCCTTCAGGCGAAGCGCCAGTTTCTGACGACGTGTCTTTGTCCGTCCGTGATACTTGGTCCGTTGTGCGCGTTTTTCGAACTGCTCGACGGTTTCTTCGTAGACTGGATTCCCGGCGGCATCTCGAATTAGCTTCCCCGTTGCGTTCTTTTTCACTCGCCGCGATGCAACATTTGAGTCCATTACGACCTTGATCGCGCCTGCGTCGTCTTCATCCGAGTGCCAGTCAGGCCGGAGCGATGTAATCTTATCGTAAAGGTTCATGCAGATCTCGCGGCTCATACAGACGATCATCGCCTTCCCATCAATCACCTCTGATCTCTGATCGAAGTGGCTGATGATTTGAGCGGCCAAAGTATCAAGACGTTGGCCTGCGCCAGCAAGTATTTCCAACGGAACTGCGATGTCAGAATCGCCGGACGAACCCGCGTCGTCGTCGTCGGCTGCTTGTGCGATCAGCCGTTCGGCCTCTGATATCCCCTCATCGTCTGGAATCAGTTTAATGAGTTGCATTTCGTAGTAAATTGGGACCGTAGCGTTATCGTCGATTGCTTGTTTTATGTCGTAGATATCGACTTCGCTTCCGAATACACCGCGTGTAGATCGGTCATCACCTTCTACCGGAGTACCTGTGAAGCCAACGAAAGTTGCGTTCGGAAGGTTTTGTCGCATCCAACGCGCACCGCCTTTAAGAAAACCGTATTGGCTACGGTGCGCTTCGTCCGCAAGAACCACAATATTTGAACGATTGCTGACGGGCTCCGCACGCTCTTCGAACTTCTGGATGGTCGTAAATATCACCCCGCCCGAAGCGCGGTTGAGTTTACTGGAAAGGTCTTCTCTATCCGCAGCCTGCTCCGGGTCTTGGCGCAAGAGCGCGCGTCCATCAGCAAAAGTTCCAAACAGCTGACCGTCGAGATCGTTGCGGTCGGTAACAACAACAATGGTCGGATTCTGAAGCGCTGAATCTCCAATTAAAGCGCCAGAGAGCATCAGCATGGTCAAGCTCTTGCCGGAGCCCTGCGTGTGCCAGACGACGCCGCCACGTCCATCACCTTCCGGTTTGAGGGATAGTGTCACCCGTTCGCGTGCTTTGCGAACCGCGCGAAACTGATGATAACCGCCAATCTTCTTGATGATACGACCTGTGCGTTCGTCTTCTTCGAAAACAATGCAGTGAGCCAAATAGTCCAGCAAAGCGTCGCGACGAAACAGGCCAGTGATCACGGTTTCTAGCGTCGGCGCGCCTGGATACCCGACATCTTTGATCGAACGCCAAGGCGTAAACCGGTCCTGATCAGCGGTGAGGGAGCCCACTCGCGACTGGTCACCATCGCTGACGACAAGGATTTCATTGTAGGCAAAGAGCGCAGGCACCGCGGATTTGTAGTCTTGGAGCTGGTCAAACGCTGTCCAGAGTGTCGCTTCTTCGTTAGTCGGGTCTTTCAGTTCAATCACGGCGACCGGCAGACCGTTCAAAAAGATCACTAGATCGGGTCGGCGGGTATGTTCGCCGTTCTTCACGGTGAGCTGACGAACCACCAGAAAATCGTTCGCAGACAAATTGTGCCAGTCGAACAACTTCGCTTTGTCGCCGCGCGTTTCGCCCTCCGCCGTTCGGTAGTCAACGTCCACGCCATCCGTCAGCAAGCGATGGAACCATCGGTTGTTCTGTTCAAGCGTTGGTTCTGGCGGGCGAGACACAAGCGTCGTCGCCTGTCCGATGGCATCCTCAGGCAAGTCTGGATTCAGTTTGCGCAACGCCGCCTTGAGACGGGGCAAAAGCACGACGTCTTCGTATGACTCGCGCAACGGGTAGTCTGCGCCAACTGAGATATCGGCACCGCGCTCGGTATCATAACCAAGAGATTCAAACCAAGCAACGGCGGCTTGTTCGACGATGTCTTCCTTCATGATTTGTGCCCGATTAGATCAGTCAAAATGCTCACTATTATATGGTTTCGGGCAGCCAATTCTTTCTTTTCGCGCAAGAAACGACGCAGCTCATTATCATATAATTGAGGTTCGCAGTGATAGAGCGCCTCGCTTGGCCTTATCGGGGCTTCAAAGATTGATATTTCATCACTTTGATAATCAACAATGTCGTCAAACTCTCGATATGACCCAAACGACACTCTATCATGTGGGTCGACATCGATCTGTGATAAGTGACTTTTGAATAAGAAACCGACCGCTGCATCCGCGGCCCTTGCAAGGATTTCTGCGTATTCGATATCGAACAATGGCGCATAAGCGTCAGCGCCGTGAGCGAAGCTGCCGTCGGAATTTCGCAGATTCCCAAGACCTTCAACAATCTGTCCAATGCCGCCGGTTATCATTCCAAGGTTCTTTCTTGTCAGGTCACTCGTTTGCCCTTCACGAGGCTTCTCGAGGCCCAAAACCTGCCTTGCTCTGAGCATGAGCTCAGAAAATTTTGGGTTGCCTGGAATTTCAACTGAACGGTCAGCAAGTATAGTTTTGCAAGTCGTCTCAATTATGCTGCGACAAAAAACAACCATCGTACCTGGGTCATTGGGGTAGCTCGCTTCTATAGCCCGGACTTGTTGTTCAATTCTCAGTGCACCTGGGTGCCGCTCCATAAGCTCTCTGCACGCCGTTAGGCGGAAAGGGTGGGCCTCCACCGCCATCAGTCTCCGCCTTCGAGACCGAGCGCCTCTAAGCTAGGCGTTTCCAATTCGCCTGAGATGAGTTTGGGAAGAAGCGTATCGCGCATGGACGAAAGCACAGATGCTTCATGTGTATTTGAAGTCTTTCTTTCGATCAATGGCAGCGCAATATCTTCAAAAGCAGACTGAAACTCCTCTTTGGGAACCAGCATGCCTAGTTCACCGAGTTTGTGTCTACTAAGTTCGGTTTGACCAGTGCTACCATGGCCAAGCCGTTCGATCTCTTCTTCGCGCTCAGTTAAATTGATGCCGAGAAAAATCGGAGCAATTTTTTGAGGGTTGGGCTTCACAAGGGATAGGTGGCTGTCGACCGTGGTCTCCTCATTGAGATGATACACCTGAGCCACCCGGCCGAGCGTGCCGACGCCAGTTGAATTTACGAGGATGTCAAACCGGTCCACTGATTTGTCCTTAAGCGGCTTTGCTTCCGCGTCGTGACGCCGCCCAAGCTCCAAATTGACTTCCCAGTTGCGGACGCATTTCTGGTTCAAGACGACAACGCCTCCGGTCTTTGTGTACTTAGGTGCCAATCCTCGCTTAACCGGTTGAGAAACTAATTCGTTTAGAGACTTCACAGTCCACCCTGTCGGGATGTCACCAAGTTCGGAGGGTGTGAAGCTATCAGGAAGGGTCTCAAATAGGTTCTGAGGCATGCCGCGAAAGCTGGTCGCGCCGACCGCTTTTGCTCGGACAGGCTCGAAATCGATGAACCACGCCCGAAACACTGCCCGAGCGATCCCCTCTAGCGTCGTGTTCATCTCCCGCAACAGAATAATCTTGTCGTCCAGGTTACCCAAAACCTTGGCAATGGAGACGCTGATATTGTCATCAACGTCAGGTATCTGAAGCGATTCCAACTGGTCAGTAGGTAAGCGCCCCGTTCCATGGCCCGCTGACTCGACTTTCTCCAATAGAGTTGGTTTGTGAGCTACGAGACAGTAATAAAGAAAGCGATTGTCAACGCCATCAAACGCCTCAACTGCCTTGATGTCTTGATTGAATGTCGCAGGAAAGGGAGCTCGTACAACCCTAATTTCCTTATGAAGCGACATTCCCCGCACTGCAATGTAGGACGTCCAAGCCGGTGCAAGCCGGGTACCATTTCCAACGGCATCTGGCGTTACATGATTTGCAGTTGAACCGTTCCAGTCGCCCATATCCTTCGGAGTGATCCATGGGATGTCACCATTCCAGAATTCTTGCTTGGCCTTCGATGGAGTGCCTCCCGATAGAAGCTTAGCGAAGGCATTCAGCGGACGTGTCGGGTAACTAAAGTCCATAACCTAGTGCCCCCAAGCTACGCTTGATACTTTCATCCAACTCTCTAGTCTGGACAAGTTGCGCCTCTAACTCTCCAGTCAGCCGCGTCATCCGTTCATCGAAAGTCTCATTACTGACTACGCGGTCAGCGGAACCTACGTAGCGGCCTGGAACGAGAATGTGCTTTGCTTTTCTGATTTCGTCTAAAGTTGCAGCCTTACTGAAGCCCTTTAAGTCCGCGTAGGCGCCTGCGTCTCCTTCGCCGCGCCAAGAGTGGTATGTGCGGACAATGCGGCCAATTTCTGTCTCTGGTGGTGGAGGGGATGTCGGGTGGTCGCGGCCTGATAGGAAGCGTAGCGTTCGCGACCCTTCCTCTAGCGCGCCCATATCACGCGCATCGATGAATAGTGTTTCGCCCGAGCGGTCGCGTCCGCCACGGCCTTTATCAAGATGTTTGCCCGACTTGTCGCGCGTGACAAACCAAAGGCAGACTGGAATTCCTGTCGTCAGAAAAAGCTGTGGCGGCATGGCGATAATGCAGTCAACGAGGTCGGCCTCGATGATCTTTTTGCGGATTTCTCCTTCACCACCAGAGCTCGAAGACAGCGACCCATTCGCCATCACAAACGCCGCGATTCCGCCGCCCTTACCATTTGGAGGGGCGAGATGGTGAATGAAGTGCTGAATCCAAGCATAGTTCGCATTGCCCACCGGCGGGGGGCCGTACTTCCAACGCGTGTCGCTTCGAAGCAGGTCGCCCGACCAGTCAGAAATGTTGAATGGCGGATTTGCGAGGATGTAGTCCGCCTTAAGGTCCGGGTGCAGATCGCGTGTAAAACTATCCGCAGGCTGTTCGCCCAGATTGGCCTCGATCCCGCGAATGGCGAGATTCATGTGCGCCAGTCGCCAAGTGGTCGGGTTCGACTCCTGCCCAAACACAGAGAGATCACGTTTCGATCCGCCGTGAGCTTCGGCAAAGCGTTCGGATTGAACAAACATGCCGCCTGATCCGCAGGCAGGATCGTAAACGCGGCCCTCATAGGGTTCGATCATTTCGACCATCAGCCGCACAATTGAGCTGGGCGTGAAAAACTCCCCGCCGAGTTTGCCTTCGGCAGCGGCGAACTTTCCTAGGAAATACTCATAGACACGACCTAGAATGTCTTTCTTCTGCGCTTCCTTCGTGCCTACTGCGATCGAAGCAATCTGGTCAATTAGCCCGCCAAGACGCTCCGGAGCAATTCCGCGACGCGCATAGTCGCGCGGAAGTTTGCCCTTTAGCTTCGGATTATCTCGCTCGATGGCGTACATGGCATCATCGATCAGCTTACCAATATTCGGTGTCTTGCCCTTGGCCTGAATCTCCGCCCAACGTGCCTCGACCGGCACCCAGAAGACGTTTTCTGCAGTGTACTCGTCCCGGCTTTCGAGCATGCTTTCGGCGGATGCTCCAGTGATGCCGTCAGCTTTGAGTTCCTCACGCAGGGCTTCACGCCGCGTCTCGAACGCGTCGGAAATGTATTTGAGGAAGATCAGGCCTAGGACGACATGCTTGTATTCTGCCGCGTCGATCGAACCGCGCAATTTGTCCGCCGCTGCCCAGAGTGCCTCAGGGTCGATGCCGAGTTCTTTCTCGTCGAGTATCAGGGCAGCTTTTTTATCTTTTTCTGTGTCTGTCATTTCTTTCTTCTACGACAATCAATCCGCTTTTTGGCGATCAGTAGCAGCATAACCTTGGCCGCGGATTTTTCTAGGTGAAACTGGGGCTTACTGCACCCTCGTACTCCAGCTACGTTAGCGGCATGTCTTTCGTCTTCTACGACACGGGAACCACCGGCACGGACACCACATTCGACCAGATTCTGCAGTTTGCAGCAATCCGAACGGATGACGACCTGAACGAACTGGACCGCTTCTCAATCCGCTGCCGTCTGCTGCCTCATGTCGTCCCGGCACCAGGCGCCCTGCTGGCCACACGGGTGACGCCAGAGATGCTTTCGGACCCCAGTCTACCGTCTCACTACGAGGCCATGCAGACCATCGCACAGAAGCTGCACGAGTGGTCACCGGCGATCTTTTACCGGGTACAACACTCTCGCCTTCGACGAGGCTTTGATGCGGCAGGCGTTCTATCAGACCCTGCAGCCCATCTACCTGACCAACACGAACGGAAATCAGTGGGCGGACGTGCTCCGCTTGGCACAGGCGACGGCCGCACTGGCGCCCAACGCCATCACGGTACCGATCGACCACAATGAGCGGCCCACCCTGAAACTCGACATGTTGGCCCCCGCCAACGGGTTTGCTCACGAGAACGCCCATGACGCTCTGGCAGATGTTGAGGCGACCATCTTCATGGCACGCCTGATCCGCGATCGCGCGCCGGCTGTCTGGGCTTCCCTGATGCCCATGGTCGACAAGTCGGAGGTCCAGGCGCGCGTGCTTTCGGGGCAACTACTTTGCTTTGTCCAGTACCACATGGGCCGTCCCACGGTGCTTCCAGTGGTGGGCTGCGGCCAGAGCCACGACAACCCAACCATGCTCGGGGTTTTCGATCTGACCAAGGACCCCGAACCGATTCTGCGAATGGATGTCGACGGGTTGGTGAGGGCGATGCAGGGGCCCGACAGGGCCATAAGAATTGTCACCTCGAACAAGATGCCGGCAGTGGTGGATATGTCGCTCGGGCCTGACCTTGGCATTGCCGCGTCGGAGGTCGCCCGTAGAGCCTCGGAGATCGCCCAGGACGGCCCTTTTGCCGCGCGGGTGGGGCAAAGCCCTAGCCCAGCGCTACCCGCCCTGGCCGGCCGCTGAGGTGGTCGAGGCGCGGATGTATAAAGGGTTCCCCAGCCGGGCTGATGAGGGGCGCATGCAGGCTTTTCACGCGGCGACCTGGCAGGAGAGCGCGGAACTGGTTGAAACCCTCGAAGACGACCGCTTGCGTGAACTCGGGCGGCGCATCCTGTTTTTCGAACAGCCGGAGGCGCTGCGGCCCGAGCTTCGCCAAGTGCTCGAGACGTGGCTTCGTAATCGACTGCATGGGCGCGAAGGCGTGGAGGCCGGACGCACAATCGGAGATGCGCTTGCCGATCTGGACGGGATTATCGTCGACGAAACCAACGCATCCGCGCTGCAAGAAATCCGGAACTGGCTGGAGAACATCGGCGGGGGATAGGCGCGAAAGCGGCCGGCGCGGTCACGAAGAGGTTTGACCGCTTACCCGGGTCAGCACCGCCCGCGTGCGATGGCAGGCAAAACAAACCCGGCATACCCGCTAAACCAGTGGGGCCGGCAATGCCGACCCCACCATTGTGTCATGACTGACCTTTTAGAACGGTGCATCGATGGCCGGTGGTGCCCCTGGGGTTTCCAGCCGATAGCGTTTCACCCCCGAAGGGTCATCTTCGCAGCGCAGGACACGCCCGCCGACAAGGCGGTCTTTGTGCTTTGCCAGGTAGCGTCCGACGCTGCGCGTATTGAAGACCTGCTTATAGGTCCGCTCCGCCAGAGCCTGATGCAGCGCTGCGGATTTCGAACGAGGAGATTTGGCGGCCTCGTCCGCCAACTCCGCCAAGATGACCGAGCGTCCACCAATCGCTTCAGCCCACAGTTCAAAAAGCTCGGCGAGCTCGTTTTTCCGCGGGTCATCCGCGATGACACTTTCGCGCGTAACGGCAGGGTCTTCCTCGCCGAGCCATACCAGGGCTTCGCGGACCAAGTTCCAGCCTTCGAAAGACCCCATGGGGATCATGCGATTAGGCTTGCCGGCCACGACATAGGCGCGCAGCACTGTCAGCGCCGCCGTGACGAGGCGCGGGCGGTCTACCAGAACCTCTTCGATCAGTTCGAACGAATGGTCGATTTGGTCCGGCCGCTCGACGCCAGTGTCGATGCGACAAACCAGGGTGCGGCGCCCCAGGTCCCCGATGACTTCGAGGTTGTTGCCCGTTGCCATGACCAGAACGTTGGTAAGAACCTGCTTCATCTCGGACTTGCCGAGAATCCGCGAGGCGATCACCTCGGACGTCAACATCGAACACAGCGTATCGCCGCCGAGCGGGCGCTCGCAGTTGTCGATTACCAGCACGGCGTCCCCGGCCATCAGGATGCTCGCCAGGCGCTTTTCGTCTTCCTCCGGCGTTTTCCCTGCGAGATGATGGTCGGCTTGTAGCCAGAGGCGATCACGCCAACCGCCTCGCACATGAGCGTCTTGCCCGAACCTGCCGTCGGTGCGTCGATCGCGAACAGCGGAGAGGATGGGAGGACGCGGCGAATCACCGAGGTAACCACGGCAGCCAACAGCACCGACCAGTCGGCTGAGGTCGGCAGCTGATATTCGCGAAACGGTTTCTTCAGAATCCGCATCGCCTCTTGCGCATCCGCAAGGGTCGGCGTTTCGGGTACCTGGGGAAACACCACGCCCCCGGGATCATAGAGCAGGCCCGACGCAGCATCATAACCGGGTTCCTGGAGGATCGTACCGTCGGCCCGCATCGTGGGGCAGGACACGACGCCCCGCAGTACCGGCGCGCGCCATTCGCCAACGCGCGCCAGCAGGGCTCGTGCGTGTTCAGTGGGCGGATTGATGGGGTAAGGCTCCTCCTTGCCGTGTTTCATCCATACTGCCGAGATCGCGAATTTTTCCCGCAGCCAGGCCACACTGACAGGATGGATGAGCAGCGCGCCGCTAGGGCGTTTAACGCCGTCATCACCCTCGCTGTGAGGCAGGCGCACGACGCGCACGAGGCTTTCACCCCGCTGATAAACGCCAAGCCCAGCTGCGAGGAGGGCTGCCTCTGCTTCATCCACCTCCGCAGGCAGGTTGCCCCCGCGGATGAAGATCACCGGCCGGTCCGAGCGCACGCCACGTTTTGCGGCGCCTTCGGAGCCGAGCCACTTGCGCATCGCCGGCTCTGCCTCTTCGATTCCCAGGCGGGAACAAAGTTCAGGCAATCCCCACGTTCCCTTGCCCGCGTCAATTCGGGCGCGGGTCGCGGATGATTTGCCGCGGCGCTTGTGGGCTTCCTCATCTCCTCCAAGAGTTGCAACGCACTCGATCAAGTCGTCGATCAGTTCGTCCTCGAAGCCCGCGCGCACCAGGACACCGGCCAGCATCATGGCGATTTCGTCCCGCTCCCCCGCAATATTCGGATAGGCCATCGAAACCACAGATAGCGTAGCGATTACCCCACAAAGCTTCAGAAGCTCTTCAGGTTCGACCAAGGGCGCCGAGATCGCGCCAATGTGCCATTGAACTTTCTCACCGCTCGGATGGGTCGACGGCGGGAACATGGTTTGATGCCCGTCACCACGCACCTCGAGAAGCATGGCACGGGCTGCGCCCAGCTTAACAGCAGCTTCTTTCGGCAGCTCGAAGGTATAGCGCCCTTTCTTGAGTTCGGCCTGGATGACGCGGTGGCTATGAGGTGAGCTAGGTCGACCAAAGCTCGGGTAATCCCGCAACAGAATTTTGGCGAGTTCGGCTGCCTCGCGGCAGTCAAAGTCGATATCGACTAAGCCACTGGAACGCTCGCCAAGCGCGATACCTACGTTGCTGTCATCAGAAAAGGCAGCCTGAATCTTGGCCTCAGTCCATTCCCGGGGTTCTTTCCATTTCCCAGCAGGCGACTTCTTAAGAGGGGGGAGCCGAAGCGGCTCCCAACCCAGTTTTACATATTCCATCGCCGCACCAGCAGGTGTGGACATGGAGTCGGAGAGGCGCACAGGATGCTCAGTCATGGCGCACCTCCCGATCTTTGAAGATGTTTTCTTCTAGCCAGTCCTGGACGTCGGCGAGCCGATACCAAACCTGCCCCAGGTCCTCGCAGTACCTGGGCCCACGTCCGGTCATGCGCAACTCTTCCCAATAAGCCTTGCTGGTGACCGTCAACTTCGAGAGAGCACCCTCATTGATGAGTGCTTTTTTCCGGACGTCATGCGCAATGACCATGACCGTGAAGAACGTCGTCGTGACGCGAGGAATCTCATCACGCATGATCGCAGTCCTCATTGACGAACGCATCGAGGTCAGATGGGCGATAGCGGATCGCCTTCGTGCCGATGCGGACATATTGCGGACCGGTTCCTAGGGAGCGCCACTTCTCGAGCGTTTGGTGGCTGAGACCAAGGCGCATTGCAGCGCTCTTGGTATCCAACAGTTTCCGTTCTTTTTCGGTCATGGGAGACCTCCATTCAATTCAAGGAGGTCTTCCAATATTCACAGCTTTCGTCAGCGGTCAGCGCGTTTAATTCGGTGTATTACGCTCCCGGTTCGGCGCTGTAAGGTCTGCGATGGGGATCCCCAGCAGTTCGAGAGTCTCACGAAGGCCAATCACGTTTTGGACGAACACATCGGCCCCGCCGTCGTCGCCCCAACCGACGACAAGACGGAGCAGCCCATCTCGGCTCCGCTGAAATTTGTCGACAAGGTTGCGAACCTTCTCGTCGGTATTATGCGGTTTGTAGTTCGGGTCTAATTGGAGCCGCGCTTGGATGGCCGCGTTGGCCAACGCAGTTGTGCTGCGGGCATCGAATTCGGAATCGTCAGACCATCGGGGGGTGTAGTTATCGCCAAATGAGTAGTCGGTACCGCGGTCTGCCGCATAGCCTCGCGCCATAAATAGCAACTCTTCAAGGTCCGGTTCCGTGGGCTTTCCTCGAGAGGGCGCGATCCCAAACAACATCTTCATCGCCGTCCGAAGCCGTTGCCCTTCGTCGTCACCGCTCGGATGCGCGCGGATCACGCTGCGGAGCGCAAATTCGACAATCGCGACGGCTGCAGCATTGTTTCGCCAGTCGTCATTCATGCTGCGTCCTCGTTACGGCCGGCCACCAGCCTTAGAATTTTTGCCGCTACCAACGAAACTGGTCCGCGTAGCCGCTCCAGATCGCTGACAATGTAGCCGGCGGTCACGTCACCCGAAAGCCGGTGATTCAACAGTCGCTTCAAGGCGTAGTGCGGGATGTCCAGACTTTCCGCGATAGTAATAAATGTCCTGCGCAGGTCATGCAGTGTGAAGCCGACGCCGCTCCGCTCCGCCACACGCGCAGTGAATTTCTTGGTCTCAACGATATGGCCTTTCTTGCCCGAACTCGGGAAGACCCAAGGTGATCGAACCGGCCTGTTTCTTCCGATTGCGCAACAGGGTCACGAGATAGTCGGCCAACGGCAGATCGAGAGGATCACCGTTTTTGGTCTTGGGGATATGCAACGCGCGCTCTTCCAGATTCACTTGCTCCCATCGGAGGGCGGCGATTTCATTGCGCCGCATGCCGGTAAACAGCGCGATCAGCAGGAAGTCGCGTGCGTAGTCGGGCTCTTCCATCACAGCCGCCCACCAGGCCGGCAGGTCTTGGGCAGAGACAGCGCCACGCCGCCGCCGCTCCGGGTACCAGGCGCGCGCCTGGGTCAGGATATTGACCGGGTTCGGCGGGAATTCATCATGCGCCGCAGCGGTCACATTATATACGGATCTAAGATGCCGCATGACGTTGTTTGCGGTGACCTGGCCGTGTTCCTTGGCGATACGCTGATGGCGCTTGAGTACCATCTGGCGGGTGACGCTGGTGATCGGGGACCGCTTCCAGTCGTTCAGGTACAGGTTTGCAGTGCGTTGGTAGCTTTCGCGGGTGCTGTCCGCGAGGCTGCTACGGGTGTCAAAGAACCGATCGAATGCTTGGCCGAGCGTCAGGCTTTCCTGCGCGACCCGCCGCTTTTCGGCGTTGGGGTCAACACCGGCGGCCATCTCGCTGAGGATGCCTAGCGCCCGCTTGCGCGCTTCATCCACCGGTACGGCGTCAGCACGGCCGATGGTTACGCGGCGCGTTCGTCCTGCTACCTGACCTTCAACATAGAAGACCTTTGACTGAGCTCCGACACGGACTCCGAACCCGCGGAGTAGCTCGTCACGGTAAAGGACTTGGCCCTTTTAGGGATAAGGAAGCGCCTCAACGGCGCGTTTGGTGAAACGAAGTGATGGCATTGAGACCTCCTGTGGCCTCAACTCAACTTAAGCATGAAATCTCGAAAAAGCAATCATTATCAGATGCTTATCGTTCTTTGTCCGGTGCTGTCTTACGTGCGCGCGCATGAGCCGGGATCTGCAGGATCACCGGCTAAAGAGTTAGTTGCCTCGAACGTGTCTTCGGAGCCGACACTAGCTGGTGATGTTCAAGACCCGTGCAGATGGTTCCAAGTAGGTCGGTAGAGACGGTGCACCGAGAGAAGCCTGAGGCGCCCTCACGTCCATCGCCGTGCATGGGGCGGGGTCACCGCCTAACCGCCTTTTTTCAAACGAAAAGCGCGGCTAAGGTGTTTGAGAGAACCGCGAAAGGAATAAGCGGGAAACGAGATTCTTGAGGACGTGTTGAGGCGATGGCAGACATTAAGCTTTTCAAGCTCGGGGCGAATTCGGTCGACGAACTCGATGGCCGGGCAGTGGCACTCGAAAAGTCACTGCAGGATATCTTTGAGCGAAATTTGGAGCCGCTGTTGGGGGTCCGCTTTCTGGCGTCGGAATACCGAACGTCCAATCGCGGCCGCATGGACACGCTTGGCATCGACGAAAACAACTGTCCCGTCATCATCGAGTACAAGCGCAGCACAAACGAAAACGTCATCAACCAAGGTTTGTTCTACCTCGACTGGTTGATGGACCATCAGGCCGATTTTCGGATCCTCGTGATGGATACTCTGGGCAAGGAGGTCTCCGATCAGATCGAGTGGTCAGCGCCGCGTTTGATTTGCATCGCCGGTGATTTCACCAAGTACGACACACATGCCGTCAATCAGATGAACCGCAACATCGAGCTGATCCGATACCTGCGCTTTGGCGACGATCTTTTGCTTCTGGAGCAGCTGACTGCAGCATCGGCCGAGCCGACTAAAACCACCTTACCCGACAACGGCAAGCCGAAGCCCGGCAACACGGTGTACAAGACTGCAAGCGAATATCTGGCGCAGAGCGACCAGGGGCTGAAGGACCGTTTTGAAGCGGTAAGGGCCTATCTTCTGGCACTGGGGGATGACGTTCAGGAGAAAACCCTCAAGTTCTATTTTGCGTTTCGGCGGATCAAGAACTTCGCCTGTGTCGAGGTTCGGCCTCAGACCGGCAAGGTGCTGGTGTACCTGAAGGTCAATCCAGACACCGTAGACCTGCAGGACGGGTTTACACGCGATGTTCGAAAGATCGGTCATTTCGGCACTGGCGATCTCGAAGTGACGATTTCGAATGAAGCTGACTTCGAGCGGGCGAAACCGCTGTTCGAAGCTAGTTACGAGGCTTCATAGTCGAATATCTGGGAGAGAATTGATGAACAGACGTGCTGCATTCGCTACGTTGGGAGCCTCGGGGATACATCGGCAATGGCACATGACCGCATCAGACGGTGTGGAAGTGGTGTCCATCTGGGACCACTTGATAGACGGAAATGGCGCCGAAACCCATGTGCATGCGAAGTATTTTGATGACTTTCGGCAAGGGCAAGAGGTGCGAGCCGTAATCCAGAAAGGCTCTCGCGATCCAGATACCGGAAACATGAGAGCTGAGAACTCGGAGCCTGACACATCAAGTTGGCGGGTTATCTCGAAAGAGATCCGTCCGCTAGAAGGAAGCCGGATAACGAGACTTCACGTTGTCCATCTCGAGCTGGTCCAACAAGACAAATAGATGAAGGTTTTCGTCGCAAATTTTGGCGAACAAAACTATGCGTGGCCAGAGTGTCTGCGCCGTGGAACCATTGCGACCATGAATACAGTCGAGGCGCAGCCGTTTTGGGCGGCCGGCGATCGAGAAGGGTATATCAGAAACAGAATGGGAACGTTGACCGCCGCCGGAAACGTACCCACCCGCGCAGTGGCGTCACGATGGTTCAATTTGATGACCAACATCACTGAAAGCAGTGGTGATATCTGGTTGCATAGCGATGCGGACCACTTGTGGTGGACGGAGTCGTTACCTGGCTCTCCTGTGTTCGAGGAGCTCGACGAGCCGATAGGGCGCAGGCGTAAGGTAGTGATCTGCCATAAGCAGTGCGAACCATGGTCCAACAAGTCTGTGAAGGGGAACCCCCTGCCTTGGGCGGGCCTACACCCGAAGTCGAAGGACTTCCTTGCTACTGAAGCAACTATGCAGCAGTTGGGTGCTGACTACGCTGCGTATGCGCTCGCGTTGATTAGGGGTGAAGATCTTGCTCCCTGGCACGACCGCAGCGAGTGGAAGGCAAAGATAGAGCAATCGAAGTCCAAGGCTGGGGCTGTTGTCGTCTTTAACGACGAACAAAAGGCGGCGTGGCGCATGGCTCGGACAGCCCTCCAAACAGTGGCGCAAGCCAATGGGCAGACAGTAGAACGGAACCTAAAGGTCAAGGATCTTGGTTTCACTTCAGAAGAAGCGCTCCGTGTATACATTGAAACCCTTATTGCCGATCAGGATAGGCATTGTGCCCTGACTGGATTGCCAATCAATTTCAACGAGACGGACGGTGACCCCGAAATGCGCGCATCTCTAGATCGTATTGACAGCAATGGGCACTATGAACCGGGTAATCTACAGATCGTCTGCAAGTTTGCTAACCGTTGGAAGGGCGCTGACGACAATGCGGAGTTCAGGCGACTTGTTGAGTCGTTGAAGGATTTTTCCTAATTGGGAAGTTTTGACAAGAAGACAGGGTGGACTGGGAGAGGGCAGCCACCGAGCAAGCCCAAAAAAGCCGTCCATAGGGTGGGGTGTACCGGGTTTACCGTGTTTGCCGGGTTTGGCGCGCCCGGCATGCAGGGCAACCGGCAGTTAACATATGGGCGCTTACGCGCCATGGAGCTCAAATTCGCCAAACAAGGCTGCCTGGCCTCCGATGCGAACACTCGTACGGAAACGATGAGCTCCACAATAGTAGCAGTTGATCGAGGTGCTGAATTACAGTCATTCTCGAATGGGGAAGCGTGTTCGCTGTTGCTTTAGACGATGTCTCGCGCCCTTTGGTGTATGCCGCCAGAGATCATTATGGAGCTTTTCTTGCAGGGGCAGTTCAATCTTCTCAAAAGTCTTGGAATAACAGGATACACGCTGGAGACCGCGATCCAAGTAGGGCCGCTATTTGTAAGTCCTAAAGAACTTCAAAAGCACCTTGGTCGCTACGCACTGCGGTTCGTCAACTGCACCGACGACAGTGTCTATCAATTCCAGCACCTGGGAAGCGCGTCAGGCATCAAGTATAGAGGACGCTATTTTGCAATTTCCACCGACCACCAACGAAAACTCGGTGAAACTGGTCAGCTAGGGGTAGTCTGCGATCCTGGTCAGTCGGTGATAACGCCCAGCACAATGTGGACCATCGATGTATCCGAAGAAATTGAACGTGAAGATAATTTGGATTTCACTATCTACGAGTTTGATCCATCTCAGTATCCCCACAGAACTCTGGCTTCGCAATTTCTGGAGGTGTCTCAAAATAATGGGATCGCTGCGGAGGTTGGCAAAATAGCCTTGAATCTTGGCTACCCGACTAGGCTGCAAAACGTCGACTACCATAACGGTGCGGTTGATTTGCTCGTCGTATCGAGCTTTGTGGAACTGGTAGAAAAGACAACTTCCGACGACGTGTACGTGTTTAGGACTGTCGCGGAGGATCGCTACTTCGAGGATGGGATGAGCGGTTCCCCAGTCTTCGAGGTAGTACGAGACCAAGGAGATTTTCGAGTGAAGTGGCTGGGAATTGTCATACGAGGCGGTGAAGAATCGCGATTTGGGCGCGTCATAAATTCTGACTTCATAGTCCGACAGATAGACAGAGCCGCATTTGAGAGCCCTTGAGGCCGGTACTGTCAGTTCGCTCAGGCGAGCTGCGTGTGTGCGATGCGACCAACGGTTAACATAATGGACCTTAGCTGCCACCCGCGGTGGCTTGGACGCTAGGACTGGGTACCCAAATCGCCGCGTTTTCGTCACCATAAGCTTTAGACCTGCCTTCAATCGTTTCGATGCCAACCCAGACACAAACGATGGCGTCAAGCATGTCCTCGAAGGCCTTCAGCTCGCGACCGGTCGCGCTTGAGGAGATTGTAGGCAGCTGTTCAGCTGCTCCATCAACCTTGGCTTCCAGATGATTGATTATCTCCTGCCATGTCTCGACCAATCTCTCTCGACGCTGGCTGGGGACAAGCTCGGGCCAATAGCGCCTAAGCTTGGCCGCCTTGTACGTCAGCCTTTCGGACGCGCCGGTAAGCTCTATCAAGGCCGGATGAGGGTATACCTCAATTGTTCCAGGCAAGGTTACTGAGTTTGTAATCAATGGGTATCCTGAAGCCTCAAGCCCCGACATCAATTTGAAACTGATCGGACCGGGGCGCTCGGATGATGGGGTATGCGTGCCGGCTTTTCGTGCACCGTAGGCAGACGATATTGCATTGTCTGCCAAGCGTCGCCCGTTGATCACCGCCTTAGAAAGCGGCATGTCGATGCTTACCAGATCGATTGGTCGAGCGGCCATGCGCTCCGCTGCGTTCAGAAGATTTTCTACTGGCGGCAACGCATCCGACCTATTCGGATCGCCAAGGAAGTCCGCGTATGACTTGCGGGCAACGACAATCTGCCATCGCGCACCCTTCTTAACGCCAACAGCAAGACCGCTAGGTTGCTTCGGTGTCCAAGCAGCGTCTATGCCAAGAACCGCTACCAAGTTTGCTCCATCGATTGCTCCTGTTGTCGCTCACTGGGGCAGGTTGGACAACCGGTCTTGTCGTCCCGCCGGCAACAAACCAGAGAGGGTTGACCGGGAGGGCGCACCCGAGCCTGGATACGGGAAGGCCATGCATGGGGTGGGGTGCGCCCAGGTCTATTGCGGTTACGGGGTTTTCTGCGGCCAGTGCCAAGAGACGGCTGCATTCTAAATGCGGACGCACAGCGGTCAGCGGGCCGAATATGGTCCAAACGCGAAAACGCTACTCAAGAGAGTAAACAGTTGGGGACCGATGCCAAAATCGACGTGCTTCCAGCAATCGATTTCTGCAGCAAAGAGAACTGAGCTTCCAGCCAACCGCAGACCGAAAGTTTCACATACGGGACGAATCTTGATGACACTTGTCGGAAAAAAGCTTTTTTAACAAGAGTTAGGAAGCTGACAGAGATTACACGATAGGGCCACCGTGGAACTTCTACTCTTGATATTCAGCGCCTGGGTAGTCTTTGCGGTCTTGAAGGGTGTCTTCGGTGCCAACGACCCTCAGCGAAGAGGACCAAGCCACGGATCGACTCAGCAGGCCAGGCCAGCACAAAGACAACGTCCAAAGAGCGATTCCACATACAGACCGTCATCAAGTCCGCGAAACCGACCAAAGATTGACTTCGGGGGTTCGAGCGCTGGAAGCGAAGCATCTCTCGACATGAGTTCTCTTGAAGGGCTGAATGACGCTTTCACTGGCGCCCCCCTCGATCGCAAGCTCGGGCTCAATCAATGCCAAAGCTGCAAGGTCTATTACCACGATGAAAGCCTCGCTGTTCTTCAAAGCGAGAACTCGTCACTGTGCGTATCCTGCGGCAGCGCTCAGATTGTGCCTCTTGCTTCCGGAAAGGAAGGCGCTGCCAAAGGACGGAACTATGACCCGGATGTCATCACTCTCAGCGACTTCCGGAGCCACTACAACAGGGTTGTTACCCTTGAGGCCAAGGTAGTCGCCGTGAAGGTAAGTCAACGGGGTTCCGACTATGCACTTATGTTCGAGCGGAAGTCTTGGACCAAAGGATTAAAGCTGGTTTTCTTCCGTGGGGCTGTCAACAAGGTGGGTGGAGCGTCATATATCAAGGGCCTGGAGGGACGAACCGTGAAGGTCAGAGGTCTTCTCATCAACCACCAGACCTTCGGTCCAGAGATCATCATCTCCGAGCGTAGTATGATCTTGGGGGCTAAATAATGAAATGGAAGGACATTGAAAAAAAGTATTATAGCGAACTCGAACGAAAAAGAGCGCAAAGTCCACGTGAATTATTAGGCGTAAGCGAAAGCGCATCCAAACAGCAGATAAGATCCGCTTATATGCAGCTAGTTAAGACATATCATCCAGATGGCTCTGATGTATTCATGACACAGTACAACCAGGAAGTTCTAAAGCTTATAAACTCCGCGTACGAAAAGCTCTCGAAACAAAATGGATAAAATCCGATACCTCCGGCATGACCTGATTGACTGGTTCTCCCAAAGTGCGATCGCAGACACAGAAGTTATTGTCATCGGCGCTGGAGCCGTTGGCAATGAAGTATTAAAGAATTTGGCGCTTCTTGGCGTCGGGAAAATTAAGATCTATGATTGTGATAAAATTGAGGAACACAACCTAACCCGAAGCGTCCTATTTCGCGATACCGATGTTGGTCGCTACAAATCTGAAGTTGCAGCACAGCGCATTTCTGATCTCGATCCCAATATAGCTGCGACTGCCTTCGTCGGTGATTTTTGGAACTTACTTAGAATAGATGAGCTTAAGGCTGCAGATGTCGTATTCTGCTGTGTGGACAGCTTTGAGGCCAGGATAAAGTGCAACACACTTTGCTTTCTGGGAAAAGTTGACCTTATAAATGCTGGCCTGGATAGCCGAAACGCAGTTGTTGAAACGTTTCCGTTTTCCTCTTCAGTGTCGGCAGCCTGCTATGAATGCAGCTTGCCACCCAGTGTATACACTCGTATCTCGGAGCGCTATTCTTGTGGCAGCCTGAAGAAACTCTCCTATGTTGAGAAAAAGATTCCGACAACAATTTTGACATCTGCGGCGGCCGGGTATCTTGCCGTTTCAAGTGGGTTGAGGCTGGGCGACACAGAAGCAGGCGAGCACTCTATTCGCTTTTTTGCCGATACAATAAACGGCACTACAAGCCGATCAAAAATCGCCAGAAACCCGCTTTGCCCTTGCTGCGGACGCTTTGGCGACGCGAATGTGATGCATGTAAAATCAAGACGCCGAATAGGTCAACTTGATTACACCGAAGATGTGGAGCAAACGATCGAGACGAGTGAGCCGATCTTAGTCCAATACCAGGCTAATGATACCTTGACGGTCGTCTTCGAGAATGCATCGGATTATGATAGCACCTTCACTCAATCAGTATCAGAGGATCCTGATAGCGTGGTGGTTGATATCCGAGACCAGTTCGTGCTTTCAGAACTGGTTGAACGATTTCCCGATCGCGACATGCCCTGTAAGTTCGCGATAGTGAGATCGTTTGATGAAATCTACGTACTGGAATTCGAGGAGAGCAAACATGGAGCAAGTTAAGGTCATTGTGAGAACGGCTGACCAAACTAGGAAGGCCGAAGTTGAAATGGAGAGGTCTAACACCAGTGCCGATGTAATGCAGGCTGCTGTAGACAATTGGGCCCTTCCAACTGACACAGATTACAGCCTCGTGAACGTTTCCACCGGTCAAGTTCTTGCGCCAACGCAGCAGCTAGCAAAAGGTGCAGTCGAGGACGGGAATATTTTAGAAGTGCAACCGGTTTTGGTTGCGGGGTAGAATCCAGATGTCAGCCTTCGACGAGAGACGAGGTCAAGACATAGAGAAGCTTCGGACACTCGCTGCAGGCAGCGGTGGAAAGGTCGAGGTGCTGTCGGCCGCCGGCCAACCGGTGAACCTAATAAGGGTCAGGTTGAAGATAAAAACTGCGGGAACAAAGAGTTACCCAAGAGATGTTCAAACCATCACTGATTTAACGATAAAGCTCCCGGCGCGGTATCCATTTGTTGAACCCCAGGTTCAAGTTGATACTCCGATATTGCATCCTAACGTGTACGCGTCTGGCCAGATCTGCCTTGGCGTGAAGTGGATGCCCTCTCAAGGTTTGGACCTTCTGATCAAGCGCGTAGCGAAGATAATTGCATACGATGCGGATGTGCTAAATGAACAGTCTCCAGCAAACAGTGACGCGCTTAGGTGGTACCGAGGGCTGATGGCCAGCAATCCAGGTGCCTTTCCTAGCGACAGCAGTGATTTGAAGGACACGGAGGTAAAGAGAACTCTTAAATGGGGAAATATTCCGGCGGACAAGTCAGGCAAAACGGTTGTTTCCTGTCCAAAATGCTCAGCGAAGCTGTCTTTACCGGCTGGAAAGTCGGGTTTGGTTAAGTGCCCAAAATGCGACAACAAATTTGATGTGAAAACGTGATGAAGTGGGATGACGTAGAACCAGACTTCCGTTGGTACCCGGTTTCTGAGCTTTGCTCTCAAATGGACCTTGCAGCCAACTGTTGGCTGTTGGGGGGTATCCGCGCTACGTCAGTTGTCATAGCTTCAGACATTCATGCTCAAATTTATGCGCATCTTGGTGAGAAGTCAGTCGAAATGGGTGGACTGCTGCTAGGGCGTGCCTATGGGATGGCTTCTGATCAGGGACGTGTAGTTGTGCACGTGACGAAGTCAACTCGTGCCACCAGCTTTCAAGGTACGGCAGTTTCGCTACGTATGGATACTGACGTTTGGAGTTCTGCAAGCGCTGCTTCTGAGGAAGGAGAGTTCATTGTGGGCTGGTATCACAGTCACCCAAACCTCGGCGTATTTTTCAGTGGTACAGATCGAAAGACGCAAAAAAGCTTTTTTGACACAGAATATTCGCTCGGGCTCGTTATTGATCCTGTTCGAGACGAAGAGCTCTGGTTTTTCGGCGGTGACAGTCAGCAGTTAAACTCCAAATCGATCCTCAAGTACTAACGCCGTATGTCGTCGCTAGTAGGGGACTAGTAGGGGATGTACGTCAAACGTTCTCATACCTCTGCCGGCACCGTCCAAGATCGATCGAAGAATTAGTCAAGCAATCGTAATGGTTTGTACGACTTAAAGCGGCTTGGTCTGGTCATGTCCAACACATGGACGGCAAAATTCGTAATGATGGGGTCGGGGGTTCGAGTCCCTTCAGCGGCACCACTTTTCCCAAGGATTGATAGACCCGCCCGCCCGCGTCATGCGGCGCAGGGGCGCGGATGTCGTCAGGCGTGATCGCGCACCGCGCTGCGGGCGGCTGACCGGCGGCGGTGATCGGCGAATTTCTCGCCCTCGGCCCGGCCGGTCCGGAAGCCGTTCACCTTCCACGGCTTGCAGAGCTTGCAGCCGGCGCGGGCGTTGCGGGCGCGTTTTCGTTTGTGGTGCATGGTCTTGCCTCCCTGTCGCGCAAGAGGCGGCGTATAGCACCGGTATTCGCCATCTCGGAAGCGTTTTTTCACGCGGACACGCAAGACGCGGGGCCGCGCCGGTCGCACGCTTCTGAATTCCGCCGCCGGGCTTTGGCGCGACTCGCGGGCTGGGCTAGCCTTGGCGGACCGCGAGCCGCGCGGCACGGGAGGAGAGACCATGAACATCGAAGCGCCAGTCGCGGCGGGCACGCTCGAGGCCCTGTCGGCCCTGCGCGGCCGCCCCTTTGCCACCGAGATCCGGGTGCCCGAGGTCGGGCCGTCGGCGCCCAGCCGGTTCCGCTGCGGCGACACGGCGGCCGCGGTGCTGGGCGCCATCGGCGGGGTGGTGGGCGACATCGTTCAGGCCCGCGGAGGGACGAAGCAGGTGGTCAGCTGCGACCCGCGCCACGCGGTGGCGGCGCTGGCGATGTCGTCGCTGACCCGGGTGCCGGGCGCGGCGGGCTGGGTTGCGCCCGAGGTGCCGGCCAACCGCCAGGTGGCGCGGGCCTGCATCCGGCCCTGGGCGACCAGGGACGGCGGCCACGTCCTGCCGCACCTGAGCCTGCCGAACCTGCAGGCGAAGATGCTGGAATTGCTGGACTGCGACCTCGACCCCGCCTCGGTCGGTGCGGCGGTCGGCCGGTGGGAGGCGGACGCGCTGGAAGAGGCGATCGCGGCGGCGGGCCTTTGCGGCGGCAAGGTCCGGAGCGAGGCCGAGTGGCGCGCGCATCCGCACGGGCAGGCGCTGGCGGCGCGGCCGGTGATCTCGATCGAGCGGATCGGCGATGCGCCACCCGAACCGGTGCCGGGCGGGGCGCGGCCGCTGTCGGGGCTGCGGGTGCTGGACCTCACGCGCATCCTGGCCGGGCCGGTGGCCGGGCGGACGCTGGCGGAGCACGGGGCCGACGTGCTGATGGTCGCGGCGCGGAAAGCGCCGCAGGTCGAAGAGTTCGTGCGCGACACCAGCCACGGCAAGCGGTCATGTTTCCTGGACCTCGACGAGGATGCCGATGCCGCGCGGCTGCACGCGCTGGTGCGCGGGGCGGACGTGTTCCTGCAGGGCTATCGCCCCGGGCGGCTGGAGGCGCGCGGCTTTGGCCCCGCGCAGTTAGCGCGGGAGCGGCCGGGCATCGTCTGCATCTCGGTCTCGTGCTACGGGCACGGCGGGCCGCTGTCGGACCGCGCCGGGTGGGAGCAGGTGGCGCAGACCGTGACGGGCATGTGCGCCGAGCACGGCGGCCCCGCCACGCCGGAGCTGGTGCCGCTGCCGGTCAACGACTACGTGACCGGCTTCCTCGGGGCGCTTGGTGCGCTGATCGCGCTGGAGCGTCGGGCCGAGGAGGGCGGCAGCTGGCACGTGCAGGTGTCGCTCTGCCGGACGGCGATGTTCCTGCAGGACCAGGGACGCTGGGCCGCGCCGGGGGCATTCCCCGAGGCAGGCGTTCTGCAAGAGGTGATGGTCGAAAGCGACGGCGCCCGCGGGCCGATGCGCCACGTCGGCCCGGTCCTGCGGATGAGCGCGACGCCGCCGCTCTGGGCCAGGCAGGCGCCGGTCCTGGGGCAGGATTCGGCCGAATGGGCCTGAGGCATGCGCCCCCGATCGCCCTGATTAGAGACTGATCCCCGCGGGGCATCCCCGCAGTTGCAGGCGATTTCGCGGGCGGGCCATGGACCTTGCCGGGATCAATGCCAATATCGGTGGGGCGCGCCCCCTTCGCGCCGCAACGGAGATATGGATGAGCAGTGACGAAGCGGCCGCGGCGGCGCCCGACGCGGAGCCGGGATCGGTCCGCGAGGTGATCGCGCGCATGGGCAGTGCCGCCACGGGCGAGCGCACCCAGCTGCGCGCCATCACCGAGGCCATGGGCGAGGCGTCGTTCGTGCCGGTGCTGATGGCCCCGGCGCTCGCGGTCGTGTCCCCGCTGTCGGGGATCCCGCTGTTTTCCACCACCTGCGGCCTGCTGATCGCGCTGGTGTCGATCCAGATGCTGATCAACCGCGACCACATCTGGCTGCCCGACTGGATCATGCGCCGCGAGGTGCCGAGCGAGAGGCTGCGCGGGGCGCTGAAGTGGCTGGAGAAGCCCGCCGCCTGGCTGGACCGGCATTCGCGCGCAAGGCTGCAGGTCCTGGTCGCGCGGCCGTTCGACTGGATCACCGAGTTCGCCTGTTTCCTCTGCGGCGCGATGATGCCGTTCCTGGAGCTGGTGCCGTTCTCGTCCTCGACGCTGGGGATGGCGGTGGTGCTGTTCTCGCTCGCGCTCCTGGTGCGCGACGGGCTTTACAGCGTGCTGGCGATCGCATTCCTCGGGCTGGTCGGCAGCGGGATCTATTTCCTGCTGACCTGACCCTCAACTTGTTGCGGGTGGTCTGGAAAATCGGGGCGCCATGGATATCTGGCAGGGGTCACCCAGCCCGAACCGGAGAACCCATGTCGCCCCGCCAGACCATCGCCCGCTTCCTCGACCATCCGCGGACGCGGCACACGATCACGGCCGTCATCCTGTTCAACGCCGCGATCCTGGGGCTCGAGACCTCGGAGACGGCCATGGCGGCGGCGGGAGAGCTGATCATCGCGCTCGACCGGTTCTGCCTGATGTTCTTCACGCTCGAGATCGCGCTCAAGCTTTATGCGCACCGGGCGTCGTTCTTCCGCGACGGGTGGAACATCTTTGACTTCGTGATCGTGGGCATCGCGCTGGTGCCCGCCGGGCAGGGCATGGCGGTGCTGCGCGCGCTCAGGATCCTGCGGCTGCTGCGGATGGTGTCGGTGACACCGACACTGCGACGGGTGGTCGAGGGGTTCCTGACCGCGCTGCCGGGCATGGCGTCGGTCTTTGCGCTGATGGCGCTGATCTTCTACATCGCGGCGGTGATGGCGACACAACTCTTCGGGGCAAGCTTTCCGGACTGGTTCGGCAGCCTTGGCAAGTCTGCCTATTCGCTGTTCCAGATCATGACGCTGGAAAGCTGGTCGATGGGGATCGTGCGCCCGGTGATGGAGGTCTACCCGCTGGCCTGGGCGTTCTTCGTGCCGTTCATTCTGGTCACGACCTTCGCGGTGATGAACCTTGTCGTCGGTCTTATTGTGAACTCGATGCAGGACGCGCATTCGGACGAGGTGAACGCCGCCACCGACGACTACCGCCATGACGTGGTGCGGCGGCTGGATGCGATCGAGCGGCATCTGCGGGAGCGGTGAGGCCCGCGCACATGCCGCCCGTGCGCGGGGTCACAGGACGAAGCCGACGATCGCAAGGACGATGACGACGAGTCCGACGAGGTAGATGATCGAATGCATGGGGGCCTCCTTCCGGCCGGTGTTGGATCTGGAAGGTGGAACGCCGCATCTTTGCGACGGGTTCCGGACGGTGGCGTGTCGTGCGCCGGGCGGGTGCAGGCAAACGACTGTGGGCACGGGATTTTCCGGCCGGAACGAAAACGCCCGGCACGGGGCCGGGCGTTCGGTGATCGCGGGTCGGTTGGCCGCTCAGCGGCGGCGGCGCAGCATGGCGACACCGGCGAGGGCGCTGACCAGGAGCGGCAGGCCGGCCGGCAGCGGCACGGCGGGCGGCGCGGAGGGCGGCGGCGGCAGCTCTCCGGTGAAGGTGGTCACGTGCGATTCACCGTTCTGGACGAACGACTTAGCGAACAGTGCGCCTTCGAGGTTGTTGTTGTTCGACACGGTGGCGTTCGGGGCCAGGATCTGACCCCAGAACTGGCGGTCGAACAGGATGTCGGTCGCGTCGACAAAGTTCCAGATCACCTTGGAGGCGAAGCTGTCGAAGCCGCCGCCGACGAAGTTGCTGGTGACGTTGCCGGTGCCGGTGACGTTGATGACGATCAGGTCGGCACCGTTGTCGGCCACGTTGATCTCGCCGTTGGCGAGGCTGAGCAGGGCGGCGTCGATCGAGTAGACCGTGACGCCGTCGGTCGGTGCCGCGGTCAGGTTCAGCTTCTTGCCCTCGGACACCGTGGCGGTGGCGGTGGCAGTCAGGCCGTAGAGCTGGGCGGAGAGGTTGTTGAGGATGCCGATGGCATCGTCCGGCACCAGCGCGCTGGCGGTGGGGCCGCTGACCAGCGTGGTGCTGTTGGCGCCGATAGTGCCGCTGGCGTCGCCGTTGACCACCGCGTCGGTGGTGCCGCCGCCGTTGCCGCGGATCGTCTTGCCGGCGGCGTTGCCGATCACCACGACCTCGGCCACGTCGGCGCGCTGTGCCCCGTGCGACCCGAAGTCGAACAGCGCATCGCCGGTGAGGTTGCCGCCGACATAGGCGTTGCCCTCGATGTCGATGCTGGAGTTCACGAAATCACCCGAGGTGATGACGCTGTAATGCTGGAGGAGTTCGGTGGCGCTGAGCGTGGCGGCAGAGGCGAAACCGGCCGGAATTGTTGCGAGCGCAAGGCCAATCCCTGCGCCGAACAGGTACTGTTTCATTTTTACTACCTATATGGAATCACTGGATTTTTTGGGTCAGTCAATTGCCCCAGCACATGCCAAAGTTTCGCCATATTTTCAAGAGCTGCGCTGTTGCCGGCCCCCCGGTTTCTCGGCCGCCGCGACATCTATGTTCGGGCGTGGCGACAGGTCGGCGCGGCGCGTGGTGTCGGGGGCGAGGGTCATCATCGCCTCGTGCTGGGACAGGAAGACCTGGCCGGTCAGGTCCTCGACAAAGGCGCTCTTGTGCAGCTTGTCCATCACCGGGCCCTTCACCTCGGCCAGGTGCAGGGCGACCTGCTGGTCCGACAGGCGGTGCATGATGAGCTCGAGGCTTTCCAGCGCCGAGGCGTCGACGCTGTTCACCGCGGCACAGTTCAGCACGAGGTGGCGCAGGTTCGGACGGTCGGCGACGGCGCGCTGGACGATCCCCTCGACCGCGCGGGCGTTGCCGAACCAGAGGCTTTCGTCGATGCGCAGGGACAGGACCGACGCGTCGCAGACGACGTCGTGGCGGCGGATGTTGCGGTAGTGCCCGGTGCCCGGGACCTGGCCCAGTTCGGCGACGTGCGGGCGCGAACTGCGCCAGAGGTGCAGGACGATGGACAGGGCGACGCCGGTGATGATCCCGGATTCCACGCCCGCGCCGAGGGTGACGAGGATCGTGGCCGCCATCGCCGCGAAGTCGAAGCGGGAATAGGCCCAGGTCCGGCGCAGGGCGCCGAAATCGACCAGCGACAGGACCGCGACGATGATCGTCGCCGCCAGCACCGCGACGGGCAGGTTGAAGAGCAGCGGCGTCAGGAACAGCGAGGCGAGCGCGATGCCGACGGCGGTCATTGCACCGGCGGCCGGGGTTTCCGCGCCCGCGTCGAAGTTGACGACGGACCGGGCGAAGCCGCCGGTCACGGGGTAACCGCCCGAGAAGGCCGAGGCGATGTTGGCCATCCCGAGGCCGATCAGCTCCTGGTCGGGGCGGATGGTCTGGCGCCGTTTCGCGGCCAAGGTCTGCGCGACCGAGACGGATTCGACAAAGCCGATGAGCGAGATCAGGAAGGCCGCCGGCAGCAGCTTTTGCCAGAGCGCGAGGTCAATGCCCGGGATGGCGAGCGGCGGCAGGCCCTGCGGCACCTCGCCGACGATGGCGACGCCTTTCGACTCTAAATCAAGGAAAATGACCGCGAGGATCGAGGCGGCGACCGCCAGCACGGGCCCGGTGCGCGACAGCAGCATCGCGGTGCCGCCGGACAGGCCGAGCCGTTCGAGCGCCGGGCGCAGGCCGCTGCGGGCCCAGAACAGGAAGGCCAGCGTCAGCCCGCCGATGATCAGCGTGGGCAGGTTGGTTTCGGGCAGTGCGCGGACCAGCGCGGCGACCGTTTCGACGAAGTTGTGCCCGCCCGCCTGCACGCCGAGGATGTGGCGCAGCTGGCTGGCCGCGATCAGCAGGCCCGAGGCGGTGATGAAGCCCGAGATGACCGGGTGCGACAGCAGGTTGGCCAGGAAGCCCAGCCGGAAGACGCCCATCACGAGCAGCATCAGCCCCGACAGCACGGCGAGCGCGATGGCGGCGGTGAGGTATTCGGGGCTGCCCGGGGCGGCGACGGTGCCGGCGGCGGTGGCGGTCAGCAGCGACACGACGGCGACCGGGCCGACGGCGAGGGTGCGGGAGGTGCCGAAGATGGCGTAGAGCACCAGCGGCAGGATCGAGGCGTAGAGGCCGACAACCGGCGGCAGCCCGGCCAGCATCGCGTAGGCCAGCGATTGCGGGATCAGCATGATCGTCACGATCACGGCGGCGAGGCCATCGTTGATCAGGGTCTGCCGGGTGTAGGTGCGGCCCCATTCGAGGACCGGGAAATACTGGGTCAGGCGGGTCACGGCCTTGCCTCCGGAAAAGTGCGGGGCGCGGCGACGGGGCCGCCGCGCCCTTGGCGTCAGAACTTGTTGACGGGCATCTTCAGGTAGTGCCCGCCGTCGGCCTCGGGAGCCGGAAGCCGCCCGCCGCGCAGGTTGATCTGCAGCGCGGCCAGGATCCGGTCGGGCAGGGCCAGGGTGGCGTCGCGCGTGTCGCGGACCGCGATCCAGTCCTCGCGCTTGGTGCCGTCCTTGACGTGCTTGTTCGCGGCCTTGTGCTCGGCCACCGTCGCCTCCCACTGCGGTTCCTTGCGCTCGGACGTGCCGTAGTCGTGGCCGACGAAGACCCGGGTGTCGCCCGGCAGGGCGAGGATGTCCTGGATCGAATCCCAGAGCTCCTCGGTATTGCCACCGGGGAAGTCGGCGCGCGAGGTGCCGGCGTCAGGCTGCATCAGCGTGTCGTGGGTGAAGGCCGCGTCGCCGCAGACATAGGTGATGGACCCCAGCGTGTGGCCGGGCGAGAGCATCACCTTCACGTCGAGATCGCCGACCTTGAAGACCTCGCCGTCGTAGAACAGGTGGTCGAAGTCCCGGTCCGGGTCGAAGGTGTCGGGCAGGTTGTAGATGTTGCCCCAGATCCCGGCGATCTCGGTCACCTTGTCGCCGATGGCGTTCGGCGCGCCGGTTCGCTCCTTGAGGTGGGCCGAGGCCATGACGTGGTCGGCATGGGGGTGGGTGTCGAGCACCCACTGCACGGTCAGGCCGTTTTCCTTCGCGAGGTCCAGCACCTGGTCCATGCTCTCGGTCGAGAAGCGATAGTGCTTGGGGTCGAAATTCCAGGCGACGTCGATCAGCGCGGCCTTCCTGGTCGCGGGGTCGGCGCAGATGTACTGGATCGAGCCGGTGTCGGGTTCGTAGATGCCCCAGACATCCGGGCTGCCTGCGCCGGTGGAGGGGGAATGGCGCACGACGCGCTGTTTCAGAAGCGAGGTCATTGGGTGGCTCCTTTTGCAACGAAGAAGGACGAGGATTTGGCTTTGAAGCCGGCGTAGAGACCGATGAGCATCATCGGGATGAAGACGAGGACGCCGGGCGAGAGCAGCGGCAGGGCGGTCCAGGCCGGCCCGGGGCAGAAGCCGCCGATGCCCCAGCCGATGCCGAAGAGCGCGGCGCCGGTCAGCAGCGGGCGGTCGATCTTCTGGCTGCGCGGCATGTCGTAGTCGCAGCCCAGCACCGGCTCTTTCTGCCGCCAGACGAGGCGGTAGCCGATGAAGGCGGTGACGCTGGCGCCGCCCATCACGAAGGCGAGGCTGGGATCCCAGGTGCCCGCGATGTCGAGGAAGTTCAGGACCTTGGCGGGATCCGCCATGCCCGAGAGGACAAGGCCGAGCCCGAAGACGAGGCCGCTGAGAAAACCGAAGAGGGGACGCATCAGAAGCCTCCGATCACGTGGCGCAGGACATAGACGGTCGCGACGCCGGTGGACATGAAGGTGAGCACGGCCGCCAGAGACCGTTTCGACAGGCGGGCCAGCCCGCAGACCCCGTGGCCCGAGGTGCAGCCCGACCCGATCCCGGTGCCGAGGCCGACGACGAGGCCGGCGATGGCCATGCCGACGAGGTTGTCGGGGACGGTCTGGGTGATCTCGCCGCCCAGGCCCAGGAAGGCGAGGGGGGCCGCGATCAGGCCGAGCAGGAAGGCCAGCCGCCAGTCGCGGTCGGGGGTTGCGTTCGAGCGGGGGGTGACGAGGCCGATCAGGTCGCGGGTGATGCCCGAGATCCCGGCGATGCGGCCGAAGAAGCCCATCACCATGACCGCGCTCAGACCGATCAGGATGCCGCCGGTCAGCGAGGCCCATGGCGTGAAGGCCGTTTCCGTGAGTGTTTCCATAGTATGTCTCCGTCAGCGGACCCTTGCGTTCCGCGGCTTGACGGGTTAAATATGAGTAGATGCTAAATTAGTCAAGGCTAATATAAAGGCCACCGAAAATGGACACCACGATCTCGATCCAGGACCTCGAGGAACGGGCGGACTACGTTGCCGAACGGCTCGCGCTGATGGCGAATGCCAAGCGGTTGCTGATCCTGTGCGAGCTGGCCAAGGGCGAACGTTCGGTCGGCAGCCTGCAGGCCGCGGTCGGGATCAGCCAGTCGGCGCTGAGCCAGCACCTGGCCAAGTTGCGCGACGCCGAGATGGTGACGACCCGGCGCGAGGGGCAGACGATCCACTACTCGCTGGGCGACCCGCAGATCGAAAGCATGATGGCCGCGCTGTACGAGACGTTCTGCGCCTGAGGCCCTCATTCTCCGGCCTTGGCCTCGGGCGTGTCCTCGATCGGCTCGGCGGGCGGGATCTTGAGCGTTTCGGGGTCGCCTTCGTAGTTCGGCGACATGATCTGCACCCCCGCGCCGTGCAGCGAGTCGAGGATGTTGGCGCGCAGGTCGGACAGGATGCGTGGGATCTTCTCGCTCCGCGTCGAGAAGCCGTTGATCTCGTAGGTCACGGCGAAATCGCCCAGCTCCTTGCGCAGCACGAACGGCTTTGGCGACTTGCGGATGCCCTCGGTGTTCTCGGCCGCCTGGATCAGCAGCACCTCGATCTTCTTATGCGGTTCGTCGTAGCCGATGCCGACGGTGGTGTGCAGGACGATGCCGCGGCCGTCGATATACTGCGAGTAGTTCGTGACTTCGGAGTTAAGAAGCTGCGCGTTGGGGATCGAGATCAGTTCGTTCTTGGTCGACCGCAGGTGCGTCTCGGTCAGCTTGATGGCGGTGACGACGCCAAGGTTGTTGCCGATCTCGATCAGGTCGCCGATGTTCGTCGACTGCCGGTAGATCACGAAGAGCCCGGCCAGCACGTTCGACACGACCGAGTTCGAGCCGATCGAGATCATCACGCCGAGCAGGATCGACATGCCTTGGAACGCGGCGGAGTTGGAGCCGGGGATGTAGGGATAGGCCAGGATCAGCGCCGAGATGATCAGGAAGGCGCGGACGATATTGAAGCTGGGCCAGACCCAGTGCTTCTGGAACCCCTCGATCCGCAGGGTGCCGGCATCGATGTTCTCGAACGCCACGCGGGCGATGCGGATCAGGTACCGGGTGACGAGGAAGATGATGATCAGGACGATCAGGCTGGGGATGTAATCGACAAAGGCCCGGAAGGCGTTGATCAGCGGATCGGTGACGTAGCTGAGCAGGATGGTTGCGACGGTGCGGGTTTCGGCGAAGCTGAACAGCACGACCGAGACGTAGTAGTAGAGCGCGATCAGCCAGAGCACGACGAAGACGCCCTGCACGGCGACCGACACGATCTCGATCAGGGCGCGGGTGCGGACGATTTCTTGCGTCGCCTCCTCGACCTGTTCGAGGTAGCGGGTGATGATCGCCTCGCCACGCTTCTTGAGCCGCCGGTTGGCCCAGACCAGCACGACCGTGAAGAGCGCGAAGAGACCCGTCCAGATCATCCCGTTGACGAGGCCCTGCTGGCGGGCAGTGTCCGAGCGGTCGGCGCGGTAGGCCCGGATCGCGTCCTGGATGAAGCCGCTGTAGAGCCGGGCGGTGAGCAGGGTGCTGTTCAGCCCCTCGCGCTGGGCGTCGGGTTCGGTCGCCGTGACGACCGCTTCGCCGTCGATGATGACGGAATGACCGAATTCGTCGATCTCGATCTCGACATCGAGGGTCATCGAGTCGGACTGCTGGGCGATCTCGACGATCCGCCGCGCCACGTCGGCGGCCCGGTCGTTGGCCGGGAAACTGGGCGTGCCGCTGAGGACGAAGACCTGCCGCCCGTCGACCATGACGGGGGCCGCGATCGTAGGCGAACTGGTCGGCGCATCCTGCGCGAGGGCGGCACCGAGGCCGAGCCAGATCCCGGCCAGCATGGTCAGAAGCGCGGCCGCGCAATGGGCCATCCCGCGTCGGGCAATCATCATTGGATATCACACTCCCGTTCGACGGGAGCGTAGCGCCAAAACAACTTGCCGTGGAAAGGTTTTTTGCGTGTCGCCCGGCGGAAAACGGCGCCCCGGTGCGGGGGCGCCGCGCAGACCCGTCAGCGCCAGCCGAGGCCGGGGGCGACGTGGGTCAGGATGCTTTCGATCACGTGGGCGTTGTAGTCGACGCCCAGCATGTTCGGCACCGTGAGAAGAAGGGTGTCGGCCTCGGCGATGCCCTCGTCCTCCTTGAGCTGGTCGATCAGCTTGTCGGGTTCGTCGGCGTAGCCCCGGCCAAAGACCGAACGCTGCTGCTCGATGAAGCCGACGCTGTCGCGGTCCTTGCCGCCGCGGCCGAAGTACATCCGGTCCTCGTCGTTCATCAGCGCGAAGATCGAGCGGCTGACCGAGACGCGGGGTTCCCGGGCATGGCCTGCCTCTTTCCAGGCGTCGCGGTAGGCGCGGATCTGCTTGGCCTGCTGGATGTGGAACGGCTCTCCGGTCTCGTCATCCTTGAGGGTCGAGCTTTGCAGGTTCATCCCGACCTTGGCGGCCCATTCTGCGGTCGCGTTCGACCCGGCGCCCCACCAGATGCGGTCGCGCAGGCCCTCGGAATGGGGTTCCAGCCGCAAGAGACCCGGCGGGTTCGGGAACATCGGGTTCGGGTTCGGCGCTGCAAAGCCCTTGCCCTCGAGCTGCTGGAGGAAGATCAGCGCGTGGCGGCGGGCCATGTCGGCGGGGCTTTCATCCTCGCCCGGGCCGTAGCCGAAGTATTTCCAGCCGTCGATCACCTGTTCCGGCGAGCCGCGGCTGATGCCGAGCTGCAGGCGGCCCTCGGAAATCAGGTCGGCGGCGCCGGCATCCTCGACCATGTACATCGGGTTCTCGTAGCGCATGTCGATCACGCCGGTGCCGATCTCGATCTTTGACGTGCGGGCGCCGACGGCGGCCAGCAGCGGGAAGGGCGAGGCGAGCTGCCGGGCGAAGTGGTGCACGCGGAAATAGGCGCCGTCGAGTCCCAGCTCTTCCGCCGCGACGGCGAGGTCGATGGATTGCAGCATCACGTCGGACGCGGTCTGCACGCGGGAATGGCGGTCGGGCGACCAGTGCCCGAAGGAAAGGAAACCGATGGATTTCATGTAACGTCTCCGGATTGCGTCGGGGCCCGGCCGGTGCCGGGCCCGCTTGCCCCGAATGTAGGGATGCCGGTGACTTGGCCGCAAGGCGGCGGGCCGTGCCGCAGGGCACAGGGCCTGTGCGGCACGGGGCGGTCAGCCCTCGATCGCGGTGATCATGTCGACCCGGGTGCCGTGTCGGCCGCCCTCGAACTCGGCCTTGAGGAAGGCGTCGACGATGTCGAGCGCGAGGCCCTCGCCCACCACGCGGGCCCCGAGGGAGAGCATGTTGGCGTCGTTGTGCTGCCGGATCATCCGGGCCGAGAAGGTGTCGGAGCAGACGCCGCAGCGGATGCCTTTGACCTTGTTCGCGGCCATCATGATGCCCTGGCCGGTGCCGCAGAGGATGATGCCGAGGTCGCAGTCACCCGAGGCGACCTGACGGGCCGCGGCCTCGCCATGCTTGGGGTAATGCGTGCTTTCGGTGGTGGTCGGGCCGATGTCGACGACCTCGTATCCCTGGTCCGAGACATGGGCGGCGATGGCCTGGCGCAGCGGGATGGCGGCGTGGTCGCTGGACAGGACGATGCGTTTGGGGCTGGTCATGGCTGAAAGGTCCGTTTCGATGGCAGTCGGCGGTTCGCCCGCCTTGGATCAGGTGTCGGGGGTTTCGTCAATTCCGCCGTGCCGGAACGGGGCGTCTTGCAATTCCGATTAAAATAGTCAACTAAAGCCGCACCCAGCGGGTCCAGCGCCACGCCCGGCAGAATCGAGCGAATTCACAGGTTCGAAGCGACCCGCGCGGACGGCCGATGCGGCCCCTGCCGATGGCCCCGCGCCGTCGCTTCGGACACGAGAGGGGACGTGTCATGGGCGAATGGTGTCACAGGGACCGTGGCGAGCCGGTCGCGGCGCTTGGGCTGAAGCCGGCCGAGCTGTCGGTGCTGGCCGTGCTGCGGCATTACTGCGCGGGCTTCGCGGTGCCGGAACGGCACGGCTGGATCGCCGCGATCTCGACCGCCCTGACCGCGTTCGGCGAGGATCGCGGCCCCGAGGTGGCGGTCGCCGCGCTTGGCGTGATCCAGTCGGTCCGTCGCCTGCGCCGGTCGAGCTTTGTCTTCAACTCTGCCGACTGCGCCACCTGCGCGGCCTATGTGACCGGGCACGAGCGGCTGGTGCTGAGCGCCCTGAGGGCGGTTGCGCGGGGGCAGGACACTGCCGCCCATGCCTATGCCACGCTGCTTTGCGAAGGCGCCGATGCCGCGCCGGTGGTGCGCGCCCTCGGGGTTCTGATCGACCGGGCGTTCGAGGCGGACGATGCCGTCGTGGCGCCCTGCCCCGCCGGGGCCCGCGACCGGGCCGGACCCACCCGGCACTGAGCGGCCGGCCCCGGTGACCATGCCGGCCCGGACCTGGCGGGCGGGCGGACTCTTGACCCCAAAAAGCAAAAATCCCCTGAACCGGGCGGTCCAAGGGATTTTGGCAGGATAGTGGTGCCCAGGAGAGGACTCGAACCTCCACGGCCTTGCGGCCACTGGCACCTGAAGCCAGCGCGTCTACCATTCCGCCACCTGGGCAGGTGTCGTGAGGCGTGCATGTATCGGGGCACCCGGGGGGTGTCAACGGGATTCGCGGTGGTTTTTCACCATGACTTTACGGCCGGTGGCATATCGCCTTGCCGCAGCCGCGCTTGACGGCTAGGAAAACTTAGAATTGCCAGGACGGAGGCGTGGAAATGTCCAAGCTTGTCACCATTTTCGGCGGGGCCGGGTTCCTTGGCCGCTACATCGCGCGGCGCATGGCACAGGATGGCTGGCGGGTGCGTGTCGCCGTCCGCAGGCCGAACGAATCCATGTTCGTGCAGACCTACGGCGTGGTCGGACAGGTCGCCCCGGTTTTCTGCAACATCCGTGACGATGCCTCGGTCCGGGCGGTCACCGCCGGGGCGGACGTGGTGATCAACTGCGTCGGCACCTTCGACGCCAAGGGCAAGAACAACTTCGAGGCCGTGCAGGCAGAGGGCGCGGCCCGGATCGCGCGGATCGCCGCCGCAGAGGGCGTGGGCCAGATGGTGCACATCTCGGCCATCGGCGCGGATGCGGAGTCCGACAGCGAGTATGCCCGCACCAAGGCCGCCGGCGAGGCGGGCGTGCTGGAGCACATGCCCGGCGCCGTGATCCTGCGCCCTTCGGTCCTGTTCGGGCCCGAGGACGATTTCTTCAACCGCTTCGCCAAGAAGGTGCGGTTCGGCCCGACGCTGCCGATCGCCGGGGGCGAGACGAAGTTCCAGCCGGTCTATGTCGATGACGTGGCCGCCGCCGCGCAGTTGGCGGCCGAGGGCAAGGCCCCGGCCGGCGTCTATGAGCTGGGCGGGCCGGACGTGAACACCTTCCGCGAGCTGATGGAGCAGATGCTGGAGGTGGTGCAGCGCCGCCGGATGATCGTGAACCTGCCGTTCTGGGCCGCGGGCTTTGCCGCGTGGAGCCTCGACCTGCTGCAGACGATCACGCTGGGGCTGTTCCACAACACGGTTCTGACACCCGACCAAGTGAAGCAACTGCGCGCCGACAACGTGGTGTCCGAGGGCGCCAAGGGGTTCGACGACCTGGGGATCGTGCCGACCTCGGTCGAGGCGCTGCTGCCGGAGTACCTGTGGCCCTACCGTCCGTCGGGCCAGTACGCGGCGATCAAGAATTCGGCCGGCAACCTGAAGGCCTGAGCCTTCAGGAATAGGCCCAGATCAGCAGCCCGACCCCGAGGATCACCCGGTAGATCACGAAGGGCGTGTAGCTGATCGTCTTGAGCAGTTTCATCAGCAGCGTCAGTGCGAGCAGCGCCGACAGGAAGGCGAAGAGTGCGGCGATCGCCGCCTCTCCGGCCAGTTCGGTGTTGGCCTCGGCGATCACCTCGACCGAGAGCAGGGCGGCGCTGGCGATGATGGTCGGGATCGACATCAGCATCGACAGCTTGGCGGCGTCCCGCCTGTTGTAGCCGAGAAAGAGCGCGCCGGTGATCGTGGCCCCCGATCGCGAGGTGCCGGGGATCAGCGCGACCGCCTGCCAGATGCCCATGACGACGGCGTCCCGCAGGGTCCAGTCGGTGTCGGCCTTTTCGCCGTCGGATGTCTGGTCGGCCCAGTAGAGCACCAGTCCGAAGCCCAGCATCGTCCAGCCGATCACCGCGACCGAGCGGAGCTGGTCGTCGAGCCCGGTGAGCTTGAGCACCAGGCCGAAGAGGATCACCGGGATGGTGGCGATCATCAGCAGGAAGGCCAGCCGCGCGCCGGGGTTGTCCAGCCGCCCGCGCAGCATGTCCGGAATCCCCAGCAGACCCAGTTTCACGTCGGCCCAGAAGTAGAGCACCACCGCGCCGAGCGTGCCGACATGCACGGCGACGTCGATGACCTGGCCCTGGTCGGCCGCGCCGGTGAGCTGCGGCAGGAGGATCAGGTGGGCGGAGGAGGAGATCGGCAGGAACTCGGTCAGGCCCTGAACGACGGCCAATGTAAACAGGTAGATCAGCGACATACAGAAAAGGCTCCGGAACCGGTCGGGGCAGGCTTACACTGGTGCTGCCGAAGGGGGAAGAATCGAGTTACGTCAGCATAGGTTACCTAATTTTCGCGATTTAATCGGGCAACAGCATGCCGAAAGCACCAAAATAGTGAATATAGGTCAGCCATTCTGACTTTTATTCCCTTAACGTATTGCGTAGAGACAGCGCGCAGGATGGATTCCGAGGGAAAGGTAGCGACGTGGCCAAGCAACCGATGCTCAAGTTTGTGACCGTACCGCGCGACATGCCAGAAAAGCGTGACGCGGAAGTGCGGAAACAGGACTTCGGTGAAATTTACGCCGAATACGCAGCGGCGAAGGCCGAAGAACAGGCAGCGCGCTGCAGCCAGTGCGGTGTGCCCTATTGCCAGTCGCACTGCCCGCTGCACAACAATATCCCGGACTGGCTCAAACTGACGGCGACGCACCGGCTGGAAGAAGCCTATGCGATCAGCCAGTCGACCAACACCTTCCCCGAGATCTGCGGTCGTATCTGCCCGCAGGACCGGCTGTGCGAAGGCAACTGCGTGATCGAACAGTCGGGCCACGGCACCGTGACGATCGGCGCGGTCGAGAAGTACATCACCGACACCGCCTGGGAAAACGGCTGGGTCAAGCCGATCACCCCGGCGATCGAGCGCGAGGAATCCGTGGCCGTCATCGGTGCGGGCCCCGGCGGGCTGGCGGCGGCCGACATGCTGCGCCGCGCCGGTGTGCAGGTCACGGTCTATGATCGCTACGACCGCGCGGGCGGGCTGCTGACCTACGGCATCCCCGGCTTCAAGCTGGAGAAGGACGTGGTGATGCGCCGGATCGAGCAGCTGGAGGAGTCCGGCGTCGAGTTCGTGCTGAACTGCAACGTGGGTGAGGACATCAGCTTTGACGCGATCCGCGGCAAGCACGACGCGGTCCTGATCGCCACCGGTGTCTACAAGAGCCGCGACCTGGGCGGGCCGGGGTCGGGCGCGCAGGGGATCGTGCGGGCCATCGACTATCTCACCGCGTCGAACCGGGCGTCGAACTTCGGCGACACGGTCGAGGAATTCGAAAGCGGCGAGCTGAACGCCGCCGGCAAGAAGGTCGTCGTCATAGGCGGCGGCGACACCGCGATGGACTGTGTCCGCACCGCGATCCGCCAGGGTGCCGAGAGCGTGAAGCTGCTGTATCGCCGCGACCGGCAGAACATGCCCGGCTCGCAGCGCGAGGTGGCCAATGCCGAGGAAGAGGGCGTGGAATTCGTCTGGCTGTCGGCCCCGATCGCCTTTGCCGGCGACAGCGTGACCGGCGTGACCGTGCAGAAGATGCGCCTGGGCGCGCCGGATGCCAGCGGCCGCCAGGCGCCCGAGATCATCGAGGGATCGGATTACGTCGAGGACGCGGACCTTGTCATCAAGGCGCTGGGCTTTGAACCCGAGGACCTGCCCAAGCTGTGGAGCACCGACGGGCTGGAAGTGACCCGCTGGGGCACCATCCGGGCCGAGTTCGGCAGCGGCAAGACCAGCCTCGACGGCGTGTTTGCCGTGGGCGACATCGTGCGCGGCGCGAGCCTCGTGGTCTGGGCGATCCGCGACGGGCGCGACAGCGCGGCGGCGATCCTGGACTACCTGGACGGCGAGGCCGCGGCGATCGCCGCGGAGTGAGTGAACCGGCCGAAAGGCCACATCGGTATTGCGTCGGTATCACGTCGGTATTGCGTCGGTGCGTCCGGCGCGGTTGCGGAACTGAAAGGTCAGGCCACCTGACCCTGTAGGGAGACAAGGCCATGAGCACGAGAACGGGACAATGCATGTGCGGCGCGGTGCGCTTCACCATCACCGATTGCCCGGACAGCTTCGGCGTCTGCAATTGCGAGATGTGCCGTCGCTGGACCGGGTCGTCGTTCCTGGGCATGACCGTGCCGGTCAGCAACGTGAGCTTTTCCGGCGAGGCGCAGATCGCCACCCTGCAGTCGAGCGACTGGGCCGAGCGGGCCTGGTGCAAGCGCTGCGGCTCGGCGCTCTATTACCACGCCACGGTGCCGCCGGGCATGGACGCCTACCAGATCGCGGTCGGCGCGCTGGACGATGCCGAGGGGCTGGTGTTCGCCTCGGAGCTGTTCACCGACTGCCGGATCCCGGGCGTCGAGTATGCCGGCACGCGTCACGGGCTGACCCGCGCCGAGGTCTTTGCCAAGTACGCGCCGGAGGCCACCCAGTGATCGAGGGCCACTGTCTGTGCGGATCGGTCAGGATCCGGCTTGACGATCACCGGCCCGAGGTCGGCGCCTGCCATTGCGGCATGTGCCGGCGCTGGACCGGGGGCGTCTATGTCATGTTCACCGCGCCGCCCGAGGCGGTGACGATCGAGGGGCCGGTCGGCCGCTACCGGTCGTCGAGCTTTGCCGAGCGCGCGTTCTGCCGGACCTGCGGCAGCAACATCTACCTGCGCGACGATGGCGCGGAGTACGAATTCATGCCGGGCCTGTTTGACGCGGCCCGGGATTTCCCGCTGATCAGCGAAGTTTACGTGGACAAGGCAATGGCCTGTCTGCGCCTCGGGGGCGACCACAAGCGCGCCACCCAGGCGGAGTACGAAGCCAAGCACAAGTTCGTCCCCGCACCCGAAGGAGAGACGCAATGACCATCTATGACGAGAATTGGGTTCGCGCCGAGGAATCGAAGCGCAAGTGGATGGCCGAGAACGGCATGTTCTCGTTCGAGGACGAGAAGTCGTCCTGCGGGGTTGGCCTGGTCGTGGCGATCGACGGGCAGAAGAGCCGCAAGGTCGTGGAAAGCGGGATCCAGGCGCTCAAGGCGATCTGGCACCGGGGCGCGGTGGACGCGGACGGCAAGACCGGCGACGGCGCCGGCATCCATGTCGAGATCCCGGTCCCGTTCTTCTATGACCAGATCAAGCGCACCGGCCACGAGCCGCGCGAGGACGAGCTGATGGCCGTGGGCCAGGTGTTCCTGCCGCGCACCGATTTCGGCGCGCAGGAAACCTGCCGGACCATCGTCGAGACCGAGGTCCTGCGGATGGGGTACTACATCTACGGCTGGCGCCACGTGCCGGTGGATGTGAACTGCCTGGGCGACAAGGCCAACGCGACCCGGCCCGAGATCGAGCAGATCCTGATCTCGAACGCCAAGGGCGTGGACGAGGAGACGTTCGAACGCGAGCTTTACGTGATCCGGCGGCGGATCGAGAAGGCGGCGGCGGCGGCGGGGATCGCGCATCTCTACCTCGCGTCGCTGTCGTGCCGGTCGATCATCTACAAGGGCATGATGCTGGCGCAGGACGTGGCGGAGTTCTATCCCGACCTGCTGGACGAGCGGTTCGAGAGCGCGTTCGCGATCTATCACCAGCGCTATTCGACCAACACCTTCCCGCAGTGGTGGCTGGCGCAGCCGTTCCGGATGCTGGCCCACAACGGCGAGATCAACACGCTGAAGGGCAACGTCAACTGGATGAAGAGCCACGAGATCCGGATGGCCTCTTCGACGTTCGGCGAGCTGGCCGAGGACATCAAGCCGATCATCCCGCAGGGGTCGTCGGATTCGGCCGCGCTGGACGCGGTGTTCGAGGTGCTGGTGCGCGCGGGCCGGTCGGCCCCGATGGCCAAGACGATGCTGGTCCCCGAAGCCTGGTCGAAACAGGCCGAGGAGCTGCCGCAGGCCTGGCGCGACATGTATTCCTACTGCAACGGCGTGATGGAGCCCTGGGATGGCCCCGCCGCGCTGGCGATGACCGACGGCCGCTGGGTCTGCGGCGGCCTGGACCGCAACGGGCTGCGCCCGATGCGCTATGTGGTGACCGGTGACGGGCTGCTGATCGCGGGTTCCGAGGCGGGCATGGTGCCGTCGAACGAGGCCACGGTGCGCGAGAAGGGTGCGCTCGGGCCGGGGCAGCTGATCGCCGTCGATATGAAGAAGGGCAAGCTCTACCACGACCGCGAGATCAAGGACAAACTGTCGTCGGCGCTGCCGTTCGGCGAGTGGGTCGGCAAGATCAACGACCTGGAAGAGACGCTGGGCGGCGTGACCGAGAAGGCGCTGTTCGGCGGTGGCGAGCTGCGCAAGCGGCAGATCGCGGCCGGCTACACCATGGAAGAGATCGAGACGGTGCTGGCGCCGATGGTCGAGGACGCCAAGGAAAACGTCGCCTCGATGGGCGATGACACGCCCTCCGCCGTCCTGTCGAACAAGTACCGCCCGCTGAGCCACTTCTTCCGGCAGAACTTCTCCCAGGTGACGAACCCGCCGATCGACAGCCTGCGGGAATACCGGGTGATGTCGCTCAAGACGCGGTTCGGCAACCTCAAGAACGTGCTGGATGAATCGAGCGCCCAGACCGAGATCCTGGTGCTGGAGAGCCCGTTCGTCGCGAACCAGCAGTTCGAGGAGCTGAAGAAACACTTCAACGCGAACCTGGTCGAGATCGACTGCACCTTTGCCGTCACGGATGACGAGGATGCCCTGCGCAAGGCGCTGGAGCGGATCCGGGCCGAGGCCGAGGAAGCGGTGCGTTCGGGTGGCGGGCACATCATCCTGACGGATCAGCACCAGGGCCCCGACCGGGTCGCGATGCCGATGATCCTGGCGACCTCGGCGGTGCATTCGTGGCTGACCAAGAAGGGCCTGCGGACGTTCTGTTCGCTGGGCGTGCGGTCGGCGGAATGCATCGACCCGCATTACTTTGCCGTGCTGATCGGCTGTGGCGCGACCATCGTGAACGCCTACCTCGCCGAGGACACCATCGCCGACCGCATCGGCAAGGGCCTGATCGAGGGCAACCTGACCGAGGCCGTGGCGCGGTACCGCGAGGCGGTGGACCAGGGCCTGCTCAAGATCATGTCCAAGATGGGCATCTCGGTCGTGTCGTCCTATCGCGGCGGCCTGAACTTCGAGGCCGTGGGCCTGTCGCGCGCGATGTGCGCGGAATACTTCCCCGGCATGACCAGCCGGATCTCGGGCATCGGTGTCTCGGGCATCCAGAAGAAGGTCGAGGAGGTGCACCAGAAGGGCTGGCGCGGCGGACAGGATGTCCTGCCGATCGGCGGCTTCTACAAGGCGCGGAAATCCGGCGAGACCCACGCCTGGGAAGCGCAGACGATGCATATGCTGCAGGCGGCCTGCAACCGCAGCTCCTATGAGCTCTGGAAGCAGTATTCGGCTCGAATGCAGGCGAATCCGCCGATTCACCTGCGCGACCTGCTGGCGATCAAGCCGCTCGGCAAGGCGATCCCGATCGAGGAGGTCGAGTCGATCACCTCGATCCGCAAGCGGTTCGTGACCCCCGGCATGTCGCTGGGCGCGCTCAGCCCCGAGGCGCACAAGACGCTGAACGTCGCGATGAACCGCATCGGCGCGAAGTCCGACAGCGGCGAGGGCGGCGAGGATCCGGCACACTTCGTGCCCGAGCCGAACGGCGACAACCCGTCGGCCAAGATCAAGCAGGTGGCGTCGGGCCGGTTCGGCGTGACCGCCGAGTACCTGAACCAGTGCGAAGAGCTCGAGATCAAGGTCGCGCAGGGCGCCAAGCCCGGCGAGGGCGGCCAGCTGCCCGGCATGAAGGTCACCGACCTGATCGCGCGGCTGCGGCATTCGACCAAGGGCGTGACGCTGATCTCGCCCCCGCCGCACCACGACATCTACTCGATCGAGGATCTGGCGCAGCTCATCTATGACCTGAAGCAGATCAACCCGACCGTGAAGGTGACGGTGAAGCTGGTGGCCTCGTCCGGTGTCGGCACGATCGCGGCCGGCGTGGCCAAGGCCAAGGCCGATATCATCCTTATTTCGGGTCACAACGGTGGCACCGGGGCGTCCCCCGCGACCTCGATCAAGTTCGCGGGCCTGCCGTGGGAGATGGGGCTGACCGAGGCGCACCAGGTGCTGGCGATGAACAACCTGCGCGAGCGGGTCACGCTGCGGACCGACGGCGGCCTGCGGACCGGGCGCGACATCGTCATGGCGGCGATGATGGGGGCCGAGGAATACGGCATCGGCACCGCCGCGCTGATCGCCATGGGCTGCATCATGGTGCGCCAGTGCCAGTCGAACACCTGCCCGGTCGGCGTCTGCACGCAGGACGAGGACCTGCGCGCCAAGTTCACCGGCAACGCGGACAAGGTGGTGAACCTCATCACCTTCTACGCGACCGAGGTGCGCGAGGTGCTGGCCAGCATCGGGGCGCGGTCGCTGGACGACGTGATCGGCCGCGCCGACCTGCTGCACCAGGTGAGCCGCGGGGCCGATCACCTCGACGACCTCGACCTCAACCCGCTGCTGATCACCGTCGATGGCGCGCATGACATCGTCTACAACCGCGACAAGGCCCGCAACGTGGTGCCCGACACGCTGGACGCCGAGATCGTGCGCGACGCGGCGCGGTTCCTGAAGGACGGCGAGAAGATGCAGCTGTCCTACGCGGTGCAGAACACGCACCGGACGGTGGGCACCCGGACGTCGAGCCACATCGTGCAGAAGTTCGGGATGCGCAACGCGCTGCAGCCCGACCACCTGACGGTGAAGCTGACCGGCAGCGCCGGCCAGTCGCTGGGCGCGTTCGCCGCCCCGGGGCTCAAGCTGGAGGTGTCGGGCGAGGCCAACGACTATGTCGGCAAGGGCCTGTCGGGCGGCACGATCGTGGTGCGCCCCTCGATGGCGTCGCCGCTGGTGGCGTCGGACAACACGATCATCGGCAACACGGTGCTTTACGGTGCGACCGACGGCTACCTCTTTGCCGCGGGCCGGGCGGGCGAGCGTTTCGCGGTCCGGAACTCGGGCGCGAAGGTGGTGATCGAGGGCTGCGGGTCGAACGGCTGTGAATACATGACCGGCGGCATGGCGGTGATCCTGGGCGCGATCGGGCCGAACTTCGGCGCGGGCATGACCGGCGGGATGGCGTTCCTCTACGACCCCGAGGGCACGTCGGAGGCGCTGATGAACCTCGAGACGCTGGTGACCTGCCCGGTGACGGTCGATCACTGGATGGGGCAGCTGAAGTCGCTGGTCGAACGCCACCTGGACGAGACCGGAAGCCGCAAGGCCGCCGACATCCTGCAGCACTGGGAGGTGGAAAAGGCCCACTTTGTCCAGGTCGCGCCGAAGGAGATGCTGAACAAGCTGTCGCATCCGATCGGCATCGAGGACGAGGCGATCCCGGCGGAGTGATCCGGGCGGAAGGCATGGAAGGGGGCGGTCCGGTGGGCCGCCCTTTCTGTTTGGGGACGGGGCCGGGAAACCCCCACCCTACGGGACGTCGGGCTGGCCCCAGGCGCGGCCGTATTCCGACAGGACGAGGTAGACCTCGACCGGGCCGAGCACGTCGTTCAGCGCCTCTTCGAGGCTGAGGGTCAGGCTGTCGACCTCGCGTGCGGTGATCGGCGCCTCGGGGTCGAAGAACACCACCGCGTCGAAGCGGCGGCCCATCCGCACCAGCGCGACGTCGATCACCTCTCCGGGGCTGTCCTCGAAGATGCCGCGCACGGCGCGGGTGGCGGCGCGGATTTCCTGCGGGTTGGCGGTGGCACCGAGCAGCTGGGCCAACCCGGCGCGGAAATCGCGGCCGTATTTCCACAGCATGAAGAGGCTGACGAGGATCACGATCAGCGGGTCGCCGATCGGGACGAGGAAGGCGAGCGGCGTGCCGTCGAGGAACGGCAGCAGCAGGAGCGCCGCGCCGTAGGCGGCGGTCGTCACGCCGGCCAGCAGGGCGACATCGGTTTCGAGCTTGAGGATCTCGCTCTGGCGGCCGGTCCGGATCCAGGCGCTGCGGCTGACCTGGAAGAGCCAGCCGCAGAGCGCGAGGAGCAGCAGGACGTAGACCAGGATCACCCGGAAATCGAGCGTGGCGGTGGTGCCGTTGGCCACGTAGTCGAAGATGTCGCGCACGGCGGTGATCAGGCCGAAGACCACGATCGCCAGCAGCGACAGCGACCGGAAGGTGGTGAAGGCCGATTCCTGCGCGGCATAGCCGAAGGGGCGGCGGCGGTCGGGGCCGCGGTGCACGTCGATGCTGATCCGCGCGCCGATCAGAGCGGCGACGAAATCCACCAGCGAGAACAGGCCGTCGAGCAGGATGACCTGCGCCTGCGACAGCCAGGCGGCGATGATCGCCAGCAGCGCCGCCAGCAGGCTGCCCCACATGCTGATCGTGAGGGCGCGCTGTTCAAGGCGTTCGGTTTCGGTTGGATCGGGCATCCGCGCCCTCCGTCGGCTGGTCGTCGGCCGGGGAAGTCTGGCGCGATTCGCCGGGGCGGCAACGAAAAACGCGCGCCGTTTCGGGCGCGCGTTCGTGGCGTGTCTATGGTGTGGGTCAGGTCAGCTCTTGCGGCGACGCAGGAACCCGGCGCCGGCGAGGGCGCTGATCAGCAGCAGGCCACCGGCCGGAACCGGAACCGCCGAGACGGTGAAGCTGTCCAGGTCGAAGCCGTCCTGGCTGCGGTTGCCGGCCGAGGCGTCGCCGTAGTAGTCGTGGCTGACGTCGGCAAAGGCGATCCAGCTGTAGGTGCCCGAGAAGTTGACGGTGGTGATCGCCGCCTCGGTGCCGCCCTTGCCGTTGTTCACGATGCCCACGTAGTCACCGTCCAGGAGCGCGCTGAACAGCTCCGAGAGGGAGTTCGCGACGAAGACGGCCGCGGCTTCCCAGTGGTTCGACGGGGTGTTGGTGACCTCGACGACCGTAGACGGGCCGGTGAAGCTGGGCGAGATCTCGAACACGGCGGTGCCGCCGAAGTTGAAATAGCTGGGCGCCAGGCCGAGCGAGAAGAACTTGCCATCAGCCGCGCCGAGGTTGACGTTGTCGATGTCCTGGCGTGCGGCGGAGGTGCCGCAGGCGAATTGGGCGAAATCGGCAAAGCCGGGGTGGAGCGCCGATGCCTGGGCGTTCGGGTCGCAGTTCGCGGCGGCGGTCGTGATGGTCAGGGCGCTGGCAGCGCTGGCAAAGAGCGTCAGCGCGGCGGCGGCCATGGTGGCCTTAATAAGGTTGGTCATGCGTGTCATCCGTTGGGGGCGTTTTTTTGTTCGTGTCGAAATTGTGTTCGTGCCGCGAGACCTAACACAATTTTGCCCAGATTGAACAAAGACAATACGTTTCCGGATGCCGCACAATACGGCGTCGCCGCGGCCGTGATCAGCGTTCGAGCTTGACCTTGACCGGGGTGCTCGTTTCGCCGGTCGAGCAATGGGCGACGATGTAGACCTTGCGCGTGCCGTCGGGCAGCAGGACCGAGTGCAGCGACCGGGTGAAGGGCTGTTCGGTGACATGCGGGTGATGCAGCTTGCGATAGGCCAGGCGGTTGCCGGCCTCGTCCAGCACCTCCCACCCCGAGGCGTAGTGGTCCCAGCCGGTGTCGTTGTGCTGCACGGTCACCGAGATATCCCACCCCATGCCGGAATCGCGCACCTTGACCGCCACGATCTGCGGCGGGTCGGCCAGCAGCGCGTGCGGAGACAGGAGGGCGAGCGACAGGATCAGGGCACGGATCATGGCGCGGTTATAGGCAGAGGCCGGGCGCCGCGCATGTCACGATGGTGTGTCGGCACTGCGAGCGTTGCCTTCCATCAACACCTTTCGCGACTGGGACGCGAATTCGCGCCGCCACAACACGGAAAAGCAGAGCAGCACGGCGAAGATCAGGGCCCAGGGGCCGACCAGCCAGGCCGAGGCCGCCAGCGCGAAATAGACCGAGCGCAGGCCGCGGTTGAAGCTGCGGGCGGCGAAGATGTTGATTTCGCCCGCCTGCCTGGCGCGGTGATAGGCGACGGGATCGTCGTGATCGTTCGGCGTGGCCGCCATCAGCACGGCGCAGTAGCCGAACAGCCGGTGCGACCAGACGAATTTCAGGAAGGCGTTGGCCAGGAAGGCGACGATCACGAGGACCTTGATCTCCCACACGATGGCGGGGTCGGATTCGAGGGTGAGCTGGTTGGCCAGTCCGGTCAGCTGGTCGGAATTGCCGATCATCGCGAAGGCGCCGCCGATGGCGATCATCGTGGCCGAGGCAAAGAACGAGGTGCCCTGCCGCAGGGTCGACAGGGTCTGGGCGTCGAAGATGCGCGGCTGGCGGGTGACCATCGCGACCATCCAGTCGCGCCGGTACTGCCCCATCAGGCGGGAGACCGAGGGGTGTTTGCCGGGGTGTTCGATCCACCAGCCGATCACCAGCCAGGCCGCGACCAGCAGGGCGATGGCGGCGAAATCCCACGGCGTGAAGAGCGAGAGGCGTTCGAACCAGTTCATGCCGCCCATCTAACCGGAGGGCGGGCTGCTTGTCAGCCGTGCGCATGGGGCGTAGTTTCCCTTCATTCCGGGCGTTGCAAAAACGCCGGAAAAAGGGAGGCCCGCCATGGACATGCCAGCGCCGGACCCGCGAGTCCTGTCACGCAAGCCCGAGCTTGTCGCCCGGCTGCGCGCGGTGCTGCCGCGCGACGCGGTGATCGACGATCCGGCCGAAACCCGCGCCTATGAATGCGACGCCCTGACCGCCTATCGCTGCCCGCCGCTCTGCGCCGTGCTGCCCGCGACGACCGAGGAGGTCGCGGCGGTGCTAAAGGTCTGCCACGAGCTGGGCGTGCCGGTGGTGCCGCGCGGATCGGGCACCTCGCTGGCGGGGGGCGCGCTGCCCACGGGGGATTCGGTGATCCTGGGCGTGGCGCGGATGAACGCGGTGCTGGAAACCGATTACGACAACCGCTTCATCCGGGTGCAGACCGGCCGGACGAACCTGAGCGTGACCGGCGCGGTCGAGGCGGACGGGTTCTTTTACGCCCCCGACCCGTCGTCGCAGCTGGCCTGCGCGATCGCCGGGAACGTCGCGATGAACTCGGGCGGGGCGCATTGCCTGAAGTACGGGGTCACGACCAACAACCTGCTGGGCGTCACCCTGGTGACGATGCAGGGCGAGGTGCTCGAGATCGGCGGACCCTGGATGGATGCCGGGGGCCTCGACCTGCTGGGCGTGATCTGCGGCTCCGAGGGCCAGCTGGGCGTGGTGACCGAGGCGACGCTGCGCATCCTGCCCAAGCCCGAGGGCGCGCGGCCGGTGCTGATGGGATTTGCGTCGAACGAGGTGGCGGGCGCCTGCGTGCGCGACATCATCGAGGCGGGCGTGCTGCCGGTGGCGATCGAGTTCATGGACCGCCCCTGCATCCGCGCGACCGAGGCCTTTGCCGGGGCCGGATACCCGGACTGCGAGGCGCTGCTGATCGTCGAGGTCGAAGGGTCGGAGGGCGAGATCGCGGAACAGCTGGAGGTGATCCTGGCCATCGCGCGGCGGCACGACCCGGTCGAGCTGCGCGAGAGCCGGAGCGCCGAGGAAAGCGCGCGGATCTGGCTGGGCCGCAAGAGCGCGTTCGGCGCGATGGGGCAGATCAACGATTACATGTGCCTCGACGGGACGATCCCGGTCAGCGCCCTGCCCGAGGTGCTGCGCCGGATCGGCGAGATGTCGAAGGACTTTGGCTTGGAGGTCGCCAACGTCTTTCACGCGGGCGATGGCAACATGCACCCGCTGATCCTGTTCGACGCCAACACCCCCGGGCAGCTCGAGCTGTGCGAGGCTTTCGGGGCCGAGATCCTGAAGCTCTGCGTCGAGGTCGGCGGCTGCCTGACCGGCGAGCATGGCGTAGGCATCGAGAAGCGCGACCTGATGGACGTGCAGTACGCGCCCGCCGACCTCGAGGCGCAGATGGCGGTGAAGGACGTGTTCGATCCGAAGTGGCTGCTGAACCCGGCCAAGGTGTTCCCGCTGGGCGCCAGTGCCGGGCGGCGGGGCGCGGGGATGGCGGCGGAGTAGGGGGCTCTGCCCCCGCCGCGCTTTGCGCGACTCCCCCGGGATATGAGACCAGAGGAAGCATGGGACCAGCGAGCGAAACGGAACTGGCGGACCTGATCCGCGGGGCGAACGGGGCGCTGACCGTGCGGGGCGGCGGCACGCGGGTGCCCTGGCGGCCGCAGCCGGGAGAGGTGCTGGAGACGGCGGGCCTGGCGGGCGTGCGGCTTTACGAGCCGGGCGCGCTGACGCTGGTGGCGGGTGCGGGCACGCCGGTCGAGGAGATCGCGGCGGTGCTGGCCGAGAAGGGCCAGCGGCTGGCGTTCGAGCCGATGGAGGCGCGCGGCCTGATGGGGACCGCGGGCGTCTCGACGATCGGCGGGGTGATGGCGGCCAATGCCTCGGGGCCCCGGCGGGTGCAGGTCGGCGCGGCGCGGGATTTCCTGTTGGGGGTGCGGTTCGTCGACGGCAGCGGGACGGTGGTAAAGAACGGCGGGCGGGTGATGAAGAACGTGACGGGCTATGACCTGGTGAAGCTGATGGCCGGGTCCTTCGGCACGCTCGGCGTGCTGACCGAGGTCTCGCTCAAGGTCATGGCGGTGCCGCAGGCCGAGGCGACGCTGGTGGCCCGCGGCCTGGAGGCGGAGGCGGCGCTGGCGGCGCTGCGCGCGGCCATGGGCACGCCGTTCGACGTGAGCGGCGCGGCACACCTGGACTGTGGCGGCGAGAGCCGGAGCTGCGTGCGGGTCGAGGGGCTGGCGGGATCGGTGGCCTACCGCGCCGGGCGCCTGCGCGGCGGCGTCTGCGCGGGCTGGGAGCTGGTCGAGGGCGAGAAGAGCGCCGCGCTCTGGCGCGAGGTGCGGGACGTGGCGCCCCTTGCCGGAACGGACGAGGCCGTATGGAAGGTGTCGACGGTGCCGGCACGGGCGGCGGAGCTGGTGCGCCGGGTGGCGGCGGAGGGGCTGGCGGTGCGCGTGATCCATGACTGGGCGGGCGGGCTGAGCTGGCTGGCGGTGCCCGCGGCGGACGACGCGGGCGCGGCGACGGTGCGCGGCGCCGTGGCGCTGGCGGGCGGCCACGCGACGCTGGTGCGGGCGCCGGCAGCGGTGCGCGCGCAGGTGCCGATGTTCCAGCCCGAGGCGCCGGGCGTGGCGCGGATCGCCGCCGGGCTGAGGGCGCGGTTCGACCCGCGCGGGATCCTGAACCCCGGGCTGATGGGCGCGGCGGAGGTCGTGGCGTGATCGTCCTTTTCCTGGCCGGGGCCTGCATCCTGGGGCTGATCCTGTTCGCCGCGCTCGTGCGGGCCGATCCGGCACCGGGGTTCTTCCGGACGCTGGGTGTCGGCGTGGCGCTGGCGGTCCTGGTGGGCCTGGCGATCCTGCGGATCCTGCCGCACAGCGGCAGCGACCTGGGGCGGGTGATCTTTTCGCTCGCGCTGCTGTGGCTGGCCTGGGTGGGGATCATGGCCTTTGTCGCGCAGCTGTTGCGGGCGCGGTTCCCGCAGTCGACGGACTGGGTGCTGCTGTCGTCGGGGCTGGCGACGCTGGCGCCCGCGACCGGGCTGGTCCTGGCGTTGTGGATGGTGTGAGGCGGAGGCAGGGCGATGCAGACGAATTTCAGCGAGGCGCAGCTGGGTGATCCGGGGACGGCGCGGGCGAACGAGATCCTGCGGGCCTGCGTGCACTGCGGGTTCTGCACCGCGACCTGCCCGACCTACCAGGTGCTGGGCGACGAGCTCGACAGCCCGCGGGGGCGGATCTACCTGATCAAGGACATGCTGGAAAACGAGCGGGTGCCGGATGCGCGGACGGTCAAGCATATCGACCGCTGCCTGTCCTGCCTGGCCTGCATGACGACCTGCCCGTCGGGGGTGCATTACATGCATCTCGTCGACCATGCGCGGGCGTATATCGAGGAGCGTTACACCCGGCCGTGGCACGACCGGGCGCTGCGGGCGATGCTGGCCTGGGTGCTGCCGCACCCGACACGGTTCCGCGCGGCGCTGGTGGCGGCCAAGCTGGGGCGGCCGTTCCGGCGGCTGATGCCGGACGCCCGGCTGCGCGCGATGCTGGAGATGGCGCCGAAGCGGATCCCGGCGGTGTCGCGCAACGACGACCCGCAGGTGTTCCCGGCAAAGGGTGAGCGGCGGATGCGGGTGGCGCTGATGACCGGCTGCGCGCAGCGGGCGCTGAACACCGACATCAACGACGCGACGATCCGGCTGCTGCGGCGGCTGGGCTGCGAGGTGGTGGTGGCCCGGGGGCAGGGCTGCTGCGGCGCGCTGACCCACCACATGGGCAAGGAGGACGCCGCGCACGGCTCGGCCGCGGCGAACATACGGGCCTGGATGGACGAGGTGCGGGGCGACGGGCTGGATGCGATCGTCATCAACACCTCGGGCTGCGGGACGACGGTGAAGGACTATGGCCATATGTTCCGCACCGGGCCGCTGGCGGCGGAGGCGGCGGAGGTCTCGGCGCTGGCGGTGGACGTGTCGGAATTGCTGACGCGGCTGGAGATCCCCGAGGGCGCGGCCAAGGGGCTGCGGATCGGGTACCACGCGGCCTGTTCGCTCCAGCATGGGCAGAAGGTGAAGGATGCGCCGAAGGCGCTGCTGAAACGCGCGGGCTTCGAGGTGGTGGAGCCGGCGGACAGCCACCTCTGCTGCGGCTCGGCCGGGACCTACAATTTGCTGCAGCCCGAGATCTCGGGTCAGCTGAAGGCGCGGAAGCTCAGGACGCTGGCGGCGGTGAAGCCGGACGTGATCGCCGCGGGCAACATCGGCTGCATGATGCAGATCGGTTCCGGTGCCGAAGTTCCCGTGGTGCACACGGTCGAACTTCTTGACTGGGCGACCGGGGGGCCGAAACCTGCGGCCATGACCACCAGCGCGGCCTGATCCCCCGGGCCGCCGCAGTTTCGCCCGTTTGACCTGCTACGCCCCGGACACCCACCCGGGAAAGGAGCCCCCATGCTGCGTCTTGCCGCCGTGATCGCCTGTCTCTGCCTGCCGCTGCCCGCCGTGGCGCAGGGCCTGTCGGACAGCCTGAGCACACACGGGGCGCTGACCCGGCTGGACACCGGGGACCAGAGCCGCGGCTGGGAAGCGGTCGGGCGGCTGGACATCGACGGCAAGGGGTTCTGCACCGGGGCGCTGATCGCCGAGGACCTTGTCCTGACGGCGGCGCATTGCCTGTTTGACAAGCACCGGGGCACCCGGATCGACGCGACCAAGGTGCAGTTCCTGGCCGGGTTCCGGAACGGCCGCGCGTCGGCCTACCGGCAGGTGAAGCGGGCGGTGATCCACCCGGCCTACCATTTCGAGCCGACCGTCTCGACCGACAAGGTACGGCAGGACGTGGCGCTGCTGCAGCTCGACATGCCGATCCGCAACACCACCGTGGTGCCGTTCGACACCGACGGGCGGCCGGCGCGGGGCGACCGGATCGGCGTCGTGTCCTATGCGCATGACCGGGCCGAGGCGCCCAGCCTGCAGGAGATCTGCGGCGTGATGGGGCAGCAGGACGGGGTGCTGATCATGTCCTGCGACGTGGATTTCGGCAGCTCTGGCGCGCCGGTCTTTTCCTTTGGCTCGGGGGCGCCGCGCATCGTTTCGGTTGTTTCGGCCAAGGCCGAGGTGAGCGGCACGCGCGTGGCGCTTGGCACCCAGCTGGGCGAGACGCTGGAAGAGCTGCGGGCCGAGCTGGACGACGGCGTGGTGAAGCAACCGGTCACGGTGGGCACCCGGATCGGGATCGGCGGCGGACGGCAGGGATCGGGTGCGAAATTCGTGCGGGCCGGAGAATAGGACCGACACCGCTCGCATCTTGGGCGCGCGCCTGATATGGGCGCGACCCGAGACGCAGGAGATTCCATGACCGACGACGACTACGAAACCTTCTACCACGTGCTCGACCAAATCGTGGACGAGGCGGGGGACTGCCCGTCGTTCATCGAGCGCGACGAGAAGACGGCGGTCTGCATCCTGCCCGAGGATATCTACCAGGTGCTGCTCGAGAAGGCGCGCGCCTACGACGACATCTTTGCCGACCCGATCACCGAGCGCGAGGAGGAAGAGCTTCTCGAGGCGATGGAGCGGCCTGCCCGGCTGCACTGAGCGCCCGTCCGGGCCGGGTCCGGCCCGGCCTCTTGAAACGATCAGACCGTGTTCCCACATCTTGATTGCGGGTCGCCGAACCGGGGCCCGCACGATCAAGCTGCCTGTCCCCGATGGGAAGGTTCAACACCGTTATCGCTTTAAGAGGATGACCCTGATGCGTAATTTCGATCTTGCCCCGCTGTACCGTGCGACCGTCGGTTTCGACCAGATCGCCGACATGATGGACCGCGTGCTGGCGGGCGACGCCACCAACCCCAGCTATCCCCCCTACAACATCGAGAAGACCGACGAGAACGCCTATCGCATCTCGATCGCGGTCGCCGGTTTCTCGGATGCCGACCTGAACGTCGAGGTGAAGGACCGCGCGCTGGTGGTCAGCGGCAAGAAGGCCGCCGACGAGACCCCGCGCAGCTACCTGCACCGCGGCATTGCCACCCGCGCGTTCGATCGCCGCTTCCAGCTGGCCGATCACGTCAAGGTGACGGGGGCTACCCACGCGGACGGCATGCTCCATATCGACCTTGTCAAAGAGATTCCGGAAGCCCTGAAGGCCCGCCGGATCGAGATCGCCAAGGGCGATACGGTCGAAGCAAAGGCGATTGAAACCGCCGAGGCCTAAGAACCTGACGGCACTCAAGACCCTCGTTTCTCAGTCAGGCGCGGCGCAAGCCGCGCCTTTTTCGTGCCGTGGGGCCGGGGATGGCGGGCTGGCGCGGCGACGTGATGCTGCTAGGCTCGGCCCGGCGAACGACAGGGGAGGCGCCCATGCGATCCGGCAAGACGGTTCACGTCATTTCCGCCCATGCCGAGGGCGAGGTGGGCGATGTCATCGTCGGCGGCGTGCTGCCGCCGCCCGGCGACACGATCTGGGAGCAGAGCCGCTGGATCGCGCGGGACCAGACTTTGCGCAATTTCGTGCTGAACGAGCCCCGCGGCGGGGTCTTTCGCCACGTGAACCTGCTGGTACCGCCGAAGCACCCCGAGGCGCAGGCGGCCTTTATCATCATGGAGCCGGAGGACACGCCGCCGATGTCGGGGTCGAACTCGATCTGCGTGGCGACGGTGCTGCTCGATGCCGGGATCGTGGCGATGCAGGAACCCGAGACCCGGCTGGTGATCGAGGCGCCGGGCGGGCTGGTGCGGGTGCGCGCGGCGTGCCGGAACGGCAAGGCCGAGCGGATCTTTGTCGAGAACCTGCCCTCGTTCGCCGCGCAGCTGGACCGGACCATCGAGGTCGAGGGGCTGGGCCCGCTGACGGTGGACACGGCCTATGGCGGCGACAGCTTCGTCATCGTCGATGCCCAGGCCCTGGGTTTCGCGCTGACCGAGGACGAGGCGCATGACATCGCCACGCTGGGGGTGCGGATCACCGCGGCGGCGACCGCGCAGCTGGGGTTCGAACACCCGGAAAATCCTGACTGGCGGCACATCTCGTTCTGCCTTTTCGCCGGGCCGCTGTCCGAGGGCGCCGCTGGGTACGAAACCGCCGCGGCAGTGGCGATCCGGCCGGGCAAGGTGGACCGTTCGCCGACCGGCACGGCGCTGTCGGCGCGGATGGCCGTGCTGCATGCGCGCGGGGTCATGGGGGTGGGCGACCGGCTGACCGCGCGGTCGCTGATCGGGTCGACCTTCGACGGCCGAATCCTCGGGACGGTGCCGATGGCCGGCGGAACGGCGATCCGGCCCGAGATCTCGGGCCGGGGGTGGATCACCGGGATCCACCAGCACATGCTGGACCCCGACGATCCCTGGCCCGAAGGCTACCGGCTGTCCGACACCTGGGGTGCCCGCATCAGCCCGGACCGGCCAGGCAGGCGGTGAGGCCGGGATCGACTCGGTCCCAGGGCTGGGCGCTTTTCGTGTAGGTCACCATCCCGGGCGCGAACCGGGCCGGGTCGTCAAGGCTGGCGGGATGCACCGCGACCATGTCGGGCGCGGCCTCGAAATCGACGAAGACCGGCGCGCCGCAGGCGGGGCAGAAGCGGTGCAGCTTGAAGTTCCCGCTGTCGCCCTGCACCCGCCAGGTCGTCGTGGCGCCGGTGGCGGTGAGCGTGTCGCGGGCCCCGAACACGAGGTAGGAGCCGTGGCCCGTGCCGCTGACGCGCTGGCATTCGCGGCACTGGCAATGCACCTGGGCCAGTGGTTCGGCGGCAATCTGGTAGCGGACGGCGCCGCAGGCGCAGCCGCCGGAATAGGGGGTCGTCATGTGAAATCCTCCAATTCAGAGACTGATCTGTCTCAGGCCGCCTTGGGGCTGGCGAAGATGTCGATCGGTTCCCCGGTTTCGAGGAAGCTCTTGAGGCTCGACAGCACGCGCGGCCATCCGCGGGTGATCCCGGCCTCCATGCCGCTGCCCTTTTCCAGTTCGTCGTGGGTGACGGTCAGCTGGACCATGTCCTCGAACGGTGTGATCTCGAAGGTCACGCGGGAATACTTCTCGGGCCGGTCGCGTTCCGAGTGGTTGGCCCAGCTCAGCACGAGGCGGCGCGGGGCGTCGACCTCGACCACCTTGCCGACCAGGTTCACCTCGCGCCCCTCGTTGGCGCGGATGTGCTGCCAGTCGGAGCCGACCTTCCAGTCGGAGACGTTGTCATGCCCCCAGTAGCGGGCGGTCATCTCGGGGGTGGTGATGGCGGCGAACACCTTTTCGGGGGTGGCGCGGATGTAGGTGACGTAGACGAATTCGGTTTTCTCGATGGTCATTCCGGATCTCCTTCGAGCTGCTGCTTGAGGTCGTGCAGCAGACTCAATCGCTGTGTTTCGAATTTCCGCACCCAGCGTTCGTAGACGTCGTGCAGGGGCACGGGGTTGATGAAATGCAGTTTCTCGCGGCCCCGGCGGCGGGTGGTGACGAGGTTGGCATCCTCGAGCAGGCCCAGGTGCTGTGTGACCGATTGCCGGGTCATGTCGAGTCCGCCGCAGAGTTGGCCGAGGGTCTGGCCGTTTGCCTCGCAGAGCAGGTCGAGCAGCCGGCGCCGGGTCGGATCGCCGAGGGCCTTGAACACCTTGTCGTCATCCATGTCGGGGCGGGTCTCCTTTCCTGCCCTCAATATGCAGGTAAATACCTGCATGTCAATCGGGGGCCTGGCGAACGTAACTTCCGGCTTCCGCGGATCCGGGGGCTGATCTATATGTCGGGCGTGGCAAAACAGGCAAAACCCAAGGGCAGGACAGGGAAAAAGACGCGCGGGCCGGGTTGGCCGCGCGTGGCGTTCCGCTGGCTGGTGCGCATCGCGATCCTCGTGGTCGTGGTGGTGCTGCTGGTCGTGCTGGCGCATTCCCGGGTCAATCCGACGATGGGCCAGTACCGCTGGAGCGAATCGCGCCGCCTGGGCGGGATCGAGCAGGACTGGCAGCCGATCGAACGGATCGCGCCCGCGCTTGGCCGGTCCGTCGTGGCGGCCGAGGATGCGAATTTCTGCAACCACTGGGGGTTCGACATGGCCGCGATCCGCGCCGCGCTGGAGGACGGCGGGCGGCGGGGCGGGTCGACCCTGACCCAGCAGGTGGTCAAGAACGTCTACCTCTGGCATGGCCGGACCTGGGGGCGGAAGGCGCTGGAGGCGCTGCTGACCCCGGTGGTGGAGCTGTTCTGGTCGAAACGCCGGATCCTCGAGGTCTACCTGAACGTGGCCGAGTTCGACGAGGGCGTGTTCGGCGCGCAGGCCGCGGCGCGGCATTACTTCGGCGTCGATGCCAGGGACCTGTCGGACCTGCAGGCCGCCCGGCTGGCGGCGGTGCTGCCCGCGCCGCAGAGCTGGTCGGCGTCGCAGCCGACGAACTACGTCAAGCGCCGGACCAAGGGCATCATGGACGGCGCGGCCACCATTGAACGCGACGGGCGGGCGGCCTGTTTCGAACGCTGAGGCGCGCCGCGCGCCACCCGTCACCGCGGGGCCACGTCCCGAGGCGGCATATGGCCCGGACCGGGCGCAGGAGTTGAAACGGCCCGGAATTCAAGGCAAGACAGGCGGAAATTGGATGATCTCAGATGGCCAAGCTATACCACGTTCCCCTCTCTCCCTTCTGCCGCAAGGTGCGCCTGAGCCTTGCCGAGAAGCGGATCGAATGTGAGCTGATCGAGGAACGCTACTGGGAACGCGACCCGGATTTCCTGCGCCGCAACCCCGCCGCCAAGGTGCCGGTGCTGCGCATCGACGGGCGGGTGATGCCGGAAAGCGCCGCGATCTGCGAATGGCTGGAAGAGGTCTATCCCGACCCGCCGCTGCTGCCGACCACCGCCGACGACCGCTACGAGGTGCGCCGGTTGGTCAGCTGGTTCGACGACAAGTTCCATGCCGAGGTCACGTCGAAACTGCTCTATGAGCGGGTGAACAAGAAGGTGATGAAGCAGGGGTATCCCGACAGCACCAACGTCAAGGCGGGCGCGGCGGCGATCAAGTTCCACCTCGACTACATGGCCTGGCTGCTGGAGCGGCGGCGCTGGCTGGCGGGCGACCGGATGACGCTGGCCGATTTCGCGGCCGCCGCGCACCTGTCGTCGCTCGACTACATCAGCGACGTGGACTGGAACCGGAGCGAGACGGTCAAGGACTGGTATGCCAAGATCAAGTCGCGGCCGGCCTTCCGCGGCATCCTTGCCGACCAGGTGCCGGGGTTCCCGCCGCCGTCGCATTACGCCGACCTCGATTTCTGAGGCCGCGGGCGGTGCGGGGGCTCTGCCCCCGTCGCGCGCTGCGCGACTCCCCCGGGATATGGGACCAGAGGAAGCATGGGACCTGCGCTGAAAGACAGGCTGGTGGCCCGGGCGGAGGCGGAGGGTTTTTCCGCCTGCCGGGTCTGCCGCCCGTGGGACGTGCCCGAGGTGCCGGGGCGGCTTGGCTATTTCCTGGCCGAGGGGCGGCACGGGCAGATGACCTGGATGGCCGAGCGGTCGCACTGGCGCGGCGATCCGGCGCTGCTCTGGCCCGAGGCGCGATCAGTGATCATGCTGGCCGAGAGCTATGCCCCAGAGATCGACCCGATGGCGGGGCTGTCGCAGGGCGACCGCGGCGTGATCTCGGTCTATGCGCAGGGGTCGGATTACCATGACCTGGTGAAGAAGCGGCTGAAGCGGCTGGCGCGCTGGCTGATCGCCGAGGTCGGCGATCCGACGCAGGTGAAGGTCTTTGTCGACACCGCCCCAGTGCCCGAGAAGGCGCTGGCGCAGGCGGCGGGGTTGGGCTGGCAGGGCAAGCACACCAACCTGTTGAGCCGGGATTTCGGCAACTGGGTGTTCCTCGGGTCCGTCTTTACCACCGCGGAACTGCCGGTGGACGCCGCCGAGACCGAGCATTGCGGCAGCTGCCGCCGGTGCCTCGACATCTGTCCGACCGATGCCTTTCCGGCGCCGTTCCAGCTGGATGCGCGGCGCTGCATTTCCTACCTGACGATCGAGCACAAGGGGCCGGTGGACGCGGCGCTGCGCCCGGCGCTCGGCAACCGGATCTACGGCTGCGACGACTGCCTGGCCGTCTGTCCCTGGAACAAGTTCGCGGTCGCGGCGCGCGACATGCGCTACCGCCCGCGCGAGGGCATGGTGCTGCCGCCGCTGGCCGAGCTGGCGCAGCTGGACGACGCGGGCTTCCGGGCGCGGTTCGCCGGATCGCCGATCAAGCGGATCGGGCGCGACCGGTTCGTGCGCAACGTGCTTTACGCGATCGGGAATTCCATTGATCAGAGCCTGATTCCGGTGGCGCAGTCGCTCTGCGACGACCCGGATGCCGCGGTGGCGGATGCCGCCCGATGGGCGGTCGCGCGGCTTCAGGGCTGAGGGTCGGCGGGCAGGTCGAACTGGGTGCAGACGACGAGGATCCGCGCGGGTTCGTTCAGCGCCGAGGCGTAGAGATGCCCGCGGGTGCTGTCGAAGTAGAGCGACTCCCCGGTGTTCAGCACGACATCCTCGCGATCCTCGAGCTGAACCTGCACCCGGCCTTCGAGCACCAGCAGGAATTCCTCGCCCGGGTGGGTGACCATGCGGTCGAACTTCATCTGCTGCAGCGGTTTGAGCGTGCCCATCATCGGCACCATGCTCTTGCCCCGGACCTGCGGGAACAGCATCTCGTAGGTGTAGTTCTCGGTCTCGTGGTAGCCGAAATCGCCCTTGCGGGCGACGGCGACGCCGCCGGGTTCGAACCGCGCGCTTTCATCGACGAAGAGCTCGGTCACGTCGACGCCGAGCCCGCGCGCCAGCCGGGTGAACCGGTCGTAGGTCGGCGCCATCAGGTTGCGTTCGATCTTGGACACGGTGGAAATCGCGATGCCGCCGCGTTCCGCCACCGCCTGGATGGTCAGCCCGCGTTCCTCGCGCAGGCGGCGCAGCCGGGTCGCCATGCGGGCGCGGCTGATCGTGTCATCGAGGTCTTCGGCCGGGGCGGTCATGCAGCAAACTTATACGATTGCGGGAGAAATGCCATGACAACCGATGGGCGAGGCGAACTTTCCTATCGGAAAAGAATGTGCTACCTTATGGCCTGACAGGCAGCGGAGGCACATGGCGGGGCACGCGACATACGATGCCGTGGTGATCGGGGCCGGGATCGCCGGCGCCTCGGTGGCGGCCGAGCTGGCGCGCGAGATGCGGGTCCTGCTGGTCGAGGCCGAGGACCAGCCGGGGTACCACGCGACCGGGCGGTCGGCGGCGATCCTGGCGCAGACCTACGGCTCGGAGGTGATCCGGGCGCTGACCGCGGCCTCGGCCGGGTTCCTGGCCGCGCCGCCGGACGGCTTTGCCGATGCGCCGCTGCTGACGCCGCGGGGGCTGGCGATCGTCGCCGATGCCGCGCAGGTCGACGCGCTGCGGGCGGGGTTCGAGGCGGGCGCCGAGGGCGACTACATGGACTGGCAGACGCCCGGAGAGCTCGAGGCGCGGATCCCGCTGCTCAGGCCCGGATACGCGGCGGGCGGGCTTTACAACGCGGCGGCCCGGGACATCGACGTGCACGGGCTGCTCAGCGGCTACCTGCGGCTGCTGCGGCGGCGGGGCGGTACGCTGCGGACGGCGACGCGGGTGCATCGGCTGACCCGGCGCGGCACCGGGTGGGAGATCGCGGCGGAGGATGACATCCTGCACGCCGGCCTCGTGGTGAACGCCGCCGGGGCCTGGGCCGACGGGGTCGGGGCGCTGGCCCATGCCCAGCCCCAGCGGCTGGAGCCGATGCGGCGGAGCGCGATCACCTTTGCCCCGCCCGCCGGGGTCGATCCCGGGATGTTGCCGATGGTGGTGGATGCCGACGAACGCTTCTACCTCAAGCCCGAGGCGGGGCGGCTGATGGCCTCGCCCGCGGACGAGACGGTGAGCGCGCCTTGCGATTCCCGGCCCGAGGAGATCGACATCGCGATCTGCATCGACCGGATCACGCGCGCCTTCGACCTGCAGGTGTCCCGCGTGCTGTCGTCGTGGTCCGGGCTGCGGACATTTGTGCCGGACCGGGCGCCGATCTGCGGATTCGACCCTGCGCAGGTGGGATTCTTCTGGCTTGCGGGCCAGGGGGGCTATGGCGTGCAGACCGCGCCCGCGATGGCGCGGCTGGCCGCATCGATGATCCGGGGCGAGGCGCCGGACAAGGAGATCACCGCCTCGGGACTGAAGTTGGACGATATCGCGCCGGGGCGTTTCGCGCCGGGCCAGAACAACGACACCATGGGAGAGAAGTGATGACGTGGAAGACATGGGCCGCCGCGGCGGCCATTGCACTGGCAGGCGCCGGACCCGCGCTGGCCGACTGGGCGCCTTCGGGGCCGGTGAAGCTCTGGATCGGGTTCGGCGCCGGCGGAGAGACCGACACGCTGGGCCGGCTGATCGCCAAGGAGATGTCGGATGCCACCGGCTGGACCATCGTGGTCGAGAACAAGCCGGGCGGCGGCGGGATCGCGATGTTCACCCAGCTGCAGGCGGTGCCGGCGGACGGCCAGACACTGGGCATGGGGGTGACGATGCCGGTGCTGGTGAACCTGGTGACCCGGCCGGACGAGATCCCCTTTGACCTCGACAGTTTCGACTACCTGCACACGGTAGCGCTGGCGCAGCTGGCGCTGATCGCCCCGGCCGATGCGCCCTATGACGACCTGGCCGGATTCCTTGACTATTCCAGGCAAAAGGGCGGTGCGCTGGTGGCCTTCGACGCCAAGCCGCAAGAGCTGTTGATGAACGTCGTGAATGCCGGCAGCGGGGCCGGGCTGAAGCCGGTCAGCACCAAGTCCTCGGCCGAGGCGCTGCAGCAGGTGCTGGGCGGCCACGTCGACGCGGCCTTTAACGCGGGGGCGCATATCCCGCAGCTCGAAGCCGGGAAGGTCAAGATGCTGGCCAGTGCCAACGCGACCCGCCATTCCTATGCCCCCGACACGCCGACGGTGCAGGAACAGGGGTTCGATATCTACGTGGACCCCTATTTCTACATTGCCGCGCCCGCTGGCCTGCCCGAGGATGCCAGGACGGCGCTGGCCGAGGCCATCGGCGCGGCCCTGTCCAAGGAGACGACGCGCGAGGCGATCATGAACACATTCCACACCGAGCCGAGCGACAAGGGGCCGGAGGACACCAAGGCGATGCTGGAGGACGGGCTGGTCAACACCGGCACGCTGTTCGGCAAGTGACGGGCGACGGGGCGGCATGGTCCGCCCCGCATTCGGGGGACGGGCGGTGAGCGGGACCGGGGCAAACAGGCTGGCGGGGCTGGTCGTCGCGCTGTTCGGCGCGGCGCTGCTGTTCTGGATCATCCCGGCGCATACGGAAACGGTCTCGTCCGGGTGGATCCTGCCGCAGACCCTGCCGCGCGGCTGCGGCATCGCGCTGATCCTGCTGGGCCTCTGGCTGTCGGCGGTGCCGGGCGGAGCCGTATCGCTGGACTCCGGAGAGGCGGCGCTGGTGGCGCTCTGCCTGCTGCTGTCGGGCGCGGCGGTCTGGGCCATGGGGCCGATCGGGTTCCTCTGGGTCGCGCCGATGCTGACCGCCGCGCTGGTCGCGCTGATCGGGGAACGCCGCTGGCCCTGGGCGCTGACCGGAATCTTCGCCGCGCCGGTGATCGTCTGGCTGGTCGTCTCGGTGCTGCTGGGGCGCCCGCTGCCGTGAGGGACGATGCCTGATCTCGCCACCATCCTCGCGGGCTTCGGCGACGCGTTCACGCTGGTGAACCTCGCCTTCGTGCTGGTCGGCGTGGCGACGGGGCAGGTCGTGGGGGCGATCCCCGGCATCGGGCCGATCATGGCGATGGCGATCGCCATCCCCTTCACCTTTGCGCTGGACCCACTGGTGGCGATTTCCTTCCTCGTGGGGATCAACAAGGGTGGCCTTTTCGGCGGGGCGATCCCGGCGATCCTGATCAACACCCCCGGCACGCCCGACGCGGCGGCCACGGCGCTCGACGGTTATCCGCTGGCGCGCAAGGGCCAGCCGGTGAAGGCGATGAAGATGGCGCTCTATGCCAGCGTGACGGGGGACACGGCGTCTGACCTCGTCCTGATCACGCTGGCCGCGCCGCTGGCGGTGCTGGCGCTCAAGATGGGGCCGGTCGAGATCCTCGCGCTGATGATCTTTGCCTTCTCGATCATCGCGGGATTGGTGGGGGATTCCCTTGTGAAGGGTTTGATTGCCGCCATCCTGGGCCTTCTGCTGGCGACCGTGGGGCTTGACCCCGAACACGGCACGCCGCGGTTCTACTTTGGCTGGTTCGAGCTTTTCGACGGCGCCAACCTCGTCTCGGTCGCGATCGGGATGCTGGCGGTGGCCGAGATCTTTCGCCGGATCGCGGGTGCCCGTCGCGCCGGGCCGCAACCGACGGTCGAGATGGGCGCGCCCGGGGCCGCGCGGCGCGTCGGCTGGGCGGAATACTGGGGCTGTCGGGGCGTGATCGCGCGGGGCGCGGCGATCGGCACGGTGCTGGGGGCGATCCCAGGCATCGGCTCAACGGCGGCGGCGTTCATGTCCTATGCCTCGGCCCGCAAGGGCGATGCGGGCGGCGTGCCCTTCGGGGAGGGCAACATCAAGGGCATCGCCGCGACCGAAAGCGCCAACTCGGCGGTGATGGGGGCGAACCTGATCCCGCTGCTGGGGATCGGCATTCCCGGCAGCATCGGCGCGGCGCTCCTGATCTCGGCCTTCAAGATCCACGGCATCCAGCCCGGCCCGCTGCTGTTCGAGACGCAGGCGCGGCTGATCTATGGCCTGTTCGGCGCGATGCTGATGGCGAACCTGTCGAACTTGCTGATCGGGCAGGTTTCGCTACGCCTCTGGTCACGGGTGATCCGCGCGCCGGAAAGCGTGATCTTTCCCACTGCGCTGATCTTCTGCTTTGTCGGCGTCTACCTGTCGACCGGCGGCCTCTTCGGCGTCGGGCTGATGCTGGCCGCGGCCGCGCTGTCCTACGTCATGACGGCGTTCGGGTTCCCGGTGGTGGTCTTCATCATCGCCTTCTTCCTCGGCGAGGGGTTCGAACGCAGCCTGTCGCAATCGCTGGTGATCCTCGACGGCAACCCGCTGAACCTGCTGCATTTCCCGGTGGCGCTTGGCCTGCTGGCGCTGGCGGCGGCCTCGGCCGTGTGGCTGGGGCGCGGCGGGCGGAAGGCGGCAACTACTTGATTCCTGTTCCACTTGCCACGGATCAGGGGCCGGATAGGCTGCGCCTCAGAACGGGAGGGCCCATGAACATTCTCTTCATCATGTACGACCAGCTGAGGTGGGATTACCTGTCCTGCGCCGGTCATCCCCGCCTGCAGACGCCGAATTTCGACCGGGTGGCGGCCATGGGCGTGCGGTTCACCAACGCCTATGTCCAGTCGCCGGTCTGCGGGTCCTCGCGGATGTCGTTCTACACCGGGCGTTATCCGTCGAGCCACGGGGCCCAGTGGAACGGCTTTCCCCTGCGCGTGGGGGAGCAGACGCTGGGCGACCACCTCCGCCGCCTCGGCATGGACTGCTACCTGATCGGCAAGACCCACATGATCGCGGATGCCGAGGGGATGGAACGCCTGGGCCTCGCCCCCGACACGGTGATCGGCGCGCGGCAGGCGGAATGCGGGTTCGACGCGGTGGTGCGGGACGACGGGCTCTGGGGCGAGGGGCCCGACGGTTTCTACGACCGCAAGCGCAGCCCCTACAACGAGTACCTCAAGGACAAGGGCTATGCCTCCGCCAACCCCTGGCACGACAACGCCAACGCCGGGGTGGAGGCGGGAGAGATCGCGTCTGGCTGGTTCTTCCAAAACGCCGACCATCCCGCGAACATCCGCGAAGAGGACAGCGAGACGCCCTGGCTGACCGACCGGGCGCTGGAGTTCATGGAGCGCGCCGAGGGGCCGTGGTGCGCCCATGTTTCCTACATCAAGCCGCACTGGCCCTACATCGTTCCTGCGCCCTATCACGCCATGTTCGGGTCGAATGACGTGCCCCCGGCCACCCGCAGCGACGCCGAGCGTGAGAACCCGCACCCGGTCTATGCCGCCTACATGGCCAACATGATCGGCCAGGCGTTCCAGCGCGACGAGGTGCGGGACAAGGTGATCCCGGCCTACATGGGGCTGATCCGGCAATGCGACGACCAGCTGGGTCGCATCCTCGACCGGCTGGAGGAAACCGGCGCGATCCGCGACACGATGATCGTGCTGACCTCGGACCACGGGGATTACCTCGGCGATCACTGGCTGGGCGAAAAGGACATGTTCCACGAGCCTTCGGTGAAGATCCCGCTGATCATCCATGATCCGCGCGCCGAGGCCGACGCGACCCGCGGCACCACCTGCGACGCGCTGGTCGAGGCGATCGACCTATCCGCCACCTTCATCGAGGCGGCGGGCGGCGCGGTGCCCACGCATATCGTCGAGGGGCGGGCGCTGACGCCCTTCCTGCACGGTGAGGTGCCCGAGGCCTGGCGAGAGGTGGCGATCAGCGAATACGATTATTCCGTCACGCCGATGCGGGCAAAGCTGGGGATCACCTCCGACGATGCGCGGATGTTCATGGTCTTCGACGGGCGGTGGAAGATGATCCATTTCGAAGGCGGCTTCCGCCCGATGCTCTTCGACCTGCAGACCGACCCCGACGAATTCCACGACCTGGGCGAAAACCCCAGTGTTCGGGACGAAATCGCGCGGCTCTACGGACATCTGCACCACTGGTCGCTGCGCAACGCGCAGCGGGTGACCCGGTCAGAGGGCGACCTGGAAAAGATGCGCGGCCGGGCGCTGCGCGTGGGGATCATGCCCTTCCTCTGGGATGGGTCCGAGGTGCCGGAGGAGGCGACGGCAAAGTTCCGCGGCCCGGCGGGCGAGGATTACACGCCGTAGAGCCGGTTCTGCAGCTTCGCCATGCCGCCGATCCAGCGTTCGTAATCCGCCGTCTTGCGCTGCATGTACTCGCGCACCTGTTCGTGCGGCAGGATCAGGAACCGCCCCTCGGCCAACCCGTCGAGGGCCGCGGCCGCGACCGCCTCGGCCGAAAGCAGCCCGTCGCCCGCCTGCGGCCCCTCGCGCCCGCCACCGCCCATGCCGTCGAGCATCGGGGTGTCGACCCCCTGCGGGCAGAGGATCGAAACGCGGATTCCCTTGGAATGGTGACTGATCGCGAGGTTTTCGGCAAAGCCCACGGCGGCATGTTTCGTCGTCGAATAGGGGGCGGAGCCGATCTGGCTGAGCAGTCCCGCCGCGCTGACCGTGTGCAGGAACTGCCCCGACCCGCGCGCCAGCATACCCGGCAGCAGCAGGGAAGCGGCGTGGACATGGGCCATCACGTTGACCTCCCACGCCATCTGCCAGGCGGCGGGGTCGGCCCCGGCGGCATTGGCGAAACTGGTGTCGACGCCGTTGGCGATCCCGGCGTTGGAGCACATCAGATCGACCGGGCCATGCGCGGCCTCGGCGCTCTCGATCAGCGCGGCGATCTGGGCGCGGTCGCGCACGTCGCACCGCATCGCGATGCCGCCAATCTCGGCCGCCACCGCCTCGGCCCCGTCGGCGATGAGGTCCGCCACGGCGACCTTTGCCCCCTCGGCCGCTAGGGCCCGTGCCAGCGCCGCGCCGATGCCCGACGCGCCGCCGGTGACGATGGCCGATGTGTCCCTGAACCGCATGTCTGCCTCCCGTTCCTTGCGCGGCCACCCTAGCCGATGCCCATGACGTGACCAGCCCCAAGACAGAAGCGTGAATTGCGCCGCGGCGCGATTGTCCGGCCCCGGGGCCCTTCCTAAACCAAGGGAAACGCCCCGGCGGACAGGGACAGATGCTGCAGAACGACCTCGACGAGCCCGACATTCCCGAACTTCCGCTCTGGATCCGCGACCTCGACGCGCGGGCGGAAAAGGTCGTCACCCGCGCCGGTGGGGTGGCGTTGCATTGGCGGGTCTGGGGCGAGGGGCCGCCGCTCTACCTGCTGCACGGCGGGCACGGGTCCTGGCAGCACTGGGTGCGCAATATCGAGCCTCTTTCGAGGCATTTCCGCGTCATGGCGGTCGATCTGCCGTCGTTCGGAGACAGCGACACCTTCGAAACCCAGGACCTGCAGGACTACGCCGGGCTGGTGGCAAGGGGACTGGCAGAACTGGCCCCGGGCGAGACCCTGCGCGGCGCGGGCTTCTCCTTCGGTTCGGTCGTGGGCTCGCTGGTGCTCAAGATGGCGCCGGTCGAGGCCTGGGCGATGCTGGGGTCACCCATCCTCGGCGGCCGGTCCGAGGTCACGCCGCGCCTGCGCAAGTGGCGCGGGATGCCGGTGCCGGAACACCGCGCGGCGGCCCATGCCAACAACGTGGGCGAGCTGATGCTGACCGGGCCGGACAGCGTCACCGACGAGGCGACGGCGATCCAGATGGCCCATGCGGAACTGGCGCGCGGCATGTACCGCGGCCTCTTCGCCAAGCTCGACGTGCCGGGCGAGATCGCGGCCTGGCCGGGGCGCCTCACGGTGGTCTACGGCGACCGCGACGCGATCGCGCTGAACCACCTGGAAGAGCGGCGCGCGAACATCATGGCGATGAAGCCCGATGCCGAGTTCGACGTGATCCCCGGCGCCGGGCACTGGGTGCAGTACCAGGCGGCCGAGGCGGTCAACGAGATCCTGCTGCGGCGCCTGGCCTGACCGGGAAGAGCGCTCCGCCCCCGCCGCGTGTGTCCGAAGCACCGTCCAAAAGGATGAAGCGAAGGTTCCCCGCTTCATCTTGCCCCAAATACTCCCGCCGGAGGCAGGCGCGCGCCAGCGCGCCCTACTTGTCGCGGAACTGGGCGGCGCGTTTTTCCTGGAAGGCTTCCATGCCTTCCTTCTGGTCCTCGGTCGCGAAGAGCGAATGGAACACGCGGCGCTCGAACAGCAGGCCTTCCTGCAGCGGCACCTCGAAGGACCGGTTCACCGCCTCCTTCACCACCGCGACCGTGATCATCGATTTCTCGGCGATCTTGTCGGCGGCGCTCATCGCCTCGTCCATCAGGTTCTTGGCAGGCACGACGCGGCTGACGAGGCCGGCGCGTTCCGCTTCCTGCGCGTCCATGAAGCGGCCGGTCAGGTTCATGTCCATCGCCTTGGCCTTGCCGACCGCGCGGGTCAGACGCTGGGTGCCGCCCATGCCGGCGACCACGCCCAGGTTGATCTCGGGCTGGCCGAACTTGGCGGTGTCGGACGCGATGATGAAGTCGCACATCATCGCCAGTTCGCAGCCTCCGCCGAGCGCATAGCCCGAGACCGCCGCGATGATCGGCTTGCGGATGCGCATGATCGCGCCATGTTCCGAGCCGAAGAGGTCGCCGGCGAAGACGTCGACAAAGCTTTTCGAGGCCATCATCTTGATGTCGGCGCCCGCGGCAAAGGCCTTTTCGCTGCCGGTGATCACGATGCAGCGGACCTTGTCGTTCTCCTGCGCCGCTTCCAGCGCGTCGACCAGTTCGGTCATCAGAACGTCGTTCAGGGCGTTCAGCGCATCCGGCCGGTCGAGCCGGATCAGGCAGACGTGATCATCGGTTTCGACGACAATGGTTTCATAGGCCATGCAAGCAATCCCCTCTCTGCGTTAGCGGATTCCGTAGCACGTCGGCCCCGCCGTTCAAGTCATCTTTGACATTGCGGGCAGTAGAACGACGACCGGCCCGACTGCACGATCCGTCGAATCGACTGGTCGCATCCGGGGGTGCGGCAGGGTGCGGACTCGCGCCCGTAGACGTCGAAATTGTGCTGGAAATAGCCCAGTTCGCCATCCGCCTGCCGGAAATCCCTGAGCGAGGAGCCGCCGGCCGCGATCGCCTCGGCCAGGACGTCGCGGATGATCGGGACCAGCGCCGTGATCCGGGGCGCGGCGATCCGGCGGCAGAGGCGGGCGGGGCTGATCCGGCCACGGTAGAGCGCCTCGCAGACATAGATGTTGCCCAGGCCCGCGACGATCTTCTGGTCCAGCAGGGCGGCCTTGATGGGCGTGTTCCGGCCCTGCAGGGCGGCGGCCAGGTAGGCCTCGGAAAAGGTGTTGCCCAGGGGTTCCGGCCCGAGGTGGGCGATCAGCTTGTGCGTGCCCTCCGACCCGGTGGGCATCAGGTCCATCGCGCCGAACCGGCGCGGGTCGTTGAAGGTGATGCGCGCGCCGTTCGCCATGTCGAGGACGACGTGGTCGTGTTTCTCGGCCGCCGGGTGGTCGTGCACGAACTGGCCCAGCGGGTCGCCCGAGACCAGCATGCGGCCCGACATGCCGAGGTGGATCAGCAGCGTCTCGCCCGACGACAGGTCGGCGAGGATGTATTTCGACCGGCGGCGCAGGCGTTCGACGCGCTGGCCGGTGAGGCGTTCGGCCATGTGGTCCGGGAAGGGCCACCGCAGGTCGGGGCGGTTCACCGTGGCGCGTGCGATCACGGCGCCTTCCATCGCCGGGGTCAGGCCCCGGCGCACGGTTTCCACTTCGGGCAGTTCGGGCATATGTCCTCTCGTCGGGGCCGCGACACCTCCGCCGCATTGCGGCGGGGCGGCAGCGCCCTATAAGAAGGGTCAAGCACACGAAAGCGCAAGGGCGATGGCAGAGAAAACCACCCATTTCGGGTTCCAGGAGATCCCCGAGGACCAGAAGGCCGGGCGCGTGCAGGGCGTCTTTGGGTCGGTCGCGTCGAAATACGACGTGATGAACGACGTGATGAGCCTTGGCATCCATCGCATCTGGAAGGACGCGATGATGGACTGGCTGGCGCCGCGTCCGGGCCAGCGGCTGCTGGACGTGGCGGGCGGGACCGGCGACATCTCGTTCCGGTTCCTCAAGCGGGCGGGGCATGGCCATGCCACCGTGCTGGACCTGACCGAGCCGATGCTGGTCGAGGGGCGCAAGCGGGCCGAGGCGGCCAAGATGGCCGAAAGCCTCGACTGGGTGACCGGCGACGCGATGAAGCTGCCATTCCCCGACGCGACGTTCGACGTCTACACGATCAGCTTCGGCATCCGGAACGTCACCCGGCCCGAGGTCGCGCTGGCCGAGGCCTACCGCGTGCTGAAGCCGGGCGGGCGGCTGATGGTGCTGGAGTTCTCGCAGATCCCCACGCCCGGCCTGCAATGGGCCTATGACCGCTATTCCTTCAACCTGATCCCGGCCATGGGCCAGCTGATCGCGAACGACCGCGACAGCTATCAGTACCTGGTGGAATCGATCCGCAAGTTCCCCGACCAGGAGACCTTCCTGGCGATGGTGCGCGGCGCGGGGTTCGACCAGGCGAAGTACCGCAACCTGTCGATGGGCATCGCCTGCCTGCATTCCGGGTGGAAGCTCTAGGACATGCGCGGACCCCACAACATTCTTCGCCTGGCGCAGACCGGCGCCACCTTTGAACGCACGGGCGCGATGAAGGTGATCCTCGACGCCTACGAGGCGCCCCGCATGCTGCGGATCGCGGCGCGGGTTGTCGGCTGGCCGATCCAGTGGCTGGGCTTCAAGGGCGATCCCTCGATGCCGCCGGTGACCCGGGCGCTGACCGCGCTTGGCCCGGCCTACATCAAGTTCGGGCAGATTCTGTCGACGCGCCCCGACCTTGTCGGCAACGAGCTGGCGGTTCAGCTGCGGGTTTTGCAGGACAAGCTGCCGCCGTTTTCGCAGGCCGAGGCACGGCGCGCGGTCGAGAGCGAGCTGGGGTGCCCGCTGGAGTCGGTCTATTCCGAGTTCTCGGAGCCGGTCGCCGCCGCCTCGATCGCGCAGGTGCACCGCGCCCGGCTGGCCGAGACCGGCGAGGAGGTCGCGGTCAAGGTGCTGCGCCCGGGGATCGAGAAGGCGTTCCGCAAGGATGTCGATGCCTTCTACTTCGCGGCCGATTTCATCGAGTTCTTCTCTCCCTCGTCGCGGCGGCTGCGGCCGAACGACGTGGTGGCGCATTTCGATGGCGTGGTGCGGGGCGAGCTGGACCTGCGGCTCGAGGCGGCAAGCGCCAGCGAGTTCGGCTCCAACACCGAGGGCGACGCCGGCTTCCGCCTGCCCGAGATCCGGTGGCCCGAAAGCGGCCGCCGCGTGATGACCCAGACTTGGGCCGAGGGCGTGTCGCTGGGCGACAATGCCGCGCTGGACGCTGCCGGGCATGACCGCGCGGTGCTGGGCGAACGGGTGCTGCAGCTCTTCCTGAACCACGCGTTGCGCGACGGGTTCTTCCACGCCGATATGCACCAGGGCAACCTCAAGGTCGCGGCGGACGGCGACATCATCGCCTATGACTTCGGCATCATGGGCTACATCGACGAGTACACCCGCCGGGTCTATGCCGAAATCCTCTATGGCTTCATCAAGCGCGACTATCACCGCGTGGCCGAGGTGCATTTCGAGGCGGGTTACGTCCCCGCCGACCGCGACGTGGACGAATTCGCCCGCGCCCTTCGCGCCGTGGGAGAGCCGATCTTTGGCATGGATGCCACCCGGATCTCGATGGGGCGGCTGCTGTCCTACCTCTTCGAGGTGACCGAACGCTTCGGTATGGAGACCCGGACCGAGCTGATCCTGCTGCAGCGCACGATGGTCGTGGTTGAGGGCGTTGCGCGGTCGCTCGACCCGCAGATCAACATCTGGAAGGTCGCCCAGCCGGTGGTCGAGGATTACATCCGCCGCAACCTCGGACCGCGGGCCCTGCTGCGCGACCTGCGCAAGACCGCCGTGGTGCTGGGCCGCTTCGGGCCGCGCCTGCCGGTGCTGGTCGAACGCGCGCTGGTCCAGCAGATGGAGGTCGAGGCGCCGCCGGCCAAGTCGGGCTGGCGCGGGCGGATCGGCTGGGGCCTGGGCGGTGCGGCGATCGGTGCGGCCGCGGTGGCGCTTGGCGTGATGCTGAGCTAGCGGGTGGCGTCGAGCGCGGCGCGCTCGGCGGCAAGACCGGCGGCGTCCGGCCCGGACGCGCCACGCCAGAGGCAATGCGCCGCCATCCGCCAGTGGTAGAGCGGCGCCAGCGCGCGGTAGCGGGCGACGGCCCATGGATCGGGGTAGGCGGACAGGAACGCCTCGGCCTCGGCCGGGGAAAGGACCGCGCCGCGATCATGCAGCTGCATCGCGGGCGACAGGAAAAGCGCCAGGTCCTCGACCGGGTCGCCGCGGGCCGGGCACTGCCAGTCGATCAGGACAGGACCGTCCGGGGTGACGATGATGTTGCCGGGGACAGGGTCACCATGCAGGAACCGCGGGTCATCGCAGGGCGGCAGGTCGTCGGTGACCGGGCAGGCCGCGCAGAGGTCCTCGCGCTGCGGCCCGGGCGGGCAGAGTTCGAGGATGCGGTGCGTATCGGCGACCAAAGCCGCGCGGCCGCCGGGGCGAGGGCGCAGGCCCCGGGGTGGCGGCAGGTTGTGCAGCCGGCCGAGGAGGTGGCCCACCGGGGCGGGATCGGCGTGCCAGTGCGCCCCCGCGACATGGCCGTAGATCAGCGCGGGCCCATCCGGCGTGTCGAGCCGGGCGCAGAGCCGCGGCGCCATGGTCTGTCCGGCAAGCTGTGTGAGCGCGCGCGCCTCGTCGTCCGGGTCGTTGGGAAAGAGTGGTGTCTGTGCTTCGGGGCGGGTGAGCTTGACCACGACCACGCCGTCGGCGCTGATCACGCGCCAGCTGTGGTTGCTGCGGCCGCCGGTCAGGCGCAACCATACGGCATCGTCCGTAATGGTCCCGGCAGCAACCAGCGATGCGCGCAGGCCAGCGGGTGGCGCATCCGGATCGGCCGGAGGTCTGGCATCTGTCCGCGTCATCGCGCCCCTGTCCTGCGGCCCCCAAGGGGGCGGTCCCCAAGGGGCCTAGGCGATGACGCGAGGCCTGTCCAGCGCGGCTAGCCGGGATCGCGCAGCGCCGCGACCTCGGCGGGGGTCACGGCGATGTCACCGCGCAGCACCAGCTCGATCGTGCCGCCGGAATTCCGCGCCTCGATCACCTGGGCGAAGGCTTCGACCGGGATACCGCCCTGGGCCACGCCCTCGGCATAGGTTTCGAGGGTGAGGCTGTAGGTGCCCGCGGGCAGGGTGCGCCCCTCCTCGGTCAGTCCGGCCCAGGCGAAGCTGCCCGGATCGGTCGGCATCTCGACCCGGCTGACGACGGTGCCCGCGGCGGATTTCACCACCAGCACCGCGCGGTCGGTGCCGGCGGGCGGATCGGTCACGATCTCGACCGGGGTGCTGCCGTCGAAATGCACAGGCGCGGCGCTGCGCGCCTCGAGCCCGATCCACGAGGAATAGCCCTGCAACCCGGCCAGCGACTGCTGCGCGACGAGGCCCTCGAGCAGTTCGTTGGTCTTCACCTGCTGCTCGACCGAGGAGAAGGTGGCCAGCTGCACGGCATAGTCGGCGGAATCGATGGGGTTCAGCGGGTCCTGGTTCTGCAGCTGGGTGGCCAACATCCGCAGGAAGGTTTCGAAATCCGAAGAGATCGCGGTGCGGGCCGAGGCCGTGCTGTTCGTCTGCACCTGTGTCGCTGCCGCGATGGTCGATGGGGCCTGCGTGACGTCCATGCGATGTCCTTTCCTCAGAGACGGATGTCGAGCGCGCCGGCAAGGCGCAACGGGGGCCGGCCGGGCGGCGGTGCCGTGTCGGACGGGGATGCGTCCGGGGCGCTCTCCGACGGGTCGGGCATGGCGGAGCCCGGCTGGGACCGCGCCGCGCTGCCGCCGAAGGACAGATCGACCGAGGCATATCCGGCCTGCTGCAGCGCGCGCCCAAGCTCGGCCCCGTGGCGGCGGACAAGGTCCAGCGTCTCGGGCCGGTCGGCCTGCACCACCAGCGCGACGCCGTCGTCGCGGGGCCGGATGGTGAGGTGCAGGCGCCCGAGTTCCTCGGGTTCCAGCGTGATCTCGATCGTGCCTGCCCGGTGCTGCTGGACCTGCGCGACGACCTGGTCGGCCACCGGTATGGGCGGCGACGGTGCGGAGGAACCGCCGCGGGGAAGCGGTACGGATGCGGGCTGGGACGGGGGTGGCGGCGTGGCCTCGACAACCGGGCGCAGGCCGGTGTCGTCCGTCGCGACGGATGGGATCGCATCACGCGCGGTGGTGGCTGCGGGCATGGGTGATGGCGCGGGCTGCGTCCGGGCGACCGGTTGCGGGGCCTCTTTGACGAGGGGGGTGCCGGCGGCGTGGCGGAGTTGCTGCGCGTCGAGGTGAAGGTCGGTCGCGGAGCATCCGACCTCTCCGGCGCTGGCGGGAGACGTGTTTCGGGCCGTGGGGACACGACTTTGCGGGGCGGGGCCACAGTTGTGGCGGCGGTCGGTTGTCTGGGTTCTGATTTGGGTTCGGCCAGTTCCATGGTGTCTGCCTTGCGACTTGCCCCGGCGGGTTCGGTGGCCATGGCGTGAGGCAGAGCGTCCGGGCGGCGTGGTGCGATGGGGGTGACCTTCGTGTCTGGCGGTAACGTGCGTCCCCGTACGGAAGGTGCCAAGACTTTGGTGTCATCCACAGCATTCCGCGTGGCGGTCCTGTCGGATGCGGCGGGCACCTCGCGACGGGGCGATGCTTCGGCGTGGAAGGAGCTCATATTCTGCCGGACCGGAGGCGGCATCGAACGGTCTTGCGTCGCCACCGCCGTAGAGGTCGCCTGTGGAACGGGGTTCGGGATCGTCTCGATCTCTTGCACGGCGCTCCTTCCCATTAGGAAGGCCTGATCGACCTTTGCGAGCGGCTTGACCGCTACCGGCTGCACCTCGGCGGCCGGGACGTCAGGGGGTGCCTTCAGCGGTGTTGGTGCGATGACATCGGGCAGGTCCTGGACATCTTCAACGGACACTGATGTGGGATACCCATCCGCTGCCGTACTGTCCTTAGTGTCCTGATCGTCGACATCGCCTTCGACCACGCCGACTGCCTCTTCCACATCTTCGGCCGCATCACCCGGCTCCTGGCTTGGAATGGAGATTTCCGCATCCTGGAGCAACGCGATCAGGGCCTCGGCAAAGGTGCGTCCGGCGCGCGGGGGCGCGGCACGGTCGGTCATCGGCTGTGGCCCGGACAAGGCGGGCGGCAGGGGGAGCAGGTCCATGTCGGTCACCGGAGTTCTTTCTCGGTGCGCCCCTCCTACCCGGTGTTTGGTTACGCGACATTTACCGCCGCCGGGTCAGTATGGGGAAAGTCCGACAAATTGGAGCGACCCGATGACCGACCCGATCGCAAGCCCCCGTGCGCCCGCCCCGCCGCCAGCCGCCGACCCTCTGATGCGCGCGGCCCGAGCGCTCGAGGCGACGTTCCTGGCCGAGATGCTGGAACAGGCGGGCGTCGGCGCGGCGCGGACGGGGCCGTTCGGCGGTGGCGCGGGCGAGGCGCAGTTTGCCTCGTTCCTGCTGGCCGAACAGGCCGAGGCGATGGTGGAGGCCGGGGGCATCGGCCTGGCCGAACGGATCTTTCACGCGTTCAGACAGGAGACCCGCGATGACACGGGACGCTGACGACCTCTTTGCCGCGCTCGACCGACTGCTGGAGGAGGAGCGCGCCGCGCTGCTCACCGGCCGGCTGCACGCGCTGGCCGACATCTTGGTGGACAAGGCGCAGCTGATCGACGCGCTGCAGGCGGCGGGCCCGGCGGACGCGGCGCGGGACATGGCCGAATTGCGGACAAAGGCCGTTCGAAACCAGGAGCTTATGGACAACGCGATGCGCGGCATCCGGGCGGTGGCGAACCGGCTGGGCACGATGCGGCGGCTGCGCAGGTCGCTCGACACCTATGACGAATCCGGGCGGCGGACGACCATCTCGACCCAGGGCGGGTCGCAGATGGAGAAACGGGCCTGACAGGGTTTTCATCAAATCGCGGGCAATGCCGGGAGCACGATTAGGGAGTCATTAAGAACTGGAGACGATGGTGTGCGGGCATCCCACCGGATGGCGCGGATCATGCCAAAGCATGCCGTTCCGCATTGGTCAGAATGACAGGTGATCCGTCCCGACGGAGGGACGGGATGTGTAACGGGCGCAAAGCGTCCCCGACCAAAGGAACTATGCATTGCGACCTTCCACGCGCCGCCATGATGCCCGTCGCCTGCAACGACCTTCTTCCGCTTGATGATGACCGGCGCGGCATTGGACTGCCCGCTCATGCTCGTCACCTCTCACACACCCCGGAGCGGTTTAGCGGGGCAGGGGTTAGTGACGGCTTAACGTTTCCAATTGCGCGGTTTTCGGGTCAGAGGCGATAGACCCGCGCGGCGGTGTCGTGGAACAGCAGGCGCTTGTCGGCGTCGGACGCGCCGGCGGCGAGGCGCTTGAAGGCGTTCCAGAGCACCGGGTAGCTGTACGAGGTCTTGTCGACGGGGAAGTTGCTTTCGAACATGCAGCGTCCGGGGCCGAAGAGGTCGATCGCGGTTTCGACCCAGGGCCGGAAGGCGCGCGCCAGCGTGTCGGAGCCGGGCGGACGGTCCTGTTCGGCAAAGCTGCAACCGGTGATGTCCATGCCGAGGCCGCCGAGCTTGACCGAGACGTTGTCGCAGGCCGCGAGCTCTGTCATCGCCGCCTTCCACGCGGCAAAGACCGCGTCGCCGCGTCCGCGGTAGGCGCCGATCCCGAGGGGGCCGCCGACATGGTCGAGGATCATCGTGGTGTCGGGGAAGCTGCGCGCCAGGTCGGTGAACTGCGGGATCTGCGGGTGGTAGAGCCAGCCGTCAAAGCTGAGGCCCGCGGGGGCGAGCTGGGCAAACCCTTCGCGGAACGCGGGGCTCTGCATGGTGTCGGCGGCGACCGGCGGCAGGTAGGTGTCGAAACTCGGCTCGTTCGCGGTGATGTGGCGGATGCCGCGGAACCGGCCGCGGGCGGCGGCCTTGTGGGCCTCGAAGACCTCGGCAACGGCGGCGCCGAGCGAGAGGTTTGCAAACCCGACGATCCCGGCGCAGACCTCGGTGTCGATGTCGCGCGCGGCGGCCGCGTCGACGACATGCATGACCTTCTCGGTTTCGCCGACCGGACGCAGCGCCTCGAGCCCGTCCTCGTGATGGCCATAGCGGCACTGGATGAACACCGTCTTGCGGATGTCGTGGCCCGATCCGAGGTCGGCGATCAGCTCGTCCGCGAGGTAGCCACCCAGCCGGTCCCACAGGTGGTGGTGCGGGTCGATGATCGGCAGGTCCGGGTCAAGCACCTCCTCGCGCGTGCGGGCCAGCCAGTCGGCCCGGGGCGGTTCGATGGCGATGCGGTCGCGTGTGTCCATGACGTGTCCTCCTGTTCGGGAGGACCCTATCCGTTTGCGCTCACACTCAAAGTCCGGGGCGTCAAATGTCCGATATCTGGTTGCCGATGCCGGCCAGCCGGCCGAAGAGGCCCAGCACGGTTTCCGCGGCCGTCACCGGGCTTTCGGTGACCAGCACGGTGTCCTTCGGGTTGATGCCGAAGTTCCGCGCGGCAAACAGCCCGTCGGCCGAGGTCAGGTCGATCACGAAGACGACGTAGGGCTTGTCCGGACCGCGGCCGTCGGCGCGCAGGGCGCTGGCGGGGTACTCGCGCAGGACCAGCACGCCCTTGGGGTTTGCGCGGGTGTCGGTCAGCCCGCCCATCATCGACATCGCCTCGAGCGCCGAGATGCGTTCACGGTCGAAATAGATGATCTCCTCGGTGCCGCTGGCGCCGAGCGAGGTGAAGTAGCGGTCGTCCTCTTCCACCACGATCTGGTCGCCACCGCGCAGCACCACGTTGCGCGACGGGGACGCGAACAGGTCCTTGGCGCGGGTCTCGTAGCTGGCGTCGCCGCGGATCAGCCGCACGACCGGGTTGCGGAGCGAGGTCGCGATCCCGCCGCCCTGGGACAGGGCGCTGAGGATGCGGTAGTCGCGGTTCGGCAACGGGTAGGTGCCGGGCTTGGCCACGCCGCTGACCAGGTCGACCGAGTTGTCCTGACCGGGCACGAGGGTCAGTTGCACCTGGGCCGCCGGGACGATCCGGACCAGGCGATCCTGGATCTCGGCACGGGCCTGCTCCGGCGTCATCCCCGAGATCACGACCTCGTCGATGTAGGGGACAAAGACGGCGCCGGCGCTGGACACCGTGATGCCGTTCATCTTGATGACCTTTTCCTCGAGGCTGGTCAGCAGGGAGTTCTCCTGGCTGTCCCAAACCGCGAGGTCGACCTGGTCGCCGGCGCGGATGATGTTGGAGTTCGGGCCGCGCGTGCCCTGCAGCCAGCGGTAACCGCCGTTCCATCCGGTGACCGGCCACTGGGCGATCTGGGCGGCCGACGCGCGGGTGACGTCGACGACGGCGTAGTCCTTGGGCGTGGTGCTGTTGCTCGAACCGGTGATTTCCGAGGTCAGGGCGGCGCCACGGGGCAGGGCGCAGGCAGACAGGAGCGCGCAGATCGCGACGGCGCACACGGCTTTCACGAATTGACCGGTCATTCTAAGTTCACTGCCCCTTTGCCTCTCCGTGCCCTTTATCAGGCCTGCAGCACGATGGTAAACAATGTTCGGCTGGGCATCCGCCCTACAATGGACAGGCTCTGTGACGGAAAGAACGCAAGCGAAACGCCCGCGGCAAAGGCTGATGGTGCTGGGGGCGACGGGCAAGCTGGCCCGCATGGTGCGGCACTGCTGGGCCGTGGATGACGCAACGGAATCCGGTGTGACGTGGGTGTCGCGGCGGCCGGGTGACGGGGTCACGACCTGGACGACGGCGGCGCCGGCCAGGGGTCTGCCGCGGGCCGATGTGGTGATCGCGCTCTGGGGCGTGACCGGCGGCAGCGCAGAGGCGCTGGCCCGGAACGCGGTGCTGGCGCGGGCGGCGATGGACCTGGCGGATACGGTCGGCGCCGACCGGGTTCTGCACTGTTCCAGCGCGGCGGTCTACGGCGGCGGCGCGCAGACCTGGTCCGAGGACGACCCGACCGCCCCGCGCGCCCCCTACGGCGCCGCCAAGGTCGCGATGGAGGCGGCGGTGGCAGACTGGACGGCCTCGCATCCCGGCGGCCCAGCCGCATGCTGCCTGCGTCTGGCCAATGTCGCCGGGGCGGACCAGCTTTTCGCCGCGATCGGGCGCGACGAGCCCCTGACCCTCGACCGTTTTCCCGACCGCTCCGGCCCCGCGCGCAGCTACGTCGCGCCGAGCGACCTGGCGCGGGTTCTGGCCGATCTCGCCGCGCTGCCGCTGGATAGGTTGCCCGCCGTGCTCAACATCGCCGGTCCGCAACCGGTATCCATGGCCGACATCGCCGAAGCGGCGGGCAAGGCGATGTCCTGGCGCCCGGCGCCGGAGACGGCCCTGCCGGTGATGCGGATTTCGGACGCGCGGTTGGCGGCGCTGGTCGGCCCGCTGGCGCGCAGCGCCTCGGCGCGGGACCTCGCGGCCGAAGGCCTCGCGGGCATGGCGGTGCCGTCGTGAGCCCCGGCAAGCGCATTCTCGACCTGACGCTCTGCCTCGTTCTCGGCCTGCTGCTCTGGCCCGTGGTGCTGGTGATCTCGGTCCTGATCCTGCTTCGCGACGGGCGGCCGGTGTTTTTCCTGTCGGAACGGATGAAGACGGCGGACCGCGCGTTCCTGCTGGTCAAGTTCCGGACCATGACGACCGATCCGCAGGACGGGGGCGTCTCGGGCGGGGACAAGGCGGCGCGGATCACCGCGACCGGGCGGGTGCTGCGGCGCTACCGGCTGGACGAGATCCCGCAGCTCTGGAACATCCTGAAGGGTGACATCAGCTTTGTCGGCCCGCGCCCGCCGCTGCGCCGCTATGTCGAGATGTTCCCCGAGCTCTACGGCGAGGTGCTGCGGAGCCGCCCCGGGCTGACCGGGCTGGCCACCATGATGTTCCACCGCCGCGAGGCGCAGCTGCTGGCCGGATGTCGCACCGCGGAAGAGACGGAAGCGACCTACATACGGCGCTGTGTGCCGGTGAAGGCACGCCTTGACCTAATTTACGGACGCAACAAATCCGTCTGTTACGACCTCGCGCTTATGTCGGCGACACTGTTTGGCGGCGACCCGGCCCGAAAGCGGCGGTCTTAGGCGGGGTCGCGTTTTTTTGCCCATTCTCCGCCGGATGCCGTAGGAAACTGTTGCCGAGTTTTACTTGCTGCCGCAATTGTAGTCACATATCGGGGAGTTGACGGTTTTTAGAACGATCGGAACTGAGCGGTTCCGGCCCTGCCGTCAGATTGGGTCGGGATCCGAAAACGACGAACGCCCGCCAAGGGCGCGGAGAAGAAGAATATGCTGTATGACTGGGCAGTGAATTTGCGGCAGTCGCAAAAGCGGGCCATTCTGCTAACTTTGGATGGTCTGATCGTACTGGCGTCGCTTGCACTGTCCGGACTTCTCGTGCCGCATGGGCCGAACGGCACGGCCGCGTATCTGATCGACCCGAAATTCGGCATTCTCTGCGTCGCCACCGTGCTGGGCCTGACCGCCTATCTCGGGCTCGACCGGATCAAGCTCCTGGCCTACGAGGCGAACGGCATTGCCGACACCGCCCTATTGGCGGTGGCGGTCGGCGCGACCTGTTCGCTGGCGAACCTGCTGCCCGGCGCTGAAATGGCGCTGATCGAGGTGGTGGTCGTCGCGCTCTTCTTCCTTGTCCTTTCGGTCACCGCGCGGCTCACCCTGCTGCGGGTGGTGAAATGGATCTACATCAAGCGCGGCAACCGCAAGCGCATCCTGATCTACGGGGCCGGCCAGACCGGGCGGCAGCTGGCCGCCGCGCTGTCGACGGACGACGCCGTGCTGCCGGTCGCCTTCGTCGACGACAACCCCCGCCTGCAGAGCCTGACAATCGCCGGGCTGCGCGTGCATTCGCCGGTCCATATCAAGGAACTGGTGCAGCGCAACGACATCGACCGGATCATCCTCGCGATGCCCTCTGCCGGGCGCGCGGTGCAGGCCAAGATCTCGCGCCGGCTGCGCGACATCGGCTGCGAGGTGCAGTCGCTCCCCTCCTTCGCCGAGATGGTGGCCGACCGGAACTATGACCGGAAGCCGATGAACGTCGACATCCAAGCGGTGCTGGGCCGCAACCGGCTGGAAGAGGAACTGCCGGGCGTCAGCGACACCTATGCCGGCAAGAGCATCCTCGTGACCGGCGCGGGCGGCTCCATCGGGTCGGAACTGTGCCGCCAGCTGGCGGAATGCCATCCCGGCAAGCTGGTGATCCTCGATCACAGCGAACTGGCGCTCTACAACATCGAACGCGAACTGCGCGAGATGGGCGGCGATTTCGCGGTGGTGCCGGTGCTGGGCTCGATCTGCGAAAAGAGCCTGATCACCTCGGTCCTGCAGGACAACCGCACCGATGTCGTGATCCACGCCGCCGCCTACAAGCACCTGCCGATGGTCCAGACCAATGCGATCGAGGGGCTGCGCAACAACGTGCTGGGCACCAAGATCGTCGCCGATGCCTCGGGCGAGGCGGGGGTGGAGCGTTTCATCCTGATCTCGTCGGACAAGGCCGTGCGCCCGTCGTCGATCATGGGCTCGACCAAGCGGCTGGCCGAACAGATCGTGCAGGACCTGGCCACGCGGTCGAAGTTCACCCGCTTCTCGATGGTCCGCTTCGGCAACGTGATCGGATCCTCGGGGTCGGTCATCCCGCTGTTCGAGGAACAGATCTCCCGCGGCGGGCCGCTGACCGTGACCGACCCGAACGTGACGCGCTACTTCATGACCGTGTCCGAGGCCGTGCGTCTTGTCCTGCTGGCCGACAGCTTTGCCCGCGGCGGCGATGTCTTCGTGCTCGACATGGGCGAGCCGGTGCCGATCTACCAGGTCGCGCGCCAGATGATCGAGGGCGCGGGCTATACCGTGAAGGACGACACCAACCCGCGCGGCGACATCGCGATCGCCTTCACCGGGCTGCGGCCGGGCGAGAAGCTGCACGAGGAGCTGCTGATCGGCTCTGACATGCTGACCACGCCGCACCCCAAGATCCTGCGCGCGCAGGAGGATCACCTGTCCGAGATCGAGATGGCCGCCGCGCTGAGCGAAATCCGCCGTGCCGTGGACGGCCGCGACCGGACCGCCGCAGAAGCGGCGCTGATCAAGTGGGTCGAGGAATACGAAGAAGGCGCCGAGAGCGTCGTCGGCTGATCGGCCGCGGTGCGGGTGCGCGGTGCGTGGCAAGCACGTACCCTACGGTGCGGTGGAGGGGGCCGGCTGACCCCAGCGACATGGGGTCAGGGTAGGCGGCGGGATCAGTCCTGCAGTTCCATCTTCGATGCATCCTCGGGCAGAACGTTGAAATTGTTCAGCGTCACCGAGACAAAGCTGTAGTAACCGATCAGCGCCACCAGGTCGACAAGGCGGTCCTGGCCGAGCGTGTCCAGCGCCATGGCATAGGTCGCGTCGCTCACCTGCTTGCGCGGGCTGGTGAACGCCTCGTGCGTGAAACGGTAGACGGCCTCCTCCTCGGGATCGGCGAAATCGGGTGTCTGCCGGGTGCGGATCGCCTCGGCCACGGCGGGGTCGAGCCCGGCCTGCAATGCCAGCGGCTTGTGCGCGAACCATTCGAACTCGGCGTCCCAGCAGCGGGCCGTGGTGATGATCGCCAGCTCGCCCAGTTTCGGGCCCAGCGAATTCTCGTAGCGCAGGTAGGTGCCGAGCGCGGTGGCGGCGTCGGCCAGCTCGGGCCGGTTCAGCCAGAGCGCCAGCGGCCCAACGACGCGGCCGCGCGGGGTGGCGAGGATGCGGTTGTGCACTTCCTGCTGGCGGGGGGTGTAGGACGACGGATCGGGCGGTGTCAGCCGCAGCTTGTCGGGGTTCATCATGGCGCGCACTCCTCCTTGCACGGGGGGCAGCCTAGGCCCCTCGACGCCGCCAGTGAAAGCGGTAAAGGATGGGTCGCATATCCATGAAACGGGGCAGGTGCGGCGATGACGGCAAAGGGCAATCTGTGGCGGGACAGCGCGGGCGAAAGCATCTCGACCGTGCCGCTGTCGGGCGATGTCACGGCGGACCTCTGCGTCATCGGCGGCGGCTTCACCGGTTGCTCGGCGGCGCTGCGGGCGGCCGGGGCGGGCGCCTCGGTTGTTCTGATCGAGGCCGAGACGGTGGGCCATGGCGGGTCGGGTCGGAACGTCGGCCTAGTGAACGCCGGGCTCTGGACCCCGCCCGAGGAGATCACGCAGCTGCTGCCCGACCAGGCGGCCGGGTTCATCGCGCGGCTGGGAGAGGCGCCGGCCGAGGTCTTCCGCCTGATCGAACGGCACCAGATCGACTGTGAGCCGGTGCGCAACGGCACGCTGCACCTCGCCCATGCCGAGGCGGGGATGGCGGACCTGCGCAACCGGCACCGCCAGCAGGCAGCGCTTGGCGCCCCGGTGCGGCTGCTTGATGCCGCCGAGACGCGGGCTCGGACGGGGACGGACGGGTTTCATGGCGCGCTCCTCGACATGCGTGCGGGGACGGTTCAGCCGCTGGGATACGCGCGCGGATTGGCGCGTGCGGCGATCGGGGCCGGCGCGCGGCTGCACGAGATGACGCCCGCCACCGCGGTGCGGCACGAGGGCGGGACCTGGCATGTCACGACGCCGGGCGGGACGATCCGGGCTGGGGCGCTGATCCTCGCCACCAATGCCTATCACCGGCCCTTCGACGGGCCGGGGGTGCCGCCGGTGGTCATTCCCAGTTTCTTCCAGGCCGCGACGGCACCGCTGCCCGAGGCGACGCTCGAGGCGATCCTGCCAGGGGGCGAGGGCTGTTGGGATACCGGGCTGGTGATGACCTCGGTCCGGCGTGACCGGGCCGGGCGGCTGATCCTGGGTGCCTTCGGGTCGATGGAGGCGGCGGGGCGCGGCGTGCACCTGGCCTGGGCCCGGCGCAAGCTGGCGGCGCTCTACCCCGCGCTGGCCGGGCAGGCGTTCACCCATGCCTGGTCGGGGCGGATCGCGATGACAGGCGACCACCTGCCCAAGATCCTGCGGCTGGGGCCGCGCGGCTTAGCGGCGTTCGGCTATTCCGGTCGCGGCATCGCGCCCGGCACCGTGTTCGGTGCGGCGCTGGCCGAGGCGCTGGTGAGCGGGTCGGAAGACGGACTGCCGCTGCGGCCGGTCGACGGGCACAGGGACGGCTTTGCAGGGTTGCGCGGCGCCTGGATCGAGACCGGTGCCACGCTGGTCCATGCCACGGGCGCACGGTTCTGAGGTGCGGCGCGGACGGCTGACGCCGCCCGCACCACCGCAACGGGGACGGGCCGACATGCGGCCCTGCCCGGGGAATGGTGGCCCCCGTCCCGGCAGACCTCAGGTAGGGCCGGGACCGGGGCGCGCAAACCGCCGGTCACGCGGATGTCAGTGCCAGCCGGTGGTCAGCGTCTCCATCGGCTGGATCCGGCCGGCATCGAAGCCGCGGCGGTTCACCACCTTCTGCGACAGCAGCGCCTCGGCCGCCGGATGCGCCGGGTCGAGAACGCCCAGCCCGACGAGGATCGCGGCGATCGTCGCCTCGGACGCGCGGGTGGTGCCGTCGGTGATCTTGACCGCCACGCCCAGTCCCTGCTCGGGCAGGATCGCGACGAACACCGCCTCGGCCCCGGTCTTGACCGCGACACGCCCGTCCATCGCCCGCATCAGGCTGGTGCAGGCGCGGCCTTCGCCGGCGACAAGCTCGGGATGCGCCACCATCGCCTGCACCAGTCGGGCGGCGGCGGTCTGCCGGGCACCCTGGCCCTCGCGGGCGGTGGCGAAATAGGCCATCGCGCGGGCCAGCCCGGTGATCGAGCAGGCAAAGTTCGGCGCGGAACAGCCGTCGATGCCGTAGCCGGGGCTGGTTTCGCCGGTGACCTCCTCGAAGGCGGAGAGCGCCGCCTGCTGGACCGGGTGGTCATAGTCGACGTATTCGCTGCCGCCGCCCAGGTGCTTGTTCAGGGTCAGGAATCCCGCGTGCTTGCCCGAGCAGTTGTTGTGGATCTGGCAGGGCGCTTCGCCCGCGCGGATCAGAGCATCGCGCGCCGGAAGGTCGGCGGGTTCCTGCGACCCGCAGCGTAGGTCGCCTTCGGTCATGCCGATATGGGCCAGCCAGTCGGCGACCGGGTCGGTGTGGATGGCGGCACCGTTGTGCGACGCGCAGGCCAGGGCGAGGTGCCGGCTGCCAAGGCCCGCGGCATCCGCCGCGCCGCTGTCGATCAGCGGCAGGGCCTGGATCATCTTGCACGAGGAGCGCGGCAGGATGGTCAGGTCGGGGTCGCCCCAGGCCCGCAGGATGCCGCCCTTGGCGTCGCAGATCACGGCGTGACCGGTGTGCAGGCTTTCGAGGATGCCGCCGCGGGTGACCTCGACCATGGGGACCGGGTTGCTCATCTTTTCTTGACCTCAAATCTTAGCGAAATTTTGCCGACCGGCCTTTCGCCGGTGGCCCGTCTTACGGTAGTGTCCGCGCATCGAGATGGAAATGGTCTGCCTGCGGAAGAGGCCGCGGAACGGTCGGGCGACCATGGGACGAGGCACGGGACAGCTTGGAGGCTGGACAATGAAAAATACGGTAGCCGGTGTGGCGGCGGCGATCCTGACCATCGCCGCGTCTGGCGCTGCGATGGCACAGAGCGCGAGTGAGAACCAGGTTGCGGCCAAGACCGACTGGAGCGTTTTCGTCGAGGACGATCCCAAGGAATGCTGGGCGGTGTCGGCGCCCAAGGAAACGGTGAACACCAAGGACGGCCGCGTCGTCTCGGTCCGCCGGTCCGACATTCTCTTCATGGCTTTCTACCGCCCCGGTGCGGATGTGCAGGGCCAGATCACATTTACCGGCGGCTACCCGTTTCGGGACCGTTCGACCGTCAACCTGAACATCGACGGGACCGAGTTCGAGCTGTTCACCGAAGGTGAATGGGCCTGGGCCGCATCGCCTGCCGAGGACGCCAAGATCCTCACCGCGCTGAAGCGCGGGTCGAACGCGGTGATCAGCGGCATTTCGGGCCGCGGTACGGCGACCAAGGACACCTTCTCGCTACTCGGCTTCACCGCGGCGGTCGAGGATGCGGAGCGTCGCTGCACCGGCTGACACGCCGCGGCCCGTCGGCCAGGGAACAGGGGATCGCGCCGGAACCGGTGTGATCCCTGTTTTATTTGGCGCAAGAATCCCATATAGGGCCAGACTTGCCCAGGAGATCCGCGATGACCGAGTCCGCGCCCCAAGCCCCGATCACGCAGGACGTGATGACCATCCCCCGGAAACTGCCGGAGGGAGACGGCCGCGTGAATCTCGTCGGGCTGACCCGCGACGGGATGCGTCAGGCGCTGCTGGACGCGGGCACGCCCGAGAAGCAGATCAAGATGCGCCTGAACCAGGTCTGGCAGTGGGTCTATCACTGGGGGGTTCGCGACTTCGACGCGATGACGAACCTCAGCAAGGACTTCCGCGCCATGCTGGCCGCGAAATTCGTGATCGAGCTGCCTGAGATCGTGTCAAAGCAGGTTTCGGCCGACGGCACGCGCAAGTACCTCGTCCGGATCGCGGGCGGTCACGAGGTCGAGGTGGTCTATATCCCCGAGGCGGATCGCGGCACGCTCTGCATCTCGTCCCAGGTGGGCTGCACGCTGACCTGTTCGTTCTGCCACACCGGCACGCAGAAGCTGGTGCGCAACCTGACCCCCGGAGAAATCGTGGGCCAGATCATGCTGGCGCGCGACGACCTTGGCGAATGGCCGGTGCCCGGCGCGCCGAAGGACGAGACGCGGCTGCTGTCGAACATCGTGCTGATGGGCATGGGCGAGCCGCTCTACAACTTCGACAACGTGCGCGACGCGATGAAGATCGCGATGGACGGCGAGGGGATCGCCCTGTCGCGCCGCCGGATCACCCTGTCGACCAGCGGCGTGGTGCCCGAGATCGCCAAGTGCGCGGACGAGATCGGCTGCATGCTGGCCGTGTCCTTCCACGCCACGACGGACGAGGTGCGCAACACGCTGGTCCCGATCAACAAGCGCTGGAACATCGAGACGCTGCTGGACGCGCTGCGCGAGTATCCCCGCCTGTCGAACTCGGAACGCATCACCTTTGAATACGTGATGCTGAAGGACGTGAACGACAGCGACTCCGACGCCCGGCGGCTGGTGCGGCTGATCGCGGGCATCCCGGCCAAGATCAATCTGATCCCGTTCAACGAATGGCCCGGCGCACCCTACCAGCGGTCCGACTGGGACCGGATCGAGGCCTTTGCCGACATCGTGCACAAGGCCGGCTATGCCTCGCCCATCCGGACCCCGCGGGGCGAGGACATCATGGCCGCTTGCGGCCAGCTCAAGTCGGCGACCGAGCGGGCGCGCAAATCGCGGGCGCAGATCGCGGCCGAGACCGGGCTGGCGGGCTGATCCGGCGCACCTGCCGGTTGCCAGCGACCGTCTGCCGGGGGCAGGATCGGTCGAGTGCAGCCGGAGCGCGCGATGCCGACCGATACGACCCTCCCGACCGCAGGGGACGATAGACAGTCCCTGCATCCCGACCCCGAGGTCGATTTTGCCCTCATCGCCCGCCGGACGGCGACGCTGGAATTCGCCTGGGACATCGAGCGGTCGCTGGAGTTCGCACTGTTCCGCACCTACGCGGTGCCCTCGATCTCCGGCCTGCTCGCCAAGACGGGAGAGTTCGAGCATCGCCCGCAGAAGCGGTATGACGATACCGAGCTGATCCTGGCAGAGCCGATGGAGAACGGCATCGACAGCCCCCGCGGCCAGGCGGCCATCGGGCGGATGAACGCGATGCACGGGCGCTACCGGATCAGCAACGACGACATGCTCTATGTCCTGTCGACCTTCGTCTGCGAGCCGATCCGGTGGCTGGACAAGTACGGTCGCCGACCGATGACCGCGGACGAGAAACGTGCCTGGGTGCTCTACTACCGCGCGCTTGGAACCCGCATGGGAATCGAGACTATTCCGGACGATCTGGCCGGTTTCGAGCGCCTGAACCGCGACTATGAGGCGGCTCGGTTCCGGTCTGCGCCATCGAACCGGCTGATCGCGGACAGGACGACCGAGCTGCTGCTGGGGTTCTACCTGCCGCGGGTCCTGTTCCCGCTGGGTCGACCCGTGGTGCGGGCCTTCATGGATCACACGTTGCTCGACGCCATGGATTATGCCCCGGCGCCCCGCTGGTTGCGCGGGCTGGTACACGCCGCGATGCGCGGACGGGCCGTGGCGCTGCGCGTCCTGCCCAAGCGGCGCAAACCCCTGCTGCTGACCGAGCGCAAGCGGCCGAGCTATCCCGGCGGCTACCGGATCGAGGAACTGGGCACCTTCAGGTGATGTGCAGCGGTGCGCGGGCGGGAAGGCCAGGCCGCACCGCCTGCGCCCTTTTCTTTCCGCCGCACATCGCCACATTAGGGACAACAGCCAAGGAGGGCCGGATGAAGACATATCGCAAGGACGAGGCGGCCGTCGCCGCGCTCACCCCCGAACAGTTCTGGGTCACGCAGGAAAGCGGGACCGAACGGCCGGGCACCGGGGAGTACCTCGACAACAAGGAACCCGGCATCTACGTCGACATCGTGTCGGGCGAACCGCTGTTCGCTTCGTCCGACAAGTACGAATCGGGCTGCGGCTGGCCGAGTTTCACCAAGCCGATCGAGTCTGCCTACGTGGCCGAACTGCGCGACACGACCCACGGCATGATCCGGACCGAGGTCCGGTCGGCCCATGGCGACAGCCACCTGGGCCACGTGTTCCCCGACGGGCCGCGCGACCGCGGAGGTCTGCGCTACTGCATCAATTCCGCCTCGCTCCGCTTCGTGCACCGCGACGACATGGAGGCCGAGGGCTACGGCGACTACCTGACCCAAGTGGAGGACGTGAGATGAGCGAAGAACGCGCCGTACTGGCCGGGGGCTGCTTCTGGGGCATGCAGGACCTGATCCGCAAGCTGCCGGGGGTCAAGGCGACCCGCGTCGGGTACACCGGCGGGGACGTGCCGAACGCCACCTACCGCAACCACGGCACCCATGCCGAGGGGATCGAGATCGTGTTCGACCCCGACAAGACCTCGTACCGCAAGCTGCTGGAGTTCTTCTTCCAGATCCACGACCCGACCACGGTGAACCGGCAGGGCAACGACATCGGCATGTCGTACCGGTCGGCGATCTACTATGTGGACGAGGCGCAGCGCCAGATCGCGCTGGACACGATCGCGGACGTGAACGCCTCTGGCCTCTGGCCCGGTGCTGTGGTGACCGAGGTGGAGCCGGTTGGCGACTTCTGGCTGGCCGAGCCCGAGCACCAGGATTACCTCGAGCGGATCCCGAACGGCTACACCTGCCACTTCCCGCGGCCCGACTGGGTGCTGCCGCGGCGTGACGCCGCCGAATAGCCCGATCCCCGGTGCGGCATCGCCTGCGAAGACACGCCGCGCCTGAAATCGTCCCGATGCCCTTGCCGTTGGCGCGGGGGTCGGAGATTGTGCGCCAAAAGCAGGGGCGACGGAGCAGGCCATGGCAAAGCGGATCGGCGGACAGATGACGGGGCTGGGCGTGGCGGCCGGATGGGCCATGCTGGCACTGGGCCAACCGGTTGCGGCGCAGTCCCTGGCCGAGGCGCAGCCGGGCCACTACACCAGCTTCACCACGGCGAACATGCTGCCCCGCGGGGCGGCGCGAATCGAACTGGGGTTCCAGCAGACCAACCCCTCGATCGAAACGCCCGGCACCTCGAACCAGACCTATTTCGCCAGCGTCGCCTTCGCCCCGGTCAACGGGCTCGAATTCGGCGCCGACTACATGAACTTCAACGACCCGCCGCCGGGCGACATCGCCGGGTCGCGGCCGAACACGGCCGTGGTCGGCGGTGGCCCCTGGGCCAAGGTGCGGCTCTACGAGTCCGGCCCGCTCAGCATCGCGGCGCAGGCGTCGGCCGAGTACATCAAGTTCAACTCGTCGTTCTACGGAAGCGACACGCACGAGTACTTCTTCATCGGCTCCGCGCACCTGCCGATGACCTACGACATCTCGCCGACCCTGCAGGCGCACCTGACGCCGGGCGTGACGGTCATGCCCGAGACGCGGAACGGCAACGATTTCTACGGCACCATTGCCAGCATCGGGGCCGGGCTGTCGTGGAAACCGTCGGACCGCACGCTGGTCTATGCCTCGGTCACCCAGCCGATGATGGGCGCCAACACGGTGATGTCGGACGGCAGCTATGGCCGCCGCCCGGTGATCACGGTCGGATCGCGCTATGCCATCGCGCCGAACACCGCGCTCGAGGTCTGGGGCACCAACGGCTTCGGCGCCACGCCGGCGACCGGGGTGCTGACCTTCTTCCCCGATGGCGACTTGCTGCTGGTGGGGGCCAAGGTGGTGCACACCTTCGGGCCCGGCGCACCCGATCCCGGCGCCTACGACCGCGCGCCCGGCACCGTCCTGTCGCCGCAGCAGGCGGGCCTGGCCGGTGACGGCTTTACCCTGCCGGGACCGCGGACGCGCGACCGCGGCACGGTGGTCGGCACGGCGTTCTACGGCAACCAGGGCGCCTATGGCGCGGCGGTGACGCTGGCCCCGGACCACATGTTCGAGATGACGGCGAGCTACGAGAGCATCGCCGATGACGGCAGCGGGTCGTCGGACAAGCTCAGCAGCGACACCAACCGCTGGACGGGGCTGGTCAAGCTGCAGTTCCTGGACCAGGCCGACAACTGGCCGGTGAGCCTGTCCTACATCGCCTCGCTCGGGCGGGACGAGGACCTGCACGGAACCTTCTACACCGCGCTGCCGATGATGCGCGAAGTCAACGACAGGCTGGCGCTCCGCGTTGTGCCGCAGGCTGCGTTCTACGGCGACACGGCGGTCTACATCGGCGAGTTCAAGGAATACGGCCTGGGCTTCGGCGCGACCTATTCTGTCCTGCCGGGGGTGAACGTGTTCGGCGAATACACCCTGCGCAACCATGGCGACGACATCTGGGCGGTCGGGGCCAAGGGCCGCCTGGGCACCGCCCCGGTCGAGCTGGGCCTGCATGCGACCAATGCCATCGGTGCCTACGGCGTGAACGCGATGACCTCGCAGGAAGACCCGCGCGTGGTGCTGTCGGTCTCGGTCCTGGGTGACCTGTTCCGCTGACGCGCATTAGCGTCGCGATTCGGGTGCGTATAGGTTAGGAATCAATCAGTGGTTGTTTTTTGTGCGGCTTCCGAGGAGGCCGCACAATTCGGCGGCCAACATCTATGGGGCGCCCTGAAACGAACCCCGAAATCCTGTATTGACCTATTGGTCAATGGACGTAGCGTCATGTTTTATGGTTAATTGACCTCGGTACCGACCATAAGCCGGTATGTCGCAATCAAGATATGCATAGATCCCCATCGGCCGGTCCTTGCGCCAAGGACCGGCCCATTCGCGTGGGCTCAGTCGAAGAGGCCTGCATGCGCGTCGCGCAGCGCCTTCTTCTGGACCTTACCCATCGTGTTGCGCGGCAAGTCATCCACCACGAAGACCCGCTTGGGCTGCTTGAACTTCGCCAGCCGGTCCGCCAGCGCCGCCTTCACCCGGTCCTCGGTCACACTGGCATCACCGACCACCACGGCCACAACGCCTTCGCCGAAATCGGGATGGGGGACTCCGATCACCGCGCTTTCGACCACGCCGGGCAGGGCGTCGATCTCTTCCTCGACCTCCTTCGGATAGACGTTGAAGCCGCCCGAGATGATCAGGTCCTTTGCCCGGCCGACGATCACGACATAGCCCTCGGGGTCGATCATCCCCAGGTCGCCGGTGATGAACCAGCCGTCCTCGCGCAGCTCCTCGGCGGTCTTCTCGGGCATCTGCCAGTAGCCCTTGAACACGTTGTCGCCGCGCACCTCGATCACCCCGATCTGGCCCTGCTCGACCTCGTTCCCGTCCAGCATCACCCGCAGCTCCACCCCCGGCAGCGGGAAGCCGACCGTGCCGGCCCGTCGCTCGCCCTCGTAGGGGTTCGAGGTGTTCATGTTGGTTTCCGTCATGCCGTAGCGTTCGAGGATCCGGTGGCCGGTCACCCGTTCCCATTCGCGGTGCGTCTCGGCCAGCAGCGGCGCGGAGCCCGAGATGAAGAGCCGCATGTGGGCCGCCGTCTCGGCGGTGAGGCCGGGATGCTTGAGCAGGCGGGTGTAGAAGGTCGGCACGCCCATCATCGCAGTTGCGGAGGGCATGGCGCGGATGATGGCGTCGGGGTCGAACCCGGGCATGAAGTTCACTTCGGCCCCGGCCAGGAGGGCCACGTTGGTCGCCACGAACAGGCCATGAGTGTGAAAAATCGGCAGCGCGTGGATCAGCACGTCGCGTTCCGAGAACCGCCAGTAGTCGCGCAGCATCTCGGAGTTCGACAGCAGGTTGCGGTGGCTCAGCATCGCGCCCTTGGACCGCCCCGTGGTGCCCGAGGTGTAGAGGATCGCCGCCAGGTCGTCGGGCCCGCGATCGACCGGGGTATAGGCCGGACCTTCGGCGACCGCCTGCATCAGCGTGCCGCTGCCATCGGCGGCGAGGTCGAACACCCGTGCCCCGCGCGCGATGGGTTCGATCCCGGCGCGCTTGGCCGGATCGCAGATCACCACGGCAGGTGTCGCATCCCCCAGGAAATAGTCCAGTTCGGCCACCGTGTAGGCGGTGTTGAGCGGCAGGAAGACGCCCCCCGCCAGCACCACGCCAAGGTAGAGCTGCACCGCCTCGAGCGACTTGTCGACCTGCACCGCCACCCGGTCGCCGGGCGCGACGCCGGCGGCCTGCAGGGTGCCCGCGATGGCCTGCGCGCGGTCGAACATCTCTTGCAGCGTCACGTCCGGCTGGCCCTCGCGGCGGGCGAACACCCGGCCAGGCGTCATCGCCGCGTGCCGCGACAGGCGGTGGATCAGATGATTTTCGTCGAACATGGGCTCTCCTCGCGCTTCCGCGACGTTTTTCCGAGGCCGCGGCCGGAAATGCAAGCACGGCCGTGCAATTGACCTTTGCCTGTCACCCGGACAGGGTGCCGCGGCATTTTGCGATCCGGTAGGCCCATGCATCCGCTGCGCGGTATATCCCTGAAACTCGCCGCGGTGATGTGCTTCATCGTGATGATCTCGCTCATCAAGGCGGCCGATGTGCCCGCCGGTCAGGCCGTCTTCTTCCGGTCGTTCTTTGCCATTCCGATCATTTTGGTCTGGCTGGCGATCTGGGGCGACCTGCGCAGCGGGCTCCGAGTGAAATCGGTCACGGCCCATGGCCTGCGCGGCGCGCTTGGCACCATGGCGATGGGGACGAACTTTGCCGCCGTCATGCTGCTGCCGCTGCCCGAGGTGACGGCGCTCGGCTACGCCATGCCGCTGCTGGTCGTCGTCTTTGCCGCGATGTTCCTGAACGAGAAGGTCGGCCTCTACCGCTTCGGCGCGGTCGGCGTCGGCCTTCTGGGGGTGCTGGTGGTGATGGAGCCGAACCTGACCATCGGCACCAACGAGACGGTCGAGACGGCGCAGATGCTGGGCGTGATGCTCTGCCTCTTCGGCGCGACCTGCGGGGCGCTGGCGCAGGTCCACATCCGCAACATGGTGCAGGTCGAACAGACCTCGGCCATCGTGTTCTTCTTTTCGCTGACCGCAACGCTCCTGTCGCTGCTCACCCTGCCCTTTGGCTGGGTCATGCCCGAGGGGATGCAGTGGGTCTACCTGATCTCCTGCGGATTGCTGGGCGGGCTGGGCCAGATCTTCCTGACCTCTTCCTACCGCTTTGCCGACGCGTCGCTGGTGGCGCCGTTCGACTATGCCTCGATGGTCTTCGCGGTGATGTTCGGCTACCTCTGGTTCGACGAGATCCCGACGCTGCAGACCCTGGTGGGGTCGGCCATCGTGATCGCGGCAGGCGTGGCGATCATCCTGCGGGAACGCTACCTCGGCATCCAGCGCGGCAAGGCGCGGCAGGCCAAGAACCCCTACGGCTAGGCGGGCATCGGCGCGCGCGGCGGATGCGCCAGCGCGACCGCGATCTGCACCACCCCGGCGACGAGGCCCAGCGTCACGCCGAACTGCACCGCGTGGGTGTAATTGCCGAAGAGGTCGAAGACGAGCCCGCCGCCAAGTGCACCGAGGAAGCTGCCGATCTGGTGGCAGAAGAAGGTCACGCCCTGCAGCATCGCCTGCCAGCGCAGGCCGAAGCGTTCCACCACCGACCCGGCCACCAGCGGCCCGACACCCAGCCAGAGAAATCCCATCAGCGCGGCGAAGATCACCGTTGTCTCGGGCGTCGGGAACTGCAGGAAGTACCAGGCAATCACGCAGGACCGGGCGATGTAGATCCCGCCGAGCAGCACCTGTTTCGACCACCGCCCCCCGGCCCAGCCGAAGAACAGCGACCCCAGCACGTTCATGCCGCCGATGACGCCAAGCGCGGTGGCCGCCAGCATCGGGTCCGCGCCGCAGAGTTCGAGGTAGGCGGGCAGGTGCGTTGTCAGAAATATCAGCTGCATGCCGCAGACGAAGTAAGCCAGCGACATCACGACAAAGGGCAGGTCACGCCGCGCCATGGTGAGCGCGTCGCCCACCCCCTTGTCGTCGGCACTGTCGGGCAGGGCGGGCGGCGGCGGCAGGCGGTCGACCCGGCCCGCGACCCAGGCGGCAGGCAGGATCGCCAGCGCCATCAGGACGAAGACGCCAAGCGCCCATCTCCAGTCCGCGGACTGCATCACCCACTGGCCGAGCGGCGCCGCGATGAGCGCACCCAGCGATCCGGCCGCGCTGACGATCCCGAGGACGAGCGACCGCACGGCTGCGGGGACCGACCGCGCGGCCACCGACATGGCCAGCGCGGTTGAGGAACAGGCCATCCCGAGGCCGATCAGAAGACCCGCGCCCAAGAGAATGGCGAGGTAGCCCTGCGCCAGCGTCAGCATCAGCAGGCCCGCGACATAGGCGACCCCGCCCACCACCATCAGCGGCCGGTGGCCGAAGCGTGGCGTCAGCCCGCCGATGATCGGCTGGAAGAGACCCCAGGACAGGTTCTGGACAGATATGGCGAGCGTGAACTGCGTGACCGTGACCGCGAGGTCCGTGGTGATCGCGGGCATGAAGAGCCCGAGGCTCTGGCGCAGGCCCATCGTCAGGGACAGCATGACCGAGGCACCGATCAGGATCGGCAGGACGGAACGGATCTCGGGGCGCATCGGCATGGGGGGCTCCGGCAGGGCTCTCTGCCGCAGTCATTGCGCCCTTCGCGACTCGTGGCAACCGCGGACTAGACCGATCGGTCCAATGCGGCCGGATATTTCACGGTCGTGGCGGGTATCGCCTGTCGCTGCGTCACTTATGCGTGAGGCGGGATCAGTCCGGGGCCAGCATGTAGCCCGCGCCGCGCACCGTCTGCAGGTAGCGCGGCTGCTTGGGATCGTCCTCGATCTTGCGGCGCAGGCGGGTGATCTGGACATCGACCGCGCGTTCCTGCGCCTTGCCGCCATCGCGTCCGGACGACCGGCCAAGGTCCTCGACCAGCCGCACCCGCGACAGCGCCTCACCGGGGTGGGAGGCGAAGATGCGCATCAGCTGGCTCTCGGTCGCGGTCAGGCGCACAAGGTCGTTGTCGCGCCACATCTCGCCCTTGTCGATGTCGTAGCGCACGGGGCCGAGGTGCAGAACCTTCGGGATCGCATGGTCGGGCTTGGCCTCGGGCATCCGGCGCAGGATCGCGTTGATCCTGAGCAGCAGCTCCTTCGGTTCGAACGGTTTGGGCAGGTAGTCGTCCGCCCCGGCCTCGAGCCCGTTGATCCGGTCGCGGGTTTCGCCCTTGGCGGTCAGCAGCAGGATCGGGGTCTGCATCCGCTCGCGCAGGGACCGGGTCAGGCTGATCCCGTCCTCGCCCGGCATCATCACGTCGAGCACGATCATGTCGAATTCCAGCCCGCCGAGCAGCCGCCGCGCCTGTTCGGCATCGCGCGCCGAGGTGACGAGAAACCCGTTCCGTTTCAGGAATTTGGCCAGGAGGTCGCGGATCCGTTCATCGTCATCCACGATCATCAGATGCGGATGCGTGTCGGTCATGCGCCCCCGTCGCGGAGCGAACCGTAGGTCGCCCGCATCCGCGGCTCCATCATCGCCTCGAGCACCTGGCGGAAGCCGGCGACGGCCTCGGGCCCGGCGGTGCGATAGGCCGCGCGCATCTGGCGGCGCTGCGCGTCCGAAAGCTGTGCCTCGAGCGTCGCGCCCTTCTCGGTCAGGTAGAGGTGGCGTTCGCGCTTGTCCTGGTGACCAACCCGGCTGTCGACCAGCCCGTCCTCGATCAGCGTGCGCAGCACCCGGTTCAGCGACTGCTTGGTGACGCCGAGGATCTCGAGCAGGCGCTTCACGTTCATGCCGGGCACCCGGGCGATGAAGTGCAGCGCGCGGTGATGCGCGCGGCCGTAGTCGATACCCTCGAGTATGGCGTCCGGCGCCGAGGTGAAGCCGCGGTAGGCGAAGTACATGGCCTCGATCCCCTGCCGGAGCTGTTCGTCCGTCAGGAACAGGAGCGCGTCGCCGCCGCTGACCTCGCTCACACCTATGCCGCGTTTTGTCATGCTCATCCTGCCCCGCACCTTAAGTCAGTGTTGTTGACATTCCAAGAGGCCTTTGTTAGCGAGTCGCATCATTTGCGCAATTTTATGTCCGAACCGGCCATAAGAGACGCAACAAATGAAAACCAGAGACCCTGATGGGTGAACAGAAGGAATAGGCTGATGGAAGGCGCATACGACGATCGCGACGGCAAGATCTGGATGGACGGCAAGCTTGTTGAGTGGCGCGATGCGAACGTACATCTGCTGACCCATGCCCTGCACTATGCCTCGTCGGTGTTCGAGGGCGAGCGCTGCTACAACGGCAAGATCTTCAAGGGCGTCGAGCATTCCGCCCGCCTGAAGAAGTCCGCCGAGTACCTCGATTTCGAGATCCCGTGGACCGTCGAGGAGATCGAGAAGGCCAAGTACGACATGCTCGAGGCGAACGGCTGGACCGACGCCTATGTCCGCGCGGTCGCCTGGCGTGGCGCGGGTGAGGACATGGGCGTCTCGGCCCGCCGCAACCCGGTCCGGCTGGCCATCGCCGGCTGGGAGTGGGGCAACTACTACGGCGACGCCAAGATGAAGGGCGCCAAGCTCGACATCGCCAAGTGGAAGCGCCCCTCGCCCGAGACGATCCCGGTCCATGCCAAGGCGGCCGGTCTCTACATGATCTGCACGATGTCCAAGCACGTGGCCGAGAACAAGGGCTGCTCGGACGCGCTCTTCATGGATTACCGCGGCTACGTGGCCGAGGCGACCGGCGCAAACATCTTCTTCGTCAAGGACGGCGAGGTGCACACGCCCAAGCCCGACTGCTTCCTGAACGGCATCACACGCCAGACCGTGATCGGCATGCTCGAGGACAAGCAGATCAAGGTCCACGAGCGCCACATCGAGCCCGGCGAGATGGAGAGCTTCGAGCAGTGCTGGCTGACCGGCACCGCGGCCGAGGTCACGCCGGTCGGCCAGATCGGCGACTACAACTTCGAGGTCGGCGCGCTGGCGAAGGACATGGTCCAGAGCTACGAGCAACTGGTTCGCGCGTGAGTTCGGGGGGCGAGACCCCCACCCGATCAGGACACGAGAACGGCGCGGGGATCACCCGCGCCGTTGTCTGTTCCGCACGTAGGGTGGGGTTCCACCCCACCCGGCCGGTGGGTCACACCACCTCGGTCGTGACGTCCACGTTGCCACGCACGGCGTTGGAATAGGGGCAGATCGCGTGCCCGGCCTCGGCGATCTTCTCGACCTCACTCTTCTCCAGCCCGGGCATCGACACCTTCAGGTGCACCTTCAGCCCGAACCCGCCGTCCGCGCGCGGACCGATGCCGACCTCGGCCTCGACCTTGGTGTCGGCGGGCACCTTGGCCAGGGACTTGTCCTGCGTGGTCGCGAATTTCATCGCCCCGATGTAGCAGGCCGAATAGCCCGCGGCGAAAAGCTGTTCCGGGTTCGCGCCGTCGCCCTTGCCACCCATTTCCTTCGGCGGATCAAGCTTGATGGTCAGGTCGCGGGCGGGGATGTGGGCAGCGCCGTCGCGGCCGCCTGTGGCAAAGCCCTGCGCGGTGTAGACCGGGGAAATGGACATGGTGCATTCCTTTATATCGATGACGATTATATCGTGTGCGATAAAGGTAGGGCGAGTCGATCCTCGCTGCAAGGTCTTGCGATTAGATCGCGTGCGATTTATTTTCACCGGATGACTGACGCCCCGACCTCCCCCGACGCGCCCGCGACGATCCCCGGCACCGGTGACATGCTGTGCTTTGCACTCTACTCCGCGAACCACGCGATGACCCGGCTCTACCGGCCGCTGCTGCAGCCGCTCGGGCTGACCTATCCCCAGTACCTCGTGCTGGTGGCGCTCTGGTCGCAGGACGAACGCCGCGTCGGCGCCCTGGGGGAAGAGCTGGGCCTGGACACGAACACGCTGACGCCGCTCCTGAAACGGATGGCCGAAGCCGGGTTGATCACCCGCCGCCGCAGCGCCGAGGATGAGCGCGTCGTCACCGTCGCCTTGACTGACAAGGGCCGCGCCCTGCAGGCCGAGGCCGAGAAGATCACCGCCTGCGTGTTCCGGGCCACCGGTCTCTCGGTCGGGGAACTCGCCGACCTCCGGGACCGGATCGGGACGCTTGAACGCAGGATCAGCGACAGCCTGTGACCCGTTGACGGACGCGCCGCGGCGGGGCAGGAGGGGCCATGCTTTCCTATCAGCACGCCTATCACGCCGGGAACCTCGCGGACGTCCATAAGCACGCGCTTCTGGCGCTGGCGCTCGACTACCTCGCGCAGAAGCCCAAGCCGCTGTCCTATATCGAAACGCATTCAGGTCGCGCGCTCTATGACCTGTCCGGCGCCGAGGCGCTCAAGACCGGCGAGGCGGCGCAGGGCATCGCGAAGGTGCGCGGCTGGTTTCCCGACGATCATCCCTATGCCCGGGCGCTGAAGGCGGCGCAGGCGCGGGGCGGGGCCACGGCCTATCCCGGGTCGCCGCTGATCGCCCAGAGCCTCCTGCGCGAAGGCGACAGCATCCACCTGGCGGAACTGCACCCGCAAGAGGCCGAGGCGCTGCGCCACGCGCTGCCCGGCGTCGACGTGCGCAAGGCGGACGGGCCGCAGATGGCCCTGTCGCTCTGCCCGCCCGAGCCGCGGCGTGGCCTGCTGCTGATCGACCCCGCCTACGAGGTCAAGACCGAGTATGCCGCGATGCCGAAGCTGATCGCGCAGCTGCACCGCAAGTGGAACGTGGGCGTCATCATGCTCTGGTACCCGATCCTCGTGAACGGCGCGCAGCGCGACATGGCCCGCGCCCTCGACGCGCTCGACCTCGACGGCGCGATCCGGCACGAGGTCCGGTTCCCGCCCGCGCGCGAGGGTCATGGCATGGTCGGCTCCGGCCTCTACGTCGTGAACCCGCCCTGGGGCTGGGAGGATGCCGCCCACGATCTCTCAACGCGCTTCGCCGCGTTGTAGTCCCGCGAACCACCCCCCGCTTTCCCCTGGTTTCATATCCTCGGGGGTCCGGGGGCAGACAGCCCCCGGGTCTCTCGGTCAGCGCCCCGTCGCAGGAGGGATCGCCACCGCCCTCACCCCGCGCGCTCCAGCGCCTGCGCCCAGGCCACCGCCTCCTCCAGCCGGTCGTCGCCCCAGAAGAGTTCCCCGTCCTCGCAGACGAAGCTCGGCGCGCCAAAGATGCCGCGGTCCCGCGCCTCCTGCGTGCGGGCGGCGTAGCGGGCCGAGATCGCTTCTCCGCCTGCCGCCTGCAGCACCCGGTCGACGCTCTGGCCCGCCGCCGCCAGGGCCCGCGCCAGGTTCGCATCCGTTCCGGCCGCCAGCCCCTCTTCGAACCACGCTCGGTAGGCGGCTGTCACGTAGTCCCCGCACCAGCCCTCTTCGGCGGCGAGCACAGCCACCCGGTTGGCACGGTCGAACTGTTCCAGCGGGTAGGGCGCGGGCAGCCTCGGATGCAGACCGTAGAGCTTTGCCCGTCGCCCGATATCGCGCCACATGTAGGCCGCCTTCACCGGCTTGCCGACGAAGGGCACGTTCTGCATCTCGACCATGATCTCGCGCACGGAAAAGGGGTGCCACGTGAATGACACCCCTTGATCCGCCGCCACCTGCGCCAGCCGTGCGACGCTCAGGTAGCTGTATGTGCTGCCGACCGAGATCCAGAATTCGATCCGTGGCATGTCATCCCCTCTGTCAGCCGGGGGACATCCCCCGCAGCCGCTCGGACCGGCGGCGCAGCAATTCTACCACGGTCAGCAGCAGGATCGAAATCGCCACGAGCATCGTCGCCACGGCGAGGATGGTGGGCGAGATCTGTTCCCGCAGGCCAATGAACATCTGCCACGGCAGCGTCTTCTGCCCGGCCGAGCCGACAAAGAGCACCACGACCACTTCGTCGAAAGAGGTGATGAAGGCAAAGAGCGCGCCCGAGATCACGCCCGGCAGGATCAGCGGCATCTGCACCCGGAAGAAGGTGGTCACGGGGTTCGCCCCCATGTTCGCCGCCGCCCGCGTGAGCGAGCGGTCAAAGCCCACGAGCGTCGCGGTCACGGTGATGATGACGAAGGGAATGCCAAGCGCCGCGTGCGCGAGGACCACGCCGATGTAGGTCCCCTGCAGCCCGACGCGGGAGTAGAAGAAGTACATCCCCGCCGCCGAGATAATCAGCGGCACGATCATCGGCGAGATCAGGATCGCCATGATCGTGCGCCGGAACGGCACATGCTCGGACGCCAGCCCGATTGCCGCGAGCGTCCCGAGGCTCACCGCCAGGAAGGTTGCCATCGGCGCGATCTTGAGCGAGTTCCACATCGCCTGCTGCCAGTCGGACGTGTTGAAGAAGTCGTCGTAGTGCTTGAGCGAATAGCCCTCGGGATCGAGGCTGAGCATCGCCGGGGTGAAGGTGAAGAAGTCCTCGGCGTTGAAGCTGAGCGGGATGATCACGAGGATCGGCGCGATCAGGAAGAAGAAGACCAGACCGCAGATCACCCGGAAGGTGTAGTACCAGATCGTCTGGCCGGTGCTGGCATAGGTCGGAAGTGCCATGATCGTTACCCCAGCTTCACGTTGTCGATGCCCACGATCCGGTCATAGGCCCAGTAGAGGATGAGAACCGCGGCCAGCAGGATCGTCCCGAGCGCGGCCGCGAGGCCCCAGTTCAGCGACGAGCTGATGTGGTACGCGATCCGGTTCGAGATGAACGTGCCGGTGGTCCCGCCGACGATTTCCGGTGTGATGTAGTAGCCGATGGCCAGGATGAAGACGAGGATCGAGCCCGCGCCGATGCCCGGCACCGACTGCGGGAAGTAGACCCGCCAGAAGGCCGTCCAGTCGGTTGCGCCCAGCGACTTGGCCGCCCGCATGTAGGTCGGCGGGATCGTCGCCATGACCGAGAACAGCGGCAGGATCATGAACGGCAGCAGGATGTGCGTCATCGCGACGATCGTGCCGAACTGGTTGTTGATCATGATCAGCCGGCTTGAATCGTCGACGAGCCCGATCCAGACCAGCACGTCGTTGATCACCCCCTGTTGTTGCAGCATCACCTTCCACGCCGAGGTCCGCACCAGCAGCGAGGTCCAGAACGGCAGCAGCACCAGGATCATCAGAAGGTTGGCGGTGCGCATCGGCAGGTTGGCCAGCAGCCAGGCCACCGGGTAGCCCAGCAGGATGCAGGAGATGGTGATCGTCATCGACATGAAGATCGTCCGCTTGAACAGGATCCAGTAGATCTGTTCGTTCGCGGGCCGCTGTTCGATCCCGTCCGGGGTCAGCTGCATGTCGGCGGCGTTCAGGAAGTAGCCGGGCGTGTAGCGGGGGGAATAGGTCTGGATCGTTGCCCAGACCTCGGGGTTGCCCCAGTCCTTGTCGCTGTCGAGGAAGTTCTCCTTCATCGACGCCGTCTCGAACCCCGGCACGGCGGCAGCGGCCTCGGCGATCAGCTCGGCCTCGGGTCCGGCATAGTCGAAACCGTTGCGGGCGAGGTCCCAGTAGAGCGCGGTGTAGAGCAGCGACCAGGGGTCTTCCTCGACCGGGTTGTCGTTGTCTTCGGTCTGCAGGAACTCGGCGAACTCTGCATAGACCTCGGCCGTGGTGGGAAGCGCGGTCGCGGCGGCGTCGCGCGGCACGAAGTCCGGGCCGGGCTTGTCGGCGCCCTCGGCCTCGGCCACCCAGTCGGCATCGCCGAAGATGCGGGCCCAGACCATCGGGTCTTCCCAGGCCTCGTTCAGGGCGACGAACTGGTCCTGGTAGAGCTCTCCGAAATCGTCGACGTCCCGCCCGGTGCGACGGAAGAGCGACGAGATGCCGGTCATCTCATAGTTCAGGCGCGTGCCGAGGCGGGTGTGCGCCTTGCGCTCGGCGGCGACGAACATGTCGACGTAGAGCGCGCGGTAGGTGCCTTCGCTGGGTAGCTCGTCGGTGTCGGGATCCCAGTCGACCAGCACCGTCACGGTCCGCGGCAGCGTGTCGCCGACGATGTCGTTCTCGACCGACCGGAACAGCATGTCCGCGATCGGCGCGATGAAGGTCACGAGGATAAAGATCAGCAGCGGCGAGATCAGCAGCAGCGCCCGCATCTTCTGCCGCCGCAGCGCGCGGCGGAGGCTTTTCTTGAGCGGCGTGCCGTCGGCGGCCAGCATCGGGCCGGACTGGTCGGGGCTCGTGGTGCTGTCGGTCATGTCAGGCGCCCTCCACGACGATGATGGTGCTGGTGGCGGACCGGCGGCGGATCGCGGCGACCTCCTGGTAATCGGGGTCGTGATAGGCGTTCAACGCGGCCTGGTAGTCCGGGAATTCGATGACGACGTGACGCTGTTCGGCCTTGCCCTCTGGGGTTTCCGACTGTCCGCCGCGGACGATGAAGGTCCCGCCCAGCCTCGAGAGGATCGGGGTGTCGAGGCGGATGTACTCGGCGTAATCCTCCGGGTCGTTCACCGTGATGTGGCCGATGATGTAGCCCTTGGGCATGGCATGTCCCTGTCGTTGTGCGTGGCGGCTTTGCCGTCCTTGGTGCCGGCGGGCCGGTCTGGCCGCCCCGCCGGTCGATCATGTGGCACGGGCCGCATGGCCCTTGCGCCGTTCCTTACTGGGCGAGCCAGGCCTGGAACTTCGCGTCGATGTCGTCGCGGTAGTCGGCCCAGAACTCGTAATTGTAGAGGAAGGTGTTTTCAGCGTTTGCCGGGTCGGTCGGCATGTGCTGCTTCATGTCCTCGGGCACCTTCGGCGCCGAGGAGGCGCGTGCCGGGCCGTAGGAGATGTACTTGGCCTGATCGGCCAGACGCTGGGTGTCGGTGGCGAACTTCACGAAGTCCATCACGCGTGCCAGGCGGTCTTCGGGCAGACCCTCGGGGATGATCCAGCCGTCAAGGTCGAAGACCTGTGCGTCCCACATCATCGCGACCGGCTGGTTCTGTTCCTCGATGACCGAGAACAGGCGGCCGTTGTAGGTCGAGCCCATGAAGATCTCGCCGTCCGCCAGCAGCTGCGGGGTGTCCGCGCCGGCCGACCACCAGATCACGTCGTCCTTGATGGTGTCGAGCTTGGCGAGCGCCTGTTCCTGGCCCTCTTCGGTGGCCAGCACGTCATAGACGTCTTCCTTTGCGACGCCGTCGCAGAGCAGGGCCCATTCCATGTTGTTGATCGGCCGCTTCTCGAGCGCGCGCTTGCCCGGATAGGTTTCAAGGTCGAAGACGTCGCAGATTTCCGACGGCGCATCGGCACCTTCGGGCACCATGTCGGTGCGGTAGCCGAACGTGGTCGAATAGACGATCTGCGGGATGTAGCAGTCGCTCACCAGCATCTCGCCGAAGTCGTCCTCGGCGGACGAACCGTCGTCGCCCTCGGCCAGGACCTCGTTGAAGTCGATCTCCATGGCGAGGCCTTCGTCGCAGAGGCGGATCGCATCAGCGGCCACCACGTCCACCAGGTCCCAGGTGATGTTTCCGGCTTCGTTCATCGCGCGAAGTTTGGCGACGGCTTCGGCCGAGCTTTCATCCCAGGTCACGGTCACGTCCGAGTGATCTGCGAGGTAGGGCTCGACATAGGCCTTCTGCTGGCTGTTCTGGTACGCCCCGCCCCAGGACACGAGCGTCATTGCGTTCGCCATGTCCTGTGCGCCGGCAGCACCGCCCGCGGCGATGAGCGCCGCTGACAGAAGAGCTGTAGTCTGTTTCATTGTGGTCTCCCTAGTGTTGGGGCGGGGATTGGTCCCCGCCCTTCGGCCAGGCGGTCAGGCGGGCCTTACTGGGCCAGCCAAGCCTGGAATTTCGCGTCGATGTCGTCGCGGTAGTCGGCCCAGAACTCGTACTGGGTCACGAAGACGTTCTGGGCGTTGTTCGGGTCGGTCGGCATGTGCGGTGCCATGTCGATGCCGAGGTCGGCGTGCTGTCCGACCAGCGGTGCCGAAGAGGCGCGCGCCGGGCCGTAGCTGATCCACTTGGCCTGGTCGGCAAGCCGCTGGCTGTCGGTGGCGAACTTGAGGAAGTCCATCACCCGGGCCAGGCGTGCGTCATCCAGACCTTCGGGGACGATCCACCCGTCGAAGTCTAGCATCTCGGCATCCCAGAGCATCCCGATCGGCTGGTTCTGTTCGGCGATGGCCGAGAACAGGCGGCCATTGTAGGTGGAGCCCATGACGACCTCGCCATCGGCCAGCAGCTGCGGCGTGTCGGCGCCGGCGGTCCACCAGATCACCTCGTCCTTGATGGTGCCGAGCTTGGCGAGCGCGCGTTCCTGGCCTTCTTCGGTGGCCAGCACGTCATAGATTTCCTCTTTCGGCACGCCGTCGCAGAGCAGTGCCCATTCGACGTTCGCCAGCGGGCGCTTGTTCAGCGACCGCTTGCCCGGATAGGTCTCGAGGTCGAAGATCGCGCAGATGTCCGAGGGCGGGGTGTCGCCGACCATGTCCGTGCGGTAGCCGACGGTGGTCGAGAACACGATCTGCGGGATGAAACAGTCGGACACGAGCGAGTCGCCGAAATCCTCGGTCGGCGAGGACCCGTCGTCGCCGGCAGCCAGTTCGGCGTCGAAGTCGATCTCCTTCGCCAGCCCCTCGTCGCAGAGGCGGATGGCGTCGGCGGCTTCAACGTCCACGAGGTCCCAGGTGATGTTCTTGGCCTCGTTCATCGCCCGGAGCTTTGCCACGGCTTCGGCCGAGCTTTCGTCCCAGACGACCGTCACCTCGGGATGCATGGCGAGGTAAGGTTCCACATATGCCTTCAGCTGGGACTTCTGGTAGGCGCCACCCCAGCTCACGAGAGTCATCTCGTTGGCCATCTCCTGCGCGGATCCTGCCACGCCGCTTGCGGCGAAGGCGACGGACGCCAGGAGAACTGCAGACGGTTTCATCCTATGGATTTCCTTTCGCTATCCAGCCCGTTTTTCGGGTTGCTTGGCCGCGCGTCACGGGCGGGACGACCTCGGCTTCGTGGTCTCACGCCGGCCGATCGCCGGCGCGATCGTTTGGACCCGTCAGGCGTCGAGCGCGTGGCAGTCGGACGGCAGCCAGCCGATCTCGAGCTGCTGGCCACGCTGGAGGCGCACCTGGTCCGGGGCATTCCGGGTCTTGATGACGAAATCGTCCTTGCCGGCGACCCGCAGGCGGGTGCGGAAGATGTCGCCCATGTAGATGAACTCGAGCACCTCGGCCTTCAGCGTGTGCACGCCCTCGGCCATCCGGTCCTTGTTGTACTCCACCCGTTCGGGCCGGATCGACACGCGGGTCTTGTCGCCGACCTTGCCGACGTTCACGGCCTTGGCGTCGATGATCTCGCCGTCCTGAAGTTTCACCTTGCAGAACTCGCCGTTGATTTCGGTCACGGTGCCTTCGAAGGTGTTGTTCTCGCCGATGAACTGCGCGACGAAGCTGTTCTGCGGGCTCTCGTAGAGCTGGTCCGGCGGCGCCAGCTGCTGGATCCGCCCGTCGTCGAACACCGCGACGCGGTCCGACATGGTCAGCGCCTCGGTCTGGTCGTGGGTCACGTAGACGGTCGTGATCCCGAGGTTGTGGGCCAGGCTGGTGATCTCGAACTGCATGTGCTCGCGCAGCTGCTTGTCGAGCGCGCCGAGCGGTTCGTCCATCAGCACCAACTCGGGCTCGAACACCAGCGCGCGGGCCAGCGCGATCCGCTGCTGCTGACCGCCCGAAAGCTGCGCCGGGCGTCGGCCGCCGAAATCGCCCATCTGCACCATGTCGAGCGCGCGCTTCACCTTCTGCTCGCGCTCGGACTTGCCGATCTTGCGCACCTCGAGCGGAAAGCTCAGGTTCTCGGCCACCGTCATGTGTGGGAAGAGCGCGTAGTTCTGGAACACCATGCCGATGCCGCGCTTGTGCGGCGGGATGTTGTTGATCGGCTTGCCGTCCAGCAGGATTTCCCCGTGGGTGGCGGTCTCGAACCCCGCGAGCATCATCAGGCAGGTCGTCTTGCCGGACCCCGACGGCCCCAGCATGGTCAGGAACTCGCCCTTGGGCATCGAGAGGTTGAGGTCTTTCACGACGAGGGTCTCGCCGTCATAGCTTTTCTGAACGCGTTCGAATGCGACGAAAGCGTCGCTTGAATCTGTATCAGCCAAAAGTGGCTCCCCGTTGTCCGTTCGCGGATTTTTTCCGCTTTAATTTCCCGACACTAAAGCGGCTTGACCCTCAGGTTTCAACCGGTTCGCGTCGCATTGCCCCCCGAAACCGACCCGGCCGCACTTAGTTTCACCCACAGATAGCGTGATTTTGCGGGCCGTCCCGGGATTCTGGCGCTGCCGCAACGGAAACCCCCGCGGCGGCAGCGAATCGTGCGGTGCGTGCCGGATCTCAGCCCAGCACGGCGGCGACGGCCTTTGCCGTCTTGCCGGCGATTTCGTCCGCCTCGGCCTCGGTCAGGCAGAAGGGCGGCGCAAAGCCCAGGATATCGCCCTGCGGCATCGCCCGGCCGATCACCCCCTGCTTGAGCAGTTCGGCCGCGACCCTTGCGCCGACCGTCTGCGCCGGGTCGAAAAAGGTGCCCTTCTGCGGGTCCTGCATGAATTCGACCGCCGCGATCATGCCCTCGCCGCGCACCTCGCCGACCATTGGGTGGCTGCCGACCGCGTCGCGCAGCGCCGCGTTCAGGTAGGCGCCGGTGCGCCCCGCCGCCTCGACCAGCTTCAGCTCGTCGATCAGCCGCAGGTTCGCGACCCCGGCCGCCGCGCCGATGGGATGGGCGGAATAGGTCCAGCCATGCCCGATCGGCCCGTTCTCGTCGGTGCCCCGTTCTAGCACCCGCCACATCTTCTCGCCCACGATCGACCCCGAAAGCGGTGCATAGGCGCTGGTCAGCCCCTTGGCGATGGTGATCAGATCGGGCCGGATGCCGTAATGGTCCGACCCGAACATCGACCCCAGCCGCCCGAAGCCGGTCACCACCTCGTCGGCGATCAGCAGGATGTCATGCCGGTCGAGCACCGCCTGGATTGCGGGCCAGTAACCCTCGGGCGGTGGAACGATCCCGCCGGTCCCCATCAGCGGCTCGCCGATGAAGGCGGCGATGGTGTCGGCCCCCTCGCGGTCGATCAGCGCCTCGAGTTCGGCCACGCAATGCGCGGTGAACGCCGCCTCGCTCATCCCTCGATCCGGGCGGCGCAGGTAATAGGGCGCCTCGGTGTGCAGGACCGGGTTCATCGGCAGGTCGAACTTGTTGTGGAAGGTCGCGAGCCCGGTCAGCGACCCGGTCATCAGCCCCGACCCGTGATACCCCCGCCAGCGCGAGATGATCTTTTTCTTCTCCGGCCGGCCGAGGATGTTGTTGTAGTACCAGACCAGCTTGACGTTGGTCTCGTTCGCGTCCGATCCGCCCAGACCGAAGTAGACCTTGCTCATCCCCTCGGGCGCGCGGTCCAGCACCATCCTGGCCAGCGTGATCGACGCCTCGGTCCCGTGCCCGACATAGGCGTGGTAATAGGCCAGCTCCTTCGCCTGCTCGGCAATCGCCTCGGCGATCTCGGGCCGGCCGTAGCCCACGTTCACGCAGTAAAGCCCGGCAAAGGCGTCGAGCAGTTCGGTCCCGTCCCGGTCGGTGATGTGGCAGCCCTTCGCGGTGCGGATCACGCGCTGCGGCGCCTCGCCCCGCGCGAATTGCCCGAGATGCGTCGAGGGATGAAGAAACTCTCCCGGTCCCACTGCTCAAGCTGGTCGTTCCTCAACATTCCGTCTTCCTTTCGTCTTCGGACCGCGCCGCGATCCGCCGTCTCTCACTCACGGGCCGGCACGCGGCCCCCTCTTCATCTTGCAAGGTAAACTCCCGCCGGAGGCTCCCTCGCCCGCCACGCGCGCAGGAGCCTGACACGGGGCGCCTCACGCCCAGTCCCGGCAGAGGTACTTGACCTCGGTGAACGCCTCCATGCCGAGCCTTGCGCCCTCGCGCCCCAGCCCCGACTGCTTGAACCCGCCGAAGGGGATCGGCGCCCCGGTGACCTTGGTGCGGTTCACGGCGACCATGCCGAACTCCAGCGCCCGGCTGACCCGGTAGATCCGCCGCGGGTCCATCGCGTGAAGGTAGGCGACAAGCCCGTACTCGGTGTCGTTGGCCCGCGCGATGACCTCCTCCTCGGTGTCGAAGGGCAGGATCGCGGCGACAGGCCCGAATGTCTCCTCGCGCAGGATCAGCGAGTCGTCGGGCACGTCGGCCAGGACCGTGGGCTGCCAGAAAAGCGGCCCCAGCTCATGCGCCCCACCGCCGCAGAGCACCCTTGCCCCCTTGGCCACGGCGTCCTCGACATGGGCGCGCTGCTTGGCCACCGCCGCGTCATTCATCAGGGGGCCGATGTCGGGGTCATCCATGCCGATGCCCACGGTCAGCCGCCCCGTCGCCTCGGCAAAACGGGCGCAGAACTCGGTGTAGACCGACCGCTCCACGTAGATCCGGTTCGCGCCCAGGCAGTCCTGCCCGGAGGTCGCCCATTTCGCCTTCATCGTCTCGGCGACGGCATTGTCCATCTCGGCATCGGCAAAGACGATCACCGGCGCATGTCCGCCCAGTTCCATCACCAGTGTCTTCACCGTCCCGGCGCACTGGCGATAGAGCAGGCGGCCGACCTCGGTCGAGCCGGTGAAGGACAGGACCCGCACCCGCGGATCCTCGGCCCAGGGCTCAACCACCTCGGCCGGCTGGCCGGTCACCACGTTGAAGACGCCCGCCGGGATGCCGGCGCGTTCGGCTAGTTCCGCCAGCGCCAGGGCCGAGAACGGCGTTTCCTTGGACGGGTGGCACACCACGGTGCAGCCCGCCGCCAGCGCCGCGCCGGCCTTGCGGGTCAGCATCGCGGCGGGGAAGTTCCAGGGCGTGATCAGCGCGGCAACGCCCACGGGTTCGCGCCAGAGCTCGACCTCGGCATCCGGCAGGTGGCTGGTCACACCCTCGATGTTCGGGCGCTTGGCCTCCTCGGCGTAGTACTCGACGAAGTCGGCGGCATAGTCGATCTCGCCCCGTGCCTCGGAGAGCGGCTTGCCCTGTTCCAGCACCATGATCCGGGCCAGGTCCTCGCGCGCCTCCTGCATCAGCCGGAACCAGCGGCGCAGCAGGGCGGACCTTTCCTGCGGCAGCAGCCGCGACCACGGCCCGAACGCCGCCTGCGCCGCATCCACCGCGGCCCGGCTGTCGGCCGCGGTCAATTCGGCCACGTCGCCCAGCCAGGCGCCGTCGGCCGGGTTGGTGACCGAGAAGGTCGCGCTGTCGGCCGCGCCGGTCCACTTCCCGCCGACATAGGCAAAGGAGCGGACGAGCCGCGGGTCGGCGACCTCGGCCAAGGGGGATTTCGGCAGGGCGTGATGCAGGGACATCGGGGATCCTCCGGCGCGGTGTTTCCCCGGAGTGATCGCATTTTCGTGTCAGAGAAGGTGCCTGATCTTGTCGCGCGGGGCAGAGGATTCCTCTCCGCACCCCCGCGGCTGGCAGTCAATCCTTCTGCGGCAGCCCGAGCGCCTCGAACGGCAGCGGCGCGGGGCCCTTCACCGGTTTCGTCACGATGTAGGTGTAATACCGCGCCAGCCCGATCTCGGTGGCGAGCATCCGGTCGATCAGCCGCTGGTAGGCGTCGATGTCGGGGGTGACGACCTGCAGCAGGTAGTCAAACCCGCCGCCGAGCGCCCAGCAGGCGGTCACCTCGGGGATGTCCTGGACCGCCGCCTCGAAGGTGCGGAACACCCCGGTCGTGTGGTTCGCCAGCTCGGCCGCGACAAAGACCACGACATGCGGTGCCAGCATCTTGAGCGCGATGCGCGCGCCGTAGCCCTCGATGACGCCCGCGTCCTCGAGCCGCTTTAGCCGTTCCCAGCACGGGGTGGGCGACAGGTTGATGCGTTCGGCCAGCTGGGTCTTGGTGATGCGCCCCTCGCGCTCCAGCACGCGCAGGATCTCGAGGTCGCGGGCGTCGAGGCGCAGGCCGGTCATGTCCCGATCAGCGTGCCGATGTCGCCCCCCGACAGCAACGTGGCGACGTGAGAGGCGATGGCGGTGTCCTGTGCGCCGGTGCCGGTCAGGTCGCAGATGGTCACCTCGTCATCCGAGCTGCGCCCGGGCACCGCGCCGGTCACGACCTCGCCCAATTCGGGCAACAGGCCGGTCATCAACCCGCGCGCCCGCGCCGCCGCCAGTTCGCCCGCCACCTCGCACTGGGCGACGCGGTCGGCGACGTAGAGGTCGGCGGCGGCAAGCGCGTCTGCCGCGACCTCGTTCTTGCCGGGCTGGTCGGACCCCATGGCGGTGATGTGCAGGCCCGGGTGCAGCATCCCCGCGGTGATCAGCGGATCGCGCGCCGGGGTGGTGGTGACAACCAACTGGCTGTGAGCAACGGCCTCGTCCACGGTTTCGACCACCTCGGCCTCGATCCCCAGTATCTTGCGCAGCTCCGCCGCGCAGTCCCCGGCCTTGACGAGGTCGCGGCCCCAGACCAGCACCCGGCCGAAGGGCCGTTCCAGATGCGCCGCCGCGATCTGGAGCCGTGCCTGCACCCCGGTGCCCAGGACCGCCGCGGTTTCGACCTGCGACGGGGCAAGGTGCCGCGCCGCGACGGCACCCGCGGCCGCGGTGCGGATGTCGGTGAGATAGCCGTTGTCGAGGAACAGGGCCTCGACCAGCCCGGTCTTGGCCGAGAACAGGATCATCAGCCCGTTCAGCGATGGAAGCCCCAGCTTGGGATTGTCGAAGAACCCCGGGCTGACCTTGATCGCGAAACCGTCGAAGCCGGGCAGGTAGGCCGTCTTGACGTCGACCTCGCCATGGACCTCTTCCAGCGCCATCGACAGGACCGGCGGCATCACCACCCCCGGCCCCGACAGCGCGGCAAAGGCCCGTTCGATCACGTCAACCAGCCCGGCGTCGAGCGCGATCACGCGACGCAGCTCGGCCTCGGTCACCACGCGGATATCATGCGCCATGGGGCACCCCCTTCACGGTCAGGTCGCCAAGCTGCACGTCCTGCCCGGCAATGATCCGGGCGTACTGTCCCATGTCCACATTGCGACCCGTCAAAATCGTCGCGACCGGACCCGTGCAGCGCAGCTTTCCCGACATCAACGCCGCAAGTCCGACAACGGATCCACCCTCGGTCACCAGACGGTCGGTAAAGAACAGCTCCTGCATGGCACAGTAGATCTCGGACTCGGTTACCAGCAGCGTGTCGTCGAGCAGGTCGCGGCACATGGCAAAGCTGATCCGGTTCGCCATCCCGATCCCGCCTCCAAGGCTGTCGGCAAGGCTCGGCACCTCTTCGACGGCAACCGGGTGGCCGGCCCTCAGGCTGTCGTACATCGCGGCACCGCGGTCCATGCTGATGCCGATCACCTTGACCGAGGGCTTGGCCTGCTTGGCCGCAAAGGCCACGCCGGCCGCCAAACCGCCCCCCGACAGGGGCACCAGGATCGTCTCTAACTCGGGCATCTGTACCATGATCTCGGCCCCGATGGTGGCCTGACCGGCAATCACCAGAGGATGGTCGAAAGGCGGGATCTCTTCCAGTCCGGCGTCGCGCACCAGCCGGTCGACCTCGGCCTGGGCGTCGTCCTGGCTGCGCCCGACGATCCGCACCTCTGCGCCGAGCGCGCGGATGCCGTCGACCTTGGCCTGCGGCACCAGCTCGGACATGCAGATCACCGCCCGCTTGCCTGCCGCCCGCGCCGCCCAGGCGACACCGCGGCCATGGTTGCCGGTGGAACAGCAGGTGACGGTGTCGGCCCGCGCCTGCGCCACCGCATTCAGCGCGCCACGCAGCTTGAAGGCGCCGATCGGCTGGCAGATCTCGAGCTTGAGCCAGAGCTCCGACCCGGCATAGAGCGACGGCACCAGCGGCGTTGCATCCGCCCGGCCCCGCAGCACCCGCGCCGCCGCCTCGACATCCGAAAGTTCGAGCATTCCCGCCCTCATTGCCCAACAGTTGTGCACAACAACGCCGCCGTCACGGTCTCGTCAACCTAGAAGCAGGCGGGAAGACTTGTATTTCCTGAAAACGACCTGCGCAGTTCGTTTCTGGAGCGGCGAGGTTGTGCACAACCTGCCAAGGGGGAGAGACCGAAGGCCCACAGTCAGACCGGGGACAGCACCATGATCCAGAAATCGATTCCCTTTTCGGAAGCCGAGTACCAGCGCCGCCTGCACAAGACCCGCACGGCGATGGAGGCGGCGGGGATCGAAGTGCTCTGTGTCTCGGACCCGTCCAACATGGCCTGGCTGACCGGCTATGACGGGTGGAGCTTCTACGTCCACCAAGGCGTCGTCGTCTTCCTCGACCGGGACCCTTGGTGGTGGGGACGGATGCAGGACCGCAACGGCGCCCTGCGCACCGTTTGGATGGAAGACAGCCGCATCCACGGCTATGTCGACAACTTCGTCCAGTCCACCGAACGCCACCCGATGCAGGACCTTGCCGCGAACCTGGCCGCCATGGGGGTCGCCACGTCGCATATCGGCGTGGAGATGGAGAATTACTACTACTCCGCCAAGGCCCACGCGGTGCTGACCCACGAGATGCCCGATGCCACCTTTCACGACGCAACTGCCCTGGTGAACTGGTGCCGGACGGTGAAATCGGGCGAGGAACTGGCCTTCATGCGCAAGGCCGCGCGGATCTCGGAAAAGATCGTCGACGGGCTGCTGGAACGGGTCGAACCGGGCATCCCCAAGAACCTGATCGTGGCCGAGATTTACCGCGACGCCATCACCGGCACCGACGAGGGTTGGGGCGACTACGCCGCGATCCCGCCGCTGCTGCCCTCGGGGTCCGACGCCGCCGCGCCGCACCTGACCTGGAACGGAGAGCCCTTCAAGACGGGCGAGGCGACGTTCTTCGAGATCTCGGGCTGCTACCGCCGCTACCATGCGCCGTTCTGCCGGACGCTGTTCCTGGGCGAACCCTCGGACATCCTCAAGGCCGCCGAGGCCGCGCTGGTCGAGGGGCTCGAGGCCGGGATCGACGCCGCCCGCGCCGGCAACCGCGCCTGCGACGTGGCGAACGCGCTGGCCGCGCCGCTGGAGCGCGCCAACATCACCCGGGGCGAGCGCTGCGGCTATCCCATCGGCCTCAGCTATCCGCCGGACTGGGGCGAACGCACCATCTCGTTCCGGGCCGAGGACGAGACCGTGCTGGAACCAGGCATGACCTTCCACTTCATGCCCGGCCTCTGGATGGCGGACTGGGGTCTCGAGATCACGGAATCGATCCTGATCAAGGACGAAGGGCCGGCAGAATGCCTCTGCGACCGGCCGCGCAAGATGTTCGTGAAGCCATGAGCTATCTCGACTCCACGCGCGACCTGCTCGGCACCCTGGTGTCGCATCCCACGGTGTCGTCTGACGGCAACCTCGACCTGATGGCGGTGATGGCCGAGCGGCTGGAACATGCCGGCGCGCGGGTCGAGGTGCTGCACGACGCCACCGGACAGAAGGCGAACCTCTTTGCCACCATCGGCCCCGAGGCGCCGGGGGGCATCATGCTCTCGGGCCATTCCGACGTGGTGCCGGTGACCGACCAGCCGTGGAGCGCCGATCCCTTCGCCATGTGGGAGGACGACGGCCGCCTCTACGGCCGCGGCACCTGCGACATGAAGGGTTTCATCGCCGCCTGCATCGCCATGGCGCCGACCTTTGCCGCGCGCCAGTTGACCCGGCCCGTGCATTTCGCCTTCACCCATGACGAGGAAATCGGCTGCCTCGGCGCGCAGGGCCTCGCCCGCATCCTGCGCGAACGCGAGGCGCGGCCGGACCTCGCCATCGTGGGGGAACCGACCCTGATGCGGATCATCGAGGGGCACAAGGGCTGTTGCGAATACAAGGTCACCTTCACCGGGCAGGAGGGGCACGGCTCGCGGCCAGACCTTGGCGTCAACGCCTCGGAATACGCCGCCCGCTACGTGACCCGCCTGCTGGAACTGCGCGAGGCGCTGAAGCACCGCGCGCCGCCCGGATCCCGGTTCGAACCGCCCTGGACCACGATCAACCTCGGCCGGCTGTCGGGCGGCCACGCGCCGAACGTGATCCCCGGCCATGCCGAGGTCGAATGGGAAATGCGACCCGTGCAGCAGGCCGACGCCGATTTCGTCAACCGCGTCATCAGAGCCTATTCCGAGGATATCTTGCTGCCCGAGATGCGGCGCACCTGCCCCGAGGCGATGATCGCGACCGAGATTCTGGGCGAGGTCGCCGGGCTGGAGCCGATGGAGCAGAACGCGGCGCTGCAACTGGTGTCGGAGCTGACCGGCGCGAACGGTGCCGACCTGGTCGCCTTCGGGACCGAGGCGGGCCTGTTCCAGGAGATCGGCATGGATGTCGTGGTCTGCGGTCCCGGCTCGATCGAGCAGGCGCACAAGCCGGACGAATACATCGAGATGACGCAGCTGTCGGCCTGCCTCGATATGCTGCACGGGCTGGCCGACCGGATCACCGCGCATGGGTGAAGAGGCGCGCGACCGGCTCGACCGGCTGCACCGGGAAATGCGGATGCGGATCTGCCTGCTCGACTGGGCGCCGGGCACGCGGCTGTCCGAAGGCGACATCGCCGCCGAGTACGGCGTGTCGCGCACGCCGATCCGCCGCGTTCTGGCGCGGTTGGAGGACGAGGGGCTGGTGTTGTCGCAGCACGGCGTCGGCACGCTGGTCACCGACCCCGATGCCGAGGAATTGGCGCAGACCTATGCCCTGCGGATGGAGCTGGCGGAATTGGTGGGGCGTCTGGCCCCGGTGGTCCCGTCCGCGGCAAAACTAGCCAAGTTAGAGACGTTTCTGGATCGCGCGCGGGCCCTGGCCGCCGCCCCCGACCCGCGCGATTTCGCCCGGCTCAACATGGATTTCTTCGGGTTCGGCCTCTCGCTGACCGGCAACGCGGTGCTGCGCGAGGTGTCGGAACGGCTCTACTACCGGACGGCCCGCGTCTGGCTGCGCCAGATCGCCGGGCTCGACCTGGCCGAGGAATGCGCGATCTTCCTCACCGAGCTGCAGGACACACGGCGCGCGCTGGCCCTCGGCGACTGCGCCGCCGCCGCCCTCATCCGCCGCGCCCATATCTCGATGTCGGTGCACCGCTTGATGGCGGCCTGAAGGCGCAGGGCAGGCGCGCTGCAGCCGCTACACCCGCCCGATCGCCAGCAGAATCGCCTCGGCGAACACCCCCGCCAGCACCGGCAGCGCCGCGCAGCTGACCAGCCGCAGCCCGACGAACCGCCAACCCATGATCGGCGCCTCGTAGGCCAGCATCCGGTGCAGCGCAAAGACCGACCATCCGGCGATCAGGGCGACCATCTGGGGCAGGCCCGCCCCGCTTTGCAGGAACACGATGGCAATGGGGAACGAGGTCATCGGCCCGCCCGGCAGCAGCCCGCCCACGAGCGAGGCGAGGATGATCCCCATCAGCCCCGACGCCGGTCCGATCACGTGGCTCAGCGCCTCGACCGGGACCAGCTGGACCAGGAAGCTTGCCGTCAGCAGGGCAAAGGGCAGGCGCAGCATCAGGGTCCGCGCGGTGCCGAAGGCATCGGCCCCCGCCCCGCTGAGCCCCGCGCCGCCGTGCCGGCGATAGACTAGAACGCCCAGGACCAGGACGATCGCCCAGATGAAGATCAGCGCGGCCATCATTCGGCAGGGCCTTCCAGCCGGAAGGCCCGCACACGCGAGACGTAGCGTGCGATCAGCCCGCCGAGGATCGGGAGCGGCAGGCAGGCGAGGTAGCGGATCACGGTGAAATCGACCCCAAGCAAGGGCAATTCCCACACGATCAGCCGGTTGAAGCCGAGCAGGGACCAGGCCGCGATGAAGGCGATCAGTGCCCCGGCATCCGCCCCGGCGATCCAGAGCGCGTAGACCATCGGGAAAGAGGTGAAGGGGCCGCCCGGCGTCAGCACGCCCGCCAGCGTCGCGATGGCGAGGCCTTTGATGCCCGAGCCGCCGCCCAGCATCTCGGCCACCTTCTCGCGGCTGACGAGGCGGGTCGCCAGGCCGCCGATCAGCAGGCCCGCGATCAGCTGCGGCAGGATGCTCAGGAGCAGCCATCCGGCCTCGGCCACCGATGTGCCGACCGAGGCGGCGCCGAATTTCACGTAGCAGAGCGTCCCCGTCACCAGCGCGAGGGTGACAAAGACGATGTCGGTTTTCTCAAGCTTCATGCGGTGGGGATCCTGCGAGGGGTGGGGCCGCCGCAGGGTGAATCACTCCGTGGGGGAATTCAATGACAGAGTCATCTATCCCGTGTCGCGCTCCGTCTGCGCCGGACCGCCGCCAGCATCACCCCCGCGCCGATCATGAGCGGCAGGCTCGCGGGCAGAGGTATCACGCCATCTGTGGGCACCGGGTTGATCGCGTACTTGGTGCCGTCGTCGATATTGTTGAAGAACTCGTCGATGGCCAGGTAGTCGCCCGGCACCGGATCGTAGGGGTTGGGATAGAGCTCGAGTGCGCAGAGCCCGACACCGCAGACCCCGGCGACCGCGACCGAGTTGGTGAAGGCCGGAAAGCCCGTGTAGTTCACGAAATCGCCGCCCAGGGGATCGTATTCGAAGGCCGCGCCGGACACCTGCGTGTCAAAGGTGACGGCGCCGATGGTGGCGACGAAGTTGCTGACGACGCCGCCCATCGGGTCGGCCTCGAACGTGCCGGTGTAGCTGCCGCTGCCGAGCAGGCTGAAGTCGATCTCGAACGTCGCGGAGGTGGCGGGAGAGGCAAGGCACCCCAGCAGGACAAGGGCCGGGACGCGGAGAGAGGGGATAAGCATTTGTCGAACCTGTGTGATGTCTGAAATGACATCACTCTATCACAGGTTGCACATGCCGCGCAGCGGCGCGCGCGCGGATCGGCGGGATCCGGCGGGTGGGCCCGGCGCTGTCACGCCGGGCCGGGGAGCGTCAGGCGCCCAGGATCTTGGATTTCTGCGCCGCGAACTCGGCGTCGGTGATCACGCCCTTTTCCTTGAGCGACGCCAGCTTCTCGAGCTCTTCCGCCGTCGAGCCGGAGCTGCCGGTGACCGAGCGGATGTAGTCGCGCTGCTGCTTCTCCAGGCTGGCGGCGGCCTCGATAGTGTTCTCCTGCATCTTGTGGCCGCGGGCGATCAGGTAGACCAGCACGCCGAGCCAGGGGATCAGGATCACGAAGGCCACCCAGATCGCCTTGGCGAAACCGCCGAGGTCCTTGGAGCGGAAGATGTCCGCCAGGACCGAGATGAGAACCCAGAACCATGCGATGAGGAGGAAGAACCAGAACATGGACCAGATGAGATCGAAGAAGCCAAAACTATCTTCCATAGGTGTCCCTTTCGAGTATTGGACCCGCCAAACACCTGCGGGTTTAGATTTACGGTGCGTTAACTCTACTCAAAAGAAATCGATTCTCTAGACTTCTTAACGTGGCGCAAATTCGGCAAAAAAGTGTGTCATTGTTGCATGCTAGCCGATTCCCGAATGCGGGTCCGCGGCGCGGAGGAACCATGGACGCACAGATATCGGCCGACCCGCAGGCCTTCCTGCACATCCGCATGGTGCTGAGCATGATCACCAGCCTCGCCGTGGCGCGGCTGCTGACCGGGGCGGCGCGGTTCGTGCAGCATCCCGGGCGGGACGCGGTCTACCCGTTGCACCTGGCCTGGGTGGCGTTCTTCCTGATCGCGGTGATGCGCTTCTGGTGGTTCGAATACGCGCTGACCACGATCGGCACGCTGACCTTCTTCCGCTATGCCTTTGTCAGTTTCTTCGCGGCGCTGCATTTCCTGCTGGCGACGCTGCTCTTTCCCGACGACATCAAGGAATACGAAGGCTTCCGCGGTTACTTCGAGGCCCGGCGCAGCTGGTTCTTTGCGTTGCTGGCGGTCTTCTTCGCCATCGATGCCGCCGACACCTGGCTCAAGGGCGCGTCCTACATCGCGCTGACCAGCCCCGGCTTTCCGCTGGTCCAGCTTGCGCTGGTTGCCGGGGCGGTGGTGACGATCTTCGTGGCGAACCGGGCCTGGAACGTCGCCTTCGTCATCCTCGCGACAGCCGCGCAATTCCTATGGATCGCGCGGCTGCAACTTCCGGTGTCATTGCACTGAGACGGGTCAGCCCGCGACCCAGAGCCCCGCTTCCTTCACCGCCGCCATGCCTTCGTCGAGCGATTGCCACGCCCGTTCGATCAGCAGGTCGATCTCGGACTTCGAGATCACCAGCGGCGGAGAGATGATCATCCGGTCGCCGACGTGGCGCATGATCAGGTTGTTCGCAAAGCAGCGCTCGCGGACCATGTAGCCGACAGTGCCGGCCTCGGCCGCGAAGATTGCCCGGCTTTCCTTGTGCGGGGTCAGCGCGATGGAGCCCATCATGCCGACGATCTTGGCCTCGCCCACCATCGGGTGATCGGTGAGCGAACGGAACTTCTCGGCCAGGTAGGGCGCAGTTTCCTCGCGGACGCGGTCGACGATGCCTTCTTCTTCGAGGATGCGCAGGTTCTCGAGCGCCACGGCACAGGCCACCGGGTGCCCGGAGTAGGTGTAGCCGTGGTTGAATTCGCAGGCCGCCAGCACGCCGGCCACCTCGTCGCAGACGATCGAGCCACCGATCGGCTGGTAGCCCGACGACAGGCCCTTCGCGATCGTCATGATGTGCGGCCGGATGCCCAGCGTCTGGGAGCCAAACCAGTTGCCGGTCCGGCCAAATCCGCAGATCACCTCGTCCGCGATCAGCAAGATGCCGTACTTGTCGACGATGCGCTGGATCTCGGGCCAGTAGCTGTCGGGTGCGACGATCACGCCGCCCGCGCCCTGTACCGGCTCGGCGATGAAGGCGGCGACGCGGTCGGGCCCGACCTCGAGGATCTTCTCCTCGAGCTCGCGGGCGCGCATCAGGCCGAACGCGTCGGGATCCATGCTGCCGCCTTCGGCCCACCAGTTCGGCTGGCCGATGTGCTCGATGCCCGGAATCGGCAGGCCGCCCTGCGAATGGATGCCGACCATCCCGCCCAGCGACCCGCTGCCGACGGAGCTGCCGTGGTACGCATTCCACCGGGAGATGATAACATCCCGTTCCGGCTGACCTTTTTCTGCCCAATAAGTACGCACCATGCGAAGATTCGTGTCGTTCGCCTCGGACCCGGACCCGGCGTAGAACACGTGGTTCAGGTCGCCCGGCGCCAGTTCGGCCAGCTTGGCGGCCAGCGCGATGGCCGGCACGTGCGTGGTCATGAAGAAGGTGTTGTAATAGGGCAGTTCCTTCATCTGCCGGGCGGCGGCCTCGGCCAGTTCATCGCGGCCATAGCCCACGTTCACGCACCAAAGCCCCGCCATAGCGTCGAGAATCTCGACCCCCTCGCTGTCCCGCAGGTAGACGCCGTTGGCGCCGGTGATCACCCGGACCCCACGCTTGGCCAGGTCGTTCTGGGTGGAAAACGGATGCATGTGATGCGCCGCGTCCAGCGCCTGCAGCTCGGCGGTGGCCATGTGGTTCGTGATCGTGGGCATGAGACACCTCGGAATTTGCCTGAAATTTCGCTGACGCTACGCCGGGCGCTGTCGAAAGGCCATATTGCGTCGCGACGTCAGGTTTGATTGGATCGGGATTATTGGGCGCTATTCCTAACAACGTCCAACGGGAGAGACACTCATGAAGAAGACCCTGATCACGATGACGGCCACCTTGGCGCTCGGCACCTCTGCCGCGCTCGCCGAGGAAGTGCACGTCTACAACTGGTCCGACTACATCGACGAAGAGCTGCTGACGAAGTTCGAGGAAGAAACCGGGATCGACCTGGTCTACGACGTGTTCGACAGCAACGAACTGCTGGAAACCAAGATGCTGGCCGGGGGCTCGGGCTATGACGTCGTGGTGCCGACTGGCTCGTTCCTGCAGCGCCAGATCGCGGCCGGCGCGTTCCAGAAGCTCGACAAGAGCAAGCTGCCCAACATCGGCAACATGTGGGACGTGATCGCGGAGCGAACCGACACCTACGATCCGGGTGCGGAATACTCGATCAACTACATGTGGGGCACCACCGGCATCGGCGCCAACACCGGCAAGGTGGCCGAGGTGCTGGGCGAGGACGCCCCGATCGATAGCCTGGAGCTCGTCTTCAACCCCGAGAACATGGAAAAGCTGGCCGCCTGCGGCGTGCATTTCCTCGACGCCCCGACCGAGATGATCCCGGCCGCGCTGAAGTACATCGGCGAGGATCCGGACAGCAAGGACCCGGAGAAGATCGAAGAGGCCGCCAAGGTCCTCGAGGCCGTGCGCCCCTATGTTCAGAAGTTCCATTCGTCGGAATACATCAACGCGCTGGCCAACGGCGACATCTGCGTGGCCTTCGGCTGGTCGGGTGACATCCTGCAGGCCCGCGACCGCGCGGCCGAGGCCGACAACGGGGTCGAGGTCGTCTACAACGCGCCGAAGGAAGGCGCGCTGATGTGGTTCGACCAGATGGCCATCCCGACCGATGCGCCGAACCCGGAAGCTGCCCACAAGTTCCTGAACTTCATCATGGATCCGGAAAACATGGCGGCGGCGTCGAACTACGTCTACTACGCCAACGGCAACAAGGCCTCGCAGGAATTCCTGGTCGAGGACGTGATCGGCGACACCGCGATCTACCCGGACCAGGCGACCCTGGACAACCTCTACACCGTGACGCCCTACGATCCGAAGGTGCAGCGCACGGTGACGCGGATCTGGACCCGCGTGAAATCGGGCACATAATCGGTATTGCCGGCCCTTTCGGCCCGCGCGCAGCCGCGCGCGGGTCAGCCCTATTCCGGAGCCTTCATGCCGCAGAAGATCTTTGCCCCCTGGGACGATCCGACCGAAAAACCGTTGATCAGCTTCCAGAACGTCACCAAGCGCTTCGGTGACTTCACCGCGATCGACAATGTCAGCCTCGACATCTTCACCCGCGAATTCTTTGCGCTGCTGGGGCCTTCCGGCTGCGGCAAGACCACGCTGATGCGGATGCTCGCCGGGTTCGAGACCCCGACCGAGGGCAAGATCCTCCTGGCCGGTCAGGACATCGGGCCGGTGCCGCCGAACAAGCGCGCGGTCAACATGATGTTCCAGAGCTACGCGCTCTTCCCGCACCTCTCGGTCTACGAGAACATCGCCTTCGGCCTGAAGCGCGAGGGCAAGGACAAGGGCACCATCGAGACCCGCGTGGCCGAGATGCTCAAGCTCACCCGGCTCGAGAAGTTCCGCAATCGCAAGCCGCACCAGATCTCGGGCGGCCAGCGGCAGCGGGTGGCGCTGGCGCGTTCGCTGGCCAAGGCGCCCAAGCTCCTGCTGCTCGACGAACCGCTCGGCGCGCTCGACAGGAAGCTGCGCGAGGAAACCCAGTTCGAGCTGATGGACATCCAGGAAAAGACCGGCACGACCTTCGTGATCGTCACCCACGACCAGGAAGAGGCGATGACCGTCGCCTCCCGCGTGGCGGTGATGGACGAGGGCAAGTTGATGCAGGTCTCGACCCCCGACCGGATCTACGAGACCCCGAACTCGGTCTACGTGGCCGATTTCATCGGCGACGTGAACCTGATCGAGGGCAAGGCCCACCAGAGCGGCGACAACGTCCAGGTGATCTGGGCCGAGGGTCAGCCGCCGCTGATGGCCAAGACGCAGAAGGACTTCTCGCTCGACCAGCAGTGCTGGCTGGCAATCCGCCCCGAGAAGGTGTCGATCAGCGCCGAGCGGCCGCAGGCGCCCAACACCGTCCAGGGCAAGATCCTCGACATCGCCTACCTCGGCAACATCTCGACCTACCACGTGCAACTGCCCTCCGGTCAGGTGATCAAGGCGCAGGAGGCGAACACCCGCCGCATCGCGCGCCGCACCTTCACCTGGGAAGACGAGGTTTGGCTGGGCTGGACCGACACCGCGGGGGTGCTGCTCGAGAAATGATGCATCCCGCTTCATCGGTTCCGAAACACTCCGGGGAGTCGCGCGGCCGCGCGACGGGGGCCGCGCCCCCGAGGAGGCGACATGCGCCGCCTGACGCTGATCCTCGTCCCCTACCTGTGGCTGCTCTGCCTCTTCCTCGTGCCCTTCGTGATCGTGGTGAAGATCTCGCTCAGCGATGTCGCGCTCTCGATCCCGCCCTACACGCCCCAGCTCGACCTCTCGGCCGGCTGGCAGGGCCTCAAGGACTTCTTCTCGGAACTCGATTTCGAGAACTTCGTCTTCCTGACGACCGACGATCTCTACTGGAAGGCCTACCTGTCCTCGCTGCAGATCGCGGTGATCTCGACCATGCTGACGCTGCTGGTCGGCTTTCCGATCGCCTACGCCATGGCCCGCGCGCCCGAGGAATGGCGTCCGACGCTGATGATGCTGGTGATCCTGCCGTTCTGGACCTCGTTCCTGATCCGGGTCTATTCGTGGATGGGCATCCTCGCGAACGAGGGGCTGCTGAACCAGTTCCTGCTCTGGACCGGGGTGATCGACCGGCCGCTGACCATCCTGAACACCAACACGGCGGTCTACATCGGGATCGTCTATACCTACCTGCCGTTCATGATCCTGCCGATCTACGCCGCGCTCGAACGCCTCGACGGATCGCTGCTCGAGGCGGCCGAGGACCTGGGCTGTTCGCGCACCTCCGCCTTCTGGCTGGTGACACTCCCGCTCTCGCGCAACGGCGTGATCGCCGGCTGCTTCCTCGTCTTCATTCCGGCGGTCGGCGAATTCGTCATCCCCTCGCTGCTTGGCGGGTCGCAGACCTTGATGATCGGCAAGGTCCTGTGGGAGGAGTTCTTCTCCAACCGCGACTGGCCGGTCGCCTCGGCGGTGGCGGTGATCCTTCTGCTGATCCTCGTGATCCCCATCGTGCTCTTCCAGCGGCAGGAGCAGAAGCAGCGGGAGGCCGAGGGGCTGTGATGACGATGATCTCCTTCCGCACCCGACCTGCGGCGACCTTCCACGGGGAGGCCACCGCATGAGACGCCTGTCCTGGTTCAACGTGACCTCGCTGACCCTCGGCTTTGCCTTCCTCTACCTGCCGATGGTGATCCTGGTCATCTACAGCTTCAACGCCTCCAAGCTCGTTACGGTCTGGGCCGGTTTCTCGACCAAGTGGTACGGTGAGCTGCTGAGCAACCAGGCCTTCCTCGACGCGGCCTGGGTGACGTTCAAGGTGGCGCTCTTCTCGTCCACCATCGCGACGGTGCTGGGCACGATGGCGGCCTATGTCCTTGTCCGCGCAGGCCGCTTCGGCGGGCGCACGCTGTTCTCGGGCATGATCTATGCGCCGCTGGTGATGCCCGAGGTGATCACCGGCCTGTCGCTGCTGCTGCTCTTCATCAGCATCGGGCTCGACCGGGGATCTTTACCATCGTGCTGGCGCACACGACCTTTGCAATGTGCTACGTCTCGGTCGTCGTCTCATCGCGGCTGGCGACCTTCGACCGCTCGTTGGAAGAGGCCGCGCTCGACCTCGGTTGCACGCCCCTCACCGCGTTCCGGCTGGTCACGCTGCCGATCATCCTGCCGGCCGTGGTGTCGGGCTGGCTGCTGGCCTTCACCCTGTCGCTCGACGACCTCGTGATCGCGAGCTTCACCGCCGGGCCCTCGGCCACGACGCTGCCGATGAAGATCTGGTCCTCGGTCCGGCTGGGCGTCAGCCCCGAGATCAACGCGCTTTCGACCATCCTGATCTCGATCGTGACGCTCGGGGTTCTGATCGCCTCGCTTGCCTCCAAGCGCAGCGCCACGCGGCGGGCAGAAGAAGAACGGGCCGCGATCCGGACATGAAAAGACCCTTTGCCGACTATGCCTACTCGGCGGAACCGATCCGCCGGTGCCACTGGGCCGACGCCGTGCCGGGGGCCGACCTCGCCGCGCCGACCGCGCAGGGCGACATGGACATCGACTATGCCGTTATCGGCGGCGGTTACACCGGCCTGAACGCCGCGCTCAGGCTGGCCGAGGCGGGCGAACAGGTCGTCGTCTTCGACGCCGAACACCCCGGCTGGGGCGCCTCGGGCCGGAACGGTGGGTTCTGCTGCCTCGGTGGCACGCGGGCCGAGGATGAAACGCTCGAGCGCCGTCACGGCGAAGGTGCCGTGGACGAGGTGCGCCGGGCCGAGGTTGCATCGGTCGACCATGTCGCGGGCCTTCTCGACCGGCTCGGGATCGACGCCGACCGCCATTCCGAGGGCGAGACGATCCTGGCCCATTCCGAGGCCAAGATGCGCCAGCTTCGCGCCGAACAGGCCGACTACGACGCCGCCTACGGCGTGAAGACCACGCTGGTGGAAAAGGCCGACCTGCGGGCCGCCGGGCTGAACGGCCGGTTCCACGGGGCGCTCACGGTGCCGGTCGGCTTTGCCCTTCACCCGCGCAAGTACCTCGCCGGGCTGGCCAAGGCCGCCGAGGCCGCGGGCGCCCGCCTGCGCGGCCGCAGCCCGATCACCCGGATCGAGCGCAAGAGCTACGGCTACCAGCTGAGCAGCCCGGCCGCCAAGATCCGGACCCGCAAGCTGATCATCGCCACCAATGGCTACAGCTCCGAGGACGTGCCCGAATGGATGCGGTCCCGGTTCCTGCCTGCGCAGAGCTCGGTCATCGCGACCCGCCCGATGACGCAGGCGGAACTCGACGCGCAGGGCTGGACCGCGCACCAGATGGCCTACGAGGACCGCCGCCTGCTGCATTACTTCCACCTGACGCCCGACAACCGGATGGTGTTCGGCCAGCGCGGCGGGGTGATCGCCAGCGCCGGGAACGAGGCGCGGATCGAACGCAAGGTGCGCCGCGATTTCGAACGCCTCTTCCCGGAATGGAAGCATGTCGAGACGCCGGATTACTGGTCCGGCATGGTCTGCCTGACCGCCACGCTGACGCCATTCTGCGGCGCGATCCCCGAGATGCCGGGCGCATACGCCGCCTTCGGCTATCACGGCAACGGCGTGGCCATGGGGTCCTACTGCGGCGCGATGCTGGCCGACCTGGCCCGGGGCGGGACGGCGGAAATCCCGCGTGCCTTTGCCCGGCCGCCGGGGCGGTTCCCACTGGGGCCGATGCGGCGCGGCTGGTTGGCCGCGGAATACGCATTCGCCCGTCTCACCAATGCCTGAGCGCGCTGGACGGGGCCCGCACCGCGACCTAGCATCCCGGCCATGACCACCGCGCTCATCACCCATCCCGACTGCCTGAACCACGTCACGCCCGAGGGGCATCCCGAACGGGTCGCCCGGCTGAACGCCCTGCTGCCCGCGCTGGAGGGCAAGGAGCTGATGCGTGTCCTCGCGCCGCTGGCCGGTGACGACGACCTCGCGCTGGCCCATCCCGCGGACCACGTGGCCCAGGTCATCGCGCATGAACCCAAGTCCGGGATCCGGCAGCTCGACCCCGACACCTGGATGTCGCCCGGGTCGATGCAGGCGGCGCGCCGGGCGGCCGGCGGGGCGATCCGGGCCGTCGACCTCGTGCTGGACGGCGAGGCCGACAATGCCTTCGTCGCCTGCCGCCCACCCGGCCACCATGCCGAGACGCGGACCGCCATGGGGTTCTGCCTGTTCGGCAACGTGGTGATCGCGGCGAAACACGCGCTCGACCGCCGCGGGCTCGACCGCATCGCCATCGTCGATTTCGACGTCCACCACGGCAACGGCACGCAGGACCTTGCGCAGTCGGACGACCGCATCCTCTTTGTCTCGACCCACGAGATGCCGCTTTATCCCGGCACCGGCGCCCCGCAGGAGGTCGGCCCGCATGGCACGATCCTCAACATCCCGCTGGCCGCCGGGACGCGGGGGGCAGAGTACGCCCGCCTGCTGCACGACAGGATCCTGCCCCGGGTCCGGGATTTCGCGCCCGACCTGCTGATCCTGTCGGCCGGGTTCGACGCGCACGTGAACGACCCGCTGGCCGGTGTCGCGCTCGAGACGGCGGATTTCGGCGCGATCACGGCGGCGCTCTGTGCAATGGCGGGGGAGACCTGCGGCGGGCGCGTGGTGTCGTGCCTCGAAGGCGGCTACGACCTCGACGCGCTGGCCGAGAGCGGCGCGCTGCATGTCGACGAACTCATCGCGGCGGGCGCGCGCGGATAGCGGCGCGGGGGCGCTGCCCCCGTCGCGGCGCGGCCGCGACTCCCCCGGAGTTTTCGGGGCAAGATGAAGTGCGGGGATGCGGCGCCGTTCCCCTTTGCACCCGCCGGACCGCGCCTATATGGTGCCGCCAGTTTCGCAGCGGAGGCCCAGGATGTCCGATCAGCCCGTCGATGAGATGACCTTTGAACAGGCGATGAAAGAGCTTGAGGATGTGGTCGCCAAGCTGGAGCGCGGCGACGTGCCGCTGGACGAGTCCATCGGGCTCTATGAACGCGGCGCCAAGCTCAAGGCGCGCTGCGAGAAGAAGCTGAAGGAAGCCGAGGAAAAGGTCGCCGCGATCACCCTCGACGCGCAGGGCCAGCCGGTCGGGATCACGCCGGTCGACCCGCAGTGAGCTTTGACGCTGCACTCGCGGCCGCGGCCGACGAGGTCGGCGCGGCCCTCGACGACCTGCTGGCCGCGATGCCCGGCGACGTCGGCGCGGCGATGCGCCACGCGGCGGCGGGCGGCAAGCGGCTCAGGGCCTTTCTGGTGCTCGAAGGCGCGCGGCTGCACGGGATCGACCCGGGCCGCGCGATCTGGCCCGCCATGGCGATCGAGGCAATGCATGCCTATTCGCTGGTGCACGACGACCTGCCCGCGATGGATGATGACGACCTGCGCCGGGGCTTGCCGACCGTTCACGTGAAATGGGACGAGGCGACCGCGATCCTGGCCGGCGATGCGCTGCAGGCGCTGGCCTTCGAATGCGCGGCGCATCCTGAGGCCGGCGGCACCGAGACGCGGGCGGCGCTGGCGCTCAGCCTCGCGCAGGCGGCCGGGGCGCGTGGCATGGTGCTGGGCCAGGCGCTGGACATCGCGGCCGAAACCGCCGTCGCGCCGCTGACCATCGACCAGATCACCGCGTTGCAGGCGGGCAAGACCGGCGCGCTCTTCGAATGGTCCGCCACCGCGGGCGCGCGGATGGCGGGGGCGGACATGGCGCCGCTGGCCGACTATGCGCGGGCGTTCGGCCTTGCCTTCCAGATCGCGGATGACATCTTGGACGTAGAGGGCGACGAGGCCGACACCGGCAAGCGGGTGCAGAAGGACGGCGCCGCCGGCAAGGCGACCTTCGTGTCGCTGCTGGGGCTGGAACCCGCCCGCACCCGCGCCGCCGAACTGGCCGAGGCCGCCTGTGCCGCGCTTGCGCCCTACGGTGACGCGGCTGAGAACTTGCGGGAGGCCGCCCGCTTCGCTATCTCGCGCCGAAGCTGACGGCACCGCCCGCCGACGAACGCCAGCCCGGAGGGGCAGCCATGACGAACCGACCCGAAACCCCGCTGCTGGACACCGTCCAGACGCCGCACGACCTCAAGCGCCTGAGCGACGCCGAGCTGCGCCGCCTGGCCGACGAGCTGCGCGCCGAGACGATCAGCGCGGTGAGCGAGACCGGCGGCCACCTGGGCGCGGGCCTGGGCGTGGTCGAGCTGACCGTCGCGCTGCATGCCGTCTTCGACACGCCCCGGGACAAGCTGATCTGGGACGTCAGCCACCAGGCCTATCCGCACAAGATCCTGACCGGCCGCCGCGACCGCATCCGCACCCTGCGGCAGGAGGGCGGGCTGTCGGGCTTCACCAAGCGCAGCGAGAGCCCCTACGACCCGTTCGGCACCGCGCACAGCTCGACCTCGATCTCGGCCGCGCTCGGCTTTGCCGTGGCGCGCGATCTGGGCGGCACCACGCCCGAGGGCATGGGCGACGCCATCGCGGTGATCGGCGACGGCGCGATGAGCGCGGGCATGGCCTTCGAGGCGATGAACAACGCCGGCGCGCTCGGCAAGCGGCTGATCGTGGTGCTGAACGACAACGAGATGTCGATCGCCCCGCCGGTCGGCGCGTTTTCCTCCTACCTCTCGCGGCTCTACGCGGGCGCCCCGTTCCAGGAGTTCAAGGCCGCCGCAAAGGGCGCGGTCAGCCTGCTGCCCGGCCCGTTCCAGGAAGGCGCCAAGCGGGCGAAGGAACTGCTGAAGTCGGTGACCGTGGGCGGCACGCTGTTCGAGGAGTTCGGGTTCTCCTACGTCGGGCCGATCGACGGGCACGACATGGACCAGCTGCTGCCGATCCTGCGCACCGTCAAGGCGCGCGCCACCGGCCCGATCCTGATCCACGCGATCACGAAGAAGGGCAAGGGCTTTGCCCCGGCCGAAAGCGCCCGCGACGGTGGCCATGCGACCGCCAAGTTCGACCCGGTCACGGGCGAGCAGAAGAAGGCCAAGTCGAACGCGCCCGCCTATACCAATGTCTTTGGCGAGACGCTGGCCCAGCTGGCCGAGAAGGACAGCCGCATCTGCGCCGTCACCGCCGCCATGCCGGACGGCACCGGGCTCAAGCTCTTCGACGGCCGCTTCCCGTCGCGCTGTTTCGACGTGGGCATCGCGGAACAGCATGCGGTGACCTTTGCCGCCGGGCTGGCCGCGGGCGGCATGCGCCCGTTCTGCGCGATCTATTCCACCTTCCTGCAGCGCGGCTATGACCAGGTGGTGCACGACGTCGCGATCCAGCGGCTGCCGGTGCGCTTTGCCATCGACCGGGCCGGGCTGGTCGGGGCCGACGGTGCCACCCACGCGGGCAGCTTCGACATCGCCTACCTCGCGAACCTGCCGGGCTTCGTGGTGATGGCCGCGGCCGACGAGGCCGAGCTGAAGCACATGGTCGCCACCGCCGCGGCGCATGACGCGGGCCCCATCGCCTTCCGCTACCCGCGTGGCGAGGGCGTCGGCGTGCCGCTGCCGCAGGACGGAGAAATCCTCGAGATCGGCAAGGGCCGCATCGTGAAGGAGGGCAAGGGCGTCGCGATCCTGTCCTTTGGCACCCGCCTTTCCGAGGTCGAGGCCGCCGCCGAGGCGCTCGGCGCGCGCGGCATCGTGCCGACCATCGCGGACGCCCGCTTTGCCAAGCCGCTGGATCGCGAGATGATCCTGCGGCTGGCGGCGGAGCACGAGGCGCTGATCACCATCGAGGAGGGCGCGGTCGGCGGTTTCGGCAGCCATGTCGCGCAGCTCCTGTCGGACGAAGGCGTGTTCGACCACGGGCTCAAGTTCCGGTCGATGGTGCTGCCCGACATCTTCATCGACCAGGCCAGCCCCCGCGCGATGTACGACGTCGCCGGGCTGAACGCCGCGGATATCGAGGCGAAGGTCCTCGAAGTTCTGGGCGTCGCGCAGCTGAGCGAACGCAAGGCCTGAGGCTCCGCCTCAGGTCGCGGCGTTCACCAGCATCCAGATCGTCCCGACGGCCAGCGCCGACCAGGCATAGCCGGCGAGGATGAAGAGCCCGTCGCGCGCCAGCAGGCCGAGGGCGAAGAACGCGATCCCTGCGGCAAAGAGCGAAGTCACCATCGGCAGGATCTCGAGCATCGGGATCATGGCGCAGATCAGCGCGATCACCGTCAGGGTGACGGCATTGGCGCTGCGCGTCACCAGCACCGTCAGCCGCCGGTGCGTGCGCCTGTCGATCCATTCGGCCGGGCGGCGCATCCAGGCGTTGGCCCGCCGCAGACGCGCCGCGGGCACCCGCCGCCGGGTCAGCCAGCCCGGCAGCCAGACATGCGGGCGGCCGATGAGCTTCTGCACCGTCACCAGCAGCATGAAGATCGCGCCGAAGGTCGGCACTCCGGGGATGCCCGACAGCGGCGAGACGAGGATCATCGCCGGGATCAGGATCAGCGGCGCGAAGGAGCGCACGCCGATCTCGCGCATCATCTCGCCCACCGTGATGTTGGTGCCCCGCGCCGCGTCGTCGAGCGCGTCGAGGACATCGGACAGTCCGCGCAGGGGCCGTCCGTACAGCGTCGTACCCGCGGCGCGCGCATCGGCGATCGGGGGCGGAGGGGACATGTCGAGAACACTCATCCAAGCCGTAACGCGCAGAGCGCCGTCCGGTTGCATAGAGTTAGATCAAGACGCCTCTTCGTCCAGCAGGGCCCGAAGCCCGTCGCGGTAGGTGGGGTAGCGCAGCCTGACCCCCAGCTCGTCCTTGATGCGGTCATTCCGGACCCGCTTGCTCTCGGCGTAGAAGCTGCGTGCCATCGGCGTCATCTCGGCGGTGGCGAAGTCCTCGGCCGGGGGCAGCGGCAGGCCCAGCAGTTCGGCCGCGTGGGCGATCACGTTCTCGGGCGGGGCCGGGTCGTCGTCGCAGAGGTTGTAGACCGCGCCGGGGTTCGGTCGGTCGATCGAGGCGGCGAGGACCTGCGCGATATCCTCGACATGGATGCGGCTGAAGACCTGCCCGGGCTTCACGATCCGCCGGGCGGTGCCGTTCCGTACCTTGGCGAATGGTCCGCGTCCGGGACCGTAGATGCCGGCCAGGCGGAAGATGTGCAGCGGCAGGCCGGGGATCGCCTGCCATTCGGCTTCCGCCGCCACGCGCCACTGGCCGCGCCGGGTCGAGGGGGTGAGCGGCGTCGCCTCGTCCACCCAGCCGCCGTCATGATCGCCGTAGACCCCGGTGGTCGAGAGGTAGCCGACCCAGTCGAACGCCGCGGCCCGCGCGGCGATCGCATCGCGCAGGTTGCGCAGCATCGGGTCGCCCTCGGCATCCGGCCCGGCCGAAACCAGCAGGTGCGTGGCCTCGGACAGGGCCTGCGTCAGGTCAGCGCCGGGAAAGACATGCGGGATCACGCCCTCGCCGCGCAGCGCCTCGGCCTTCTCGGCCGACCGGGTGGTGGCGTGGATGGTCCAGCCGCGCGGCAGCAGCAGGCGGGACAGGGCGCGGGCGGAATAGCCGTGGCCGAGGGATAGCAGCGTCGTCATCCCCCCGAAATGCGCCGGATGTACGCCGCTGGCAAGGGCTCGCCCCTTGCGTTTGGCCGACCAACCCGCCGATACATGGAAAAAGACTTGGAGAGAGACATGGAGCAGCAGACCGTCCGCACCCCCGAAATGCCCGCGGCCGAGGATTTCATGGACCCGGCCGCCGCGGTCGAACGTCTGATCGAGCTTTACGAGATTGCCACCGGCTTCCTGCAGCGCGAGTTCCAGCAGGCGCTGGCGCAGGGTAACACCGGCACCCGGATCCGCGCCTTCTATCCCGAGGTCCGGATCAGCACGACGACCTATTCCCATGTCGACAGCCGGCTGGCCTTCGGGCACGTGCCCGATCCCGGCACCTATGCCGCCACGATCACCCGGCCGCGGATGTTCGCGAACTACCTGCGCCAGCAGATCGGCCTTCTGATCGGGAACCACGGCGTGCCGGTCCGTGTCGGCGTGTCGGGCACGCCGATGCCGCTGCATTTCGCCGTCGCCTCGGATGACGAGGTGACGATCCCGCAGTCCGGCGCGGCCAGTTTCCCGCTGCGCGACGTCTTCGACGTGCCGGACCTGACGACGACCAACGACGACATCGTCAACGGCACCTACACGACCCCGCCGGGCGAGGCGATGCCGCTCGCCCCCTTCACCGCGCAGCGGGTAGATTACTCCCTGGCCCGGCTGGCCCATTACACGGCGACGGACCCGGAGCATTTCCAGAACCACGTCCTTTTCACCAACTACCAGTTCTACGTGTCCGAGTTCGAGGCCTATGCCCGCCGGATGCTCGCCGATCCCGACAGTGGCTACACCAGCTTCGTCTCGACCGGGAATGCCGAGATCACCGAGCCGCTGGGGGACCTGCCGCGAACCTCTAAGATGCCGCAGATGCCGGCCTATCACCTCAAGCGCCCGAACTCGGCCGGGGTCACGCTGGTCAACATCGGCGTCGGCCCGTCGAACGCAAAGACCGCGACCGACCACATCGCCGTCCTGCGGCCCCATGCCTGGGTGATGGTCGGCCATTGCGCCGGTCTCAGGAACACCCAGTCGCTGGGCGATTTCGTCCTGGCCCATGCCTACCTGCGCGAGGACAAGGTGCTGGACGACGACCTGCCGGTCTGGGTCCCGATCCCCGCGCTGGCCGAGATCCAGGTCGCGCTGGAACAGGCGGTGGCCGAGGTGACCGAGCTCGAGGGCTACGATCTCAAGCGCATCATGCGGACCGGTACGGTCGCGACGCTCGACAACCGGAACTGGGAACTGCGCGACCAGAAGGGCCCGGTGCAGCGCCTCAGCCAGTCGCGGGCCGTCGCGCTTGACATGGAAAGCGCGACCATCGCCGCCAACGGCTTCCGCTTCCGCGTGCCATACGGCACCCTCCTGTGCATCAGCGACAAGCCGCTTCATGGTGAACTCAAGCTGCCCGGCATGGCCAGCGACTTCTACAAGACCCAGGTCGCGCGGCATCTCCTGATCGGGATTCGGGCCATGGAAACCTTGCGGGACATGCCGCTGGAGCGTATTCACAGCCGGAAATTGCGGTCCTTCGACGAGACGGCGTTTCTTTGAGGTGACACTGACCCCCGGTCAGGCCGGTTTTCGCCCCCCGACATGCGGATTTCCCTTGTTTTGCTGCACAAATTGTTGTGTTGCTCCCCAATATCCGGTTAACTCCGGAAATCGAGGCCCAACAGATCGGGCAGTAAAGGGAGACCAGCAATGGCAAAACCGTTGACCAAGACCCAATTGGTGGCCGCACTGGCCGAAGAAATGGGCACGGACAAGAAAGCCGCTTCGGCAGCTCTGGACGCAGTGACCAACGTCATCACCAAGGAAGTGTCCGAAGGCGGCGCAGTGACCCTGCCGGGCGTCGGCAAGATCTACTGCCGTGAGCGTCCCGAGCGCATGGTGCGCAACCCTGCCACCGGCGAGCAGTTCAAGAAAGAGGCCGACAAGGTGGTCAAGATGACCATCGCGAAGGCTCTGAAGGACAGCGTGAACGGCTGATCCCGGCATGTGCCGAGAGACGACGGGGCCGCCCATTGGGCGGCTCTTTTCGTTTGCGGGCCACCCGCACTCGACAGGTTATTTCGCTGCGGCCAGTGTGACGTGATGATGCCCTTCGACCTTCCACCGCTGCGGCCCGACATCGTGTTCCGCCGGTTGGGGGACGGGCCGGATGACCGGGACCTTGCGTTTGAGTTCAAGCGCGCGGCGCTCGGCCCGCACATCGTCAGCAGGTGGGGCTGGGACGAGGGTCTGCAGCGCGACCTTCACCGCCGGCGCTTTGCCGAGAAGCCTTTCCACGCGATCCGCCGGGGCACGGAGGACATCGGCACGCTGTCGGTCCAGCCGCTGGCGGACCACGTCCGCTTCGGTGAGTTCTACATCCGGCCCGACCAGCAGGGACGCGGGACGGGGACGCGCGTTCTGCGGCATTGCCTGGCGCTGGCCGATGCCCTCGGGCTTCCGGTGCGGCTGGAACACCTGCAATGGAACCCGGTCGGCGGGCTCTATCGGCGGCACGGCTTCGCCGAGGTCGGGCGTTCGGACATCCACGTGTTCCTCGAACGGCCCGTCGGGGCCGGATAGGTCCGCGGCCGGTTACAGCACCGGGCCGATCATCGCGATCGTGTTGTTCCAGAGCCGCCGCCAGACGCTCCAGGCCTCGACCTCCTCGATCGTAACACGGTGGCTGTCGGCGATGTATTCCTCCTGCCGGGCCAGCACCGCCTGCGCCAGCGCCTCGTGTTGGAAGAGGATGTTGTTCTCGTAGTTCAGCTCGAAGCTGCGCCGGTCGAGGTTGGCGGACCCGATCATCGCGAGGTCCTCGTCGACCACCAGCGACTTGGTGTGCAGCAGGCCCTTAGGATACTCGAAGATCTCGACACCGGCATCGAGCAGGTCGTGGTAGTAGCTGCGGCTCGCCGCCGCCACGATCCACGAATCATTGCGTTTCGGGACGACGAAGCGCACCCGCACGCCACGGTAGGCGGCGGCGCAGATCGACGACTGCATCGCCTCGGTCGGGACGTAGTAGGGCGTGGTGATCGTCAGGCTGTCGCGCGCGGCGTGCAGCAGCGCCTCGAACATCTCGGGCATGGCCGAGGCGCGGACCGTGGGGCCGGTGCCGTTGACCTGGGCGATCACGCCGCCGGCGACGCTTTGCTCCGGCGGGATGCGGGGCAGGTCGCGCAGGTCCTCGTCGACATGCGCCATCCAGTCCTGCACGAAGAGCCACTGGTTCTGCACCGCGATCGGCCCCTCGAAGCGGACCTGCATGTCGACCCAGGGCGCGAACTTGGCCTTCACGCGGAAGGCGGCGTCGGCGCAGTTCTGGCTGCCGCAATAGGTGATGCGGTTGTCGATCACCACGATCTTGCGGTGGTTGCGCAGGTCCACACGGCCCCGGATGGGATGCAGCAGCAGGAACCCCAGCGGCAGCGCGCGCGCGGTCCTGACCCCGGCCCGTTCCATCGAGGTCCAGTGCTCGGACCGCACCAGCTTGCGCGAGCCGAGGTCGTCGGCCATCGCCCGCACCGTCACGCCCCGTTGCGCCGCGCGGCGCAGCGCCTCGACCACGCGCAGCCCGCTCACGTCGTCGAGCCAGATGTAGAACAGCACGTGCACGTGATCCGTCGCGGCGTCGATGTCGGCCACGAGCCGGTCGATGGCATCGACGGAATCGTGCATCACCTCGGCGGTGTTGCCGCCGACGGGGCGGAATTCGCTGATCGACTGCCCGGTGCGAAAGATCGGCGCGTGGCGGCGGGCGACCAGTTCGTAGCGGTCGCCGCTCGGCAGGCCCTTGTGGGTCGTGTCGGCGGCCTGCGCGATCAGTGCATCGGTGACCTCGGCGATCTGCTTGTAACGGGCGGCCCGTTCGCGGCCGATGTTGGTTTCGCCGAAGAAGACATAGGCGATCATCCCGAGACCCGGCACCAGCACCATGATCATCACCCAGGCCAGCCGCGATGACGGCTCCCGGTTCGGGCGCAGCAGGGCCCGCATGATGAAAAGCGCGATGACGGTCAGGTAGGCAAAGAAGTAGAACGAAGGCATTGGAAAAGACCTTGTGCTGGAACGGGCTGGACCGCGCCTGCCCAGTATTCTCGCCCGGGGGCATCCGGTCAATCGTGCCTCAATGCCGGGATTGCGCCGGGCGTGCCTTTCACCCCCCGCGCCGATGTGGTTCTGTCGCGCGACCGGAAGCAAAGGGGATCGGCGGATGAGTGTCAGGGCGATGGTGTTGGGCCTGTTCTTCGCGTTGTTCTGGTCCTCGGCCTTCACCTCGGCCCGGGTGATCGTGGCCCATGCCCCGCCGCTCGCCTCCCTGTCGCTGCGCTTCCTCGTCTCGGGCGTGATCGGCGTGGCCCTGGCCTGGGCGCTTGGCGAAAGCTGGCGGCTGACCGCCGGGCAGCGCCGGGCGACGATCATCTTCGGCATCTGCCAGAACGCGCTCTACCTCGGGCTCTTCTTCGTCGCGATGCAGTGGATCGAGGCGGGGCTGGCCTCGATCATGGCCTCGACCATGCCGCTGATCGTTGCGGTGGCGAACCGGGTGATCTTCAAGGAACGGCTGGCGCCGATGGCGGTGCTGGGCCTCGGCCTCGGCTTCGGCGGGGTGATCATCATCATGTCCTCGCGGATCTCGGGCGGGGCAGATCCCTTCGGCCTGATGCTCTGCGTCATCGGCACGCTGGCGCTGGCGGTCGCGACGCTATCGGCGCGCGGCGCATCCTCGGGCGGGAACGTGCTGATGGTGGTGGGGCTGCAGATGCTGGTGGGGGCGGTCTGCCTCGCCCTCGCCTCGCTGGTTCTCGAGGACTGGTGGGTCGACATGACCACCCCGCTGGTCGTGGCCTTCGTCTACACCACGCTGGTGCCGGGACTGCTGGCGACCTGGATCTGGTTCACGCTGGTGAACGAGGTCGGCGCGATCCGGGCCTCGGTCTTTCACTTCCTCAACCCGTTCTTCGGGGTGCTCGTCGCGGCGCTGGTGCTGGGCGAGGCGATCGGGCTCAACGACATGATCGGCGTCGCGGTGGTGGCGGCGGGCATCCTGATGGTGCAGCTGTCGAAGGCGCAGAAGGTCGCCGCCGCCTGATCGCCCCGGCGCGCGCGGCGCCGGGGCAGGCCGTCACTTGTCGATCGATCCGCCGATCTGGGCGTTCACGATGCCGCCGTCCACGGTCAGCGTGTTGCCGACCACGTAGTCACCCGACGGCGCGGCGAGGTAGAGCGCGGCGGCCGCGATATCCTCGGGCTTGCCGATCCGGCCGTTCGGGATCCGCTTGCCGACATCGTCGCCATGGTCCCGCGCCGCCACGTTCATGTCGGACGCGAAGGCACCCGGCGCGATGGCGGTGACGTTGATCTGGTCCTGGATCAGCTCGGCCGCGACGCGGCGGGTCAGGTAGATCAGCCCGGCCTTCGAGGCGTGGTAGGCATAGGTGTCCCAGGGGTTCAGGCGCTGGCCGTCGATCGAGGCGATGTTGATCACCTTGGCCGGATGGTCGGCGCTCGCCCGTGCCTTGAGCATCGCGCGCAGCTTCTGGGTCAGGAAGAACGGCGCCTTGAGGTTCAGGTCCATCGACCGGTCCCAGCCCTTTTCGGGGTAGTCGTCGAACTTGTCGCCCCAGGCGATGCCCGCGTTGTTGATCAGGATGTCGAGCCCGTCCTCATGCTCTTTCAGCTGGGCGACGAGGGCCTCGATCCCCGCCATGGTCGACACGTCGCCGGGCAGGGCGATGCAGTTCGGCCCCAGCTCCTCGGCGGTGGCGAAACAGGCGTCGGCCTTGCGCGACGAGATGTAGACCTTGGCACCCGCGGCGATGAACGCCTCGGCGAAATGCTTGCCCAGCCCGCGCGAGCCGCCGGTGATCAGCGCCACCTTGCCCTTGAGCGAAAACAGGTTCGAAATATCCATGACCTCTCCTCCATTGGTCCGTTCCGCCCGGTGGCGGTTCGGCGGGACTATGGCCGATGCCCGGATCGGACGCCACGCGGAAATGAATTCCACACGGATGCGGGCGGCAAACATCGGCGCTTTTGCAGGGCGCCGGTGTTGACTTCCGGGCTGGGAGGTCGGCAACTCGTCCCGATACTTTCCTCATCCGAAGAGGTCCGAGATGAACCACCTGCCCAATTCCATCGAGGCGCGCGATGCCGCCGTCCACATGCACCCCTACACCGACGCCCGCGCGCTGCAGCAGAACGGCCCGACCGTCATGGCCAAGGGCGAAGGCGTGCACGTCTGGGACACCAACGGCAAGAAGTACATCGAAGGCATGGCCGGCCTCTGGTCGGTCGGCGTCGGCTTCTCGGAACCGCGCCTGGTCGAGGCCGCGGCCAAGCAGATGGCCGAGCTGCCCTACTACCACACCTTCGCCATGCGCTCGCACACCCCGGCGGTCGAACTGGCCGAGAAGCTGATCGAGATGGCGCCCAAGCTGGACAACCCGATGTCCAAGGTGTTCTTCACCAACTCCGGCTCCGAGGCGAACGACACCGTCGCCAAGATGATCTGGTACCGGTCGAACAACCTGGGCCAGCCCGAGCGCAAGAAGATCATCAGCCGGATCCGCGGCTACCACGGCATCACCATCGCCTCGGGTTCGATGACCGGCCTGCCGGCGAACCACGGCTCGTTCGATCTGCCGATCGACCGCTTCAAGCACACCGGCTCACCGCACCACTGGCGCGAGGCGATGGACGGCGAAACCGAGGAAGAGTTCTCGAAACGCCGCGCCGCCGAGCTGGAAGAGATGATCCTGGCCGAGGGCCCCGAGACCATCGCCGCCTTCATCGGCGAGCCGGTCATGGGCGCGGGCGGCGTGATCGTGCCGCCCAAGGGCTACTGGGCAGAAATCCAGAAGGTGCTCAAGAAATACGACATCCTGCTGATCGCGGACGAGGTCATCAACGGCCTGGGCCGGACCGGCAACATGTGGGGCACCGAGACCTGCGAGATGCAGCCGGACATCATGGTGACCTCCAAGCAGCTGTCGTCGTCCTACCTGCCGATCAGCGCGATCATGATCAACGAGAAGGTGTTCGGCCCGATCGCGGATGAATCGCACACCATCGGCACCTTCGGACACGGCTTCACCGGCGGCGGCCATCCGGTCGCGGCGGCGGTCGCGCTGGAAAACCTCAAGATCATCGAGGAACGCGACCTGCTGGGCAACGTCCGCAAGGTCGGCCCGCACATGCAGAAACGCCTGTCGGCCCTGACCGCGCATCCGCTGGTCGGCGAACACCGCGGCGTGGGCCTGATCGCGGCGCTGGAACTGGTCACCGACAAGGCCGCCAAGACCGCGCTGGAAAAGCCCGGCGCGCTTGGCGCTCGGGTCGGCGCGGCGCTGTTCGAGGCCGGTGTCATCTCGCGCAACATGGGTGACGCGCTGGCGTTCTGCCCGCCGATGATCATCACCGAGGCGCAGGTCGACGAGATGGTCGACGCGGTCGAAGGCGCGCTGGACAAGGTCGCCAAGGAGCTCGGCCTGATGTGAGGGGATCGCCGCCCGCGGCGGCGAAGACCTTCTGGGCTGGATTGCCCGGGAACACGAGGGGGCGCGGCCGCAGGGGCGCGCCCCTTTCGCGTGGGCTCAGGCGCGCAGGCCTCTCGACAGGCTGGTCACGGCAAAGACGGCAACCGCCACCGTGATGATCGAGGGCCCCGCCGGGCTGTCGAGCTGGAAGGCCAGCCACAACCCGCCAAGCGCCGAAAAGGCCGAGATCAGCGCGGCATAGATCGCCATCTGCTCGGGCGTGCGCGACAGCGGCCGCGCAGCGGCGGCGGGAATGATGACCAGCGCGGTGATCAGCAGCGCCCCCACGACCTTGATCGACACCGCGACCACGAGGGCGAGCGCCAGGGTCAGGATCCGCTTCTCGCGCGCCGGGTCGATGCCGGAGGCAGCGGCAAGGTCCGGGTTCACCGTCGCGGTCAGCAGCGCCTGCCAGCGCCACATCAGCAGCCCGCCGACCACCGCCGCGCCGACCCAGATCACCGCGAGGTCGGATTTCGACACCGACAGGATGTCGCCGAAGAGATACCCCTCGAGGTCGATCCGCGCGCCGGGCACGAAGGCCACCGCCATCAGCCCGAGCGCCAGCGCACCATGTGCCAGCACGCCCAGCACGGTGTCGACCCCCTGCCAGCGGTCGCTCAGCCCTGAAACGGTCAGCGCCATCACCGTGGCCACCGCCAGCACGCCCCAGGTCACCGGCAGCGAAAAGCCCAGCGACAGCGCCACGCCCAGGATCGCGGCATGGGCCGTCGCATCGCCGAAATAGGCCATCCGCCGCCAGACCACGAAGCAGCCCAGCAGCGAGGCGACCAGCCCGACGCCGACCCCAGCCAGCGCGGCGCGGATCGCGAAATCGTCCAGCATCACTGTGCTCCGTGGGCGTGGTCATGGGCATGATCGTGATCATGCGCATGGTCGTGGTGGTGATCGTGGTCATGCCGGTAGAGCGCCAGCGCCCCGCCGGTGCCCGACCCGAAGAGGGCGCGGTACTCGGGCGCCGATGAGACATGCTCCGGCGCGCCCTCGCAGCAGACGTGACCGTTCAGGCAGATCACCCTGTCGCTGGCGCTCATCACCACGTGCAGTTCGTGGCTGACCATCAGCACGGCACAACCCAGGTCGGTGCGCAGGTCCTCGATCAGCCGGTAGAAGGCGGCCGAGCCGGGCTGGTCCAGCCCCTGCGTCGCCTCGTCCAGCATCAGGACCTGCGGGCTTTGCAGCAGGGCGCGGGCCAGCAGAACGCGCTGGAACTGCCCGCCGGACAGGTCGGTCATCTGCCGCGCCGCGACTTCGGCCGGCAGCCCGGCCCGGTCAAGCGCGGCGTCGGCCTGCGCGGCGGTGGCGCGGCGCGGCAGGTCGAGGAACCGGCGCGCGGTCAGCGGCAGGGTCGGATCGACGTGCAGTTTCTGGGGGACATAGCCGACGCGCAGCCCCGGCGCGCGCAGGATGCGTCCGCCGGTCGCTGTCTCGGCCCCGGCCAGCAGCCGCAACAGGGTCGATTTCCCCGATCCGTTCGGGCCGACGAGCGTCACGATCTCGCCCGCGTCGAGGTGAAAATCGACATGGTCCAGCACCGTGCGCCCGCCATAGCGCATCGCCAGACCCTGGGTGGTGATCAGTCGCGTCACGCGGCGTCCTTCTGGCAGGACGGGCAGAGCCCCTCGGCCTCGACGACGGTGGATTCGATGACAAAGCCCGTGGCGGTGGAAATCGGCGCCTGCGCCTCGGCCTCGGCGACATGACCGCAGGCGCGGCAGATCAGCAGGGCCGGCACGTGCGATTCGCCGGGATGGCCGCAGGCGACAAAGGCGTTCAGCTTCTCGACCCGGTGGACAAAGCCGTTCTCGACCAGAAAGTTCAGCGCGCGGTAGGCAATCGGCGGCTTCGATCCCAGCCCCTCGGCGGCCAGCCGGTCGAGCACGTCGTAGGCGCCCATGGCGGCATGGTTTTCCAGCAGGATCTCAAGCACCCGGCGCCGCACCGGCGTCAGTTGGAGCTTGCGCGCGTCGCAGGTGGCCTGCGCCGTGTCCATTGCGCTGGCAACGCAGGCCGCGTGATCGTGGCTCTGAAAGCCCAGGGGGGTATCGTCGTTTTTCATCTTGATGTGTTATATTGTATCAACTAGGGGATTGTCACCCAAAAAGAAACGAGAGTCCGATGCGCTTCCTCATGTCTGCCAGCCTGATCGCCCTGTCCACCCCGGTTCTTGCCGATGGTCCCAAGGTGGTGGCGGATATCGCCCCGGTCCAATCCCTTGTCGCACAGGTGATGGCCGGTGTGGGAGAGCCCGGCCTGCTGATCCAGCCCGGCGTGTCGCCGCACGGCTACGCCCTGCGCCCGTCCGAGGCCCGGATGCTGTCGAACGCCGACATCATGGTCTGGGTGGGCGAGGCAAGTACCCCCTGGCTGCACGAGACGCTGGATAGCCTCGCGCCCGACGCCGCGTCGATGGAACTGCTCGAAGTCGAGGGCACCCGCGTCCTCGCCCCGCGCGAGGGCGCCAATTTCGCGGCGCATGACCACGATCATGACCACGGCGACCATGCCGAAGGGGCGCACGACGACGACCATGCGGATCATTCGGAAGAGGGCCACGATCACGACCACGCGGACCACGCCGAGGCTGACCACGACCACGCCGAACATGCCGACGACGATCACGACCACGCGGGTCACGACCACGACGACCACGCCCACGAGGAGGTCGATCCGCACGCCTGGCTCGACCCGCGGAACGCGCAGGTCTGGCTGGGCGCCATCGCCGAGGCATTGGCCAAGGCCGATCCGGCCAATGCCGCGACCTACCGCGACAACGCCGCCAAGGCGGTCGCCGATCTCGATGCGCTGCAGGCTCGTATCCAGGCCCAGATCGACACTCTTTCGGGCGAATTCGTGACCTTCCATGACGCCTACCAGTATTTCGAGACGCGCTTCGACTACCCGGCACACGGCTCGCTCTCGGCCTCGGACGCGGTCGATCCCGGCCCGGCCCGGATCGCCGAGCTGCACGACATGGTCGCCTCCGACGGCATCGTCTGCCTCTTTGCCGAGCCGCAATTCAACCCCCGCCAGGTGAACACGCTGGCCGATGACCTCGGCGTGCGGACCGGCACGCTCGATCCGATCGGCGCGGGGCTGGAACCGGGCGCCGAACATTATGCCGCACTGTTGAGCGGGCTGGCCGACGGCCTCTCGGCCTGCCTCGACCGCAAGGCGGACTGAATCAGGCTCTATTTCACCCAGATCGCGCGGAAGTCGTTCACGTTCGTGCCGGTCGGTCCCGGCACGAACAACAAATCCGCCGCCTCGAACGCGCCCCAGGCGTCATGGCCGGTCAATGCTTCGGCCGGGTCGACCCCGGCCGCCCGCATCGCCGCGACCGTGTCGCCATCGGCAAAGGCGCCGGCGTTGTCCTCGGACCCGTCGATCCCGTCGGTGTCCGCGGCCAGCGCGGCCACGCCATCGAGGCCGTCGAGCACCATCGCCAGCGACAACAGGAACTCGGTGTTGCGCCCGCCACGCCCGCCGGCCTGTCGGATCGTCACCGTCGTTTCGCCGCCCGACAGCAGGACCACCGGCCGGGCAAAGGGCCGGTCCCGCAGCACCACCTCGCGCGCGATGGCGGCGTGCACCTTGGCGACCTCGCGCGCCTCGCCCTCGACCGCGTCCGACAGGATCACCGCCGGCACCCCGCGCGCCTCGGACAGCGCCCGGGCGGCGTCCAGCGACCGCGCGGCCGAGGCGATGACATGCACCGCGTTGCGGGCCAGCGCCGGGTCGTCCGGCGCGGGCGCATCCTCGGGCGCGGTCCCGAGGAACGCGGTGATCCGCTCCGGCAGGTCGATCCCGAAGGTCCGGACCGCCGCCAGCGCCTCGGCCCGTCCGCTGGCGCTCGGCACCGTGGGGCCACTCGCCACCTCGGCCGGGTCGTCGCCGGGCACGTCCGACACGATCAGCGACACCATACGCGCGGGCAGGGCGGCCTGCGCCAGCCGACCGCCTTTGACCCGGCTGACCTGCTTTCGGATCGCGTTCATCGCCGAGATCGGCGCGCCGGACGCCAGCAGCGCCTCGTTTAGCGCCACCTCGTCATCCAGCGTCAGCCCCTCGGGCGGCGCGGCCAGCAGCGCCGATCCCCCGCCGGTGATCAGGGCCACGACCAGGTCGTCCTCGGTCAGCCCGTCGAGCGCCGCCAGAACCGCGCGCGTGGCGGATTCGCCCGCAGCGTCGGGCACCGGGTGCGCCGCCTCGATCACCTTCAGCCAGCGGCAGGCGGCGGCATAGCCGTAGCGCGTGACCACCACGCCCTCGACCGGTGTGCCCCAGAGGTCCTCGAACGCCGCCGCCAGCTGTGCCGCACCCTTGCCCGCGCCGATCACCACGGTCCTGCCCTTCGGTTTCTCGGGCAGGAAATCCTTCAGCGCCTCGGCCGGGTCGGCGGCGGCCACGGCGGCGTCGAAAAGGTCGGTCAGGAACTGGCGGGTGTCTGGGTCGATGCTCATGCTCGGCAGGTTAGGGCGCGATGCCATCCCCCGCCAGTGCGATTGCCAAAGTCCCGCGGCGCGCCTAGGCTCCGTCAAATTCTTCCAGCAGGATTGGAGGCCCGCCATGGACGGCAAATTCCAGGACAACGACATCAGCAAGATCGTGGAGGCCGACCGGGCAAACGTCTGGCACCACCTGACCCAGCACAAGCCCTTCGAGACCGGCGAACCCCGGATCATCACCGAGGGCCGCGGCATGCGGGTCTGGGACCAGAAGGGCACGGAATACCTCGACGCCGTCTCGGGCGGGGTCTGGACGGTCAACGTCGGCTATGGCCGCGAGAGCATTGCCGACGCGGTGCGCGAACAGCTGGTGAAGCTCAACTATTTCGCGGGGTCGGCCGGGTCGATCCCCGGCGCGCTCTTTTCCGAGAAGCTGCTGGAGAAGATGCCGGGGATGAGCCGGGTCTACTACTGCAACTCCGGCTCCGAGGCGAACGAGAAAGCGTTCAAGATGATCCGCCAGATCGCGCACAAGCGCTACGGCGGCGAGAAGTACAAGATCCTCTACCGCGAACGCGACTACCACGGCACGACCATCGCCTGCCTCTCGGGTGGCGGCCAGGACGAGCGGAACGCCCAGTACGGCCCCTTCGCCCCGGGCTTCGTCGCGGTGCCGCACTGCCTCGAATACCGTGCCCAGTGGGATGTCGAGGATTACGGCCGCCGCGCCGCGGACGCGATCGAAGAGGTCATCCTGCGCGAGGGCCCCGAGACCGTCGGCGGTCTCTGCCTTGAACCCATCACCGCCGGCGGCGGCGTCATCACCCCGCCCGAAGGCTACTGGGAGCGGGTGCAGGAGATCTGCCGCAAGTACGACATCCTGCTGCACATCGACGAGGTCGTCTGCGGCATCGGCCGGACGGGCAAATGGTTCGGCTACCAGCATTACGGAATCGAACCCGACTTCGTGACCATGGCCAAGGGCGTCGCCTCGGGCTACGCGGCCATCGCCTGCTGCGTCACGACCGAGAAGGTGTTCGAGATGTTCAAGGATGACGCCTCGGACCCGCTGAACTACTTCCGCGACATCTCGACCTTCGGTGGCTGCACCGCCGGCCCGGCCGCGGCGCTTGAGAACATGCGCATCATCGAGGAGGAGGGCCTGCTCGAGAACTGCGAGAAGATGGGCGCCCGCCTGATGGGGAACCTGCGCAAGCTGGCCGAAAAGCATGCCGTGATCGGCGATGTGCGCGGCAAGGGCCTGTTCTGCGGGGCCGAGCTGGTCGCGGACCGCGCGACCAAGGAGCCTGTGGACGAGAAGCTGGCCCAGAAGGTCGTCGCCGAATGCTCGGCCGAACGGGTCATCATCGGTGTCACCAACCGCTCGATCCCCGGCCACAACAACACGCTGACCTTCAGCCCCGCGCTGATCGCGACCGAGGCCGACATCGACGCGATCACCGATGCCGTCGACGTGGCCCTGACGCGGGTCTTCGGCTGAGCTGATTGCGCTGCGCCGGTCAGGCCTCTGACCGGCGCGCCAGCCACACCGTCGCCCCGCCGCAGGCGCGATCCTCGACGACATGGCGCAGCACCTCGAACCCGTTCGACCCCAGAAGCGTACAGTATTCGGCGGTGTCGAGGCTGCCGTGATAGAGCGGCTCTCCCTCGAACTCTCCCATGGCGATGCCCCGACCGGTTCCGCTGGTGAACATCAGCGGTGCGCCCGGCCGCGTGAGATCGCGAAACCGGGGGAACATTGCCTCCTGCGCCGCCGGTGTCAGGTGAAAGAAGCTGTGCCAGGCGATCACCCCGTCGAAGGGGCCGAGCGGTGGCAGGCTCCGCATGTCGGCGACGATCCAGCGCTGGCCGGGCAGCGCCGCCTGCGCCCGTTCGATCATTGCCGCGGCGCCGTCGACGCCGGTGACCCGGCACCCCGCCTGCGCCATGTATCCGGCCATCGGCTGTCCGGTGCCGCAGCCGAGGTCCAGCACCTCGGCCCCCTGGGGCACTTCTGAAAGGAAGGCGTCGAGCCAGCCGCGTTCCATCAGGTCCCGGTTGCGACGCCGCGCAAAGGCCGCCGCGTGCCGCTGGTAGAGCGACAGGATGCCCTCGGCCGCCGCCTCGCTCACCGGCGCACCCGCCTCAGCCCTTGTCCTTGTTCCACCAGCGCGACACCTTCACCCGCTGGTCGTCGATCGCGTCACCCATCTCTTCGAGCTTCGGATCGATGCTGCGCTGCCGGAACCGCCGCCAGCGCACCCAGATCGCCCAGGTGATGGCGGCCAGGATCACCAGGATCACGATGCTGACCCACGGCACGGTCGAGGCGTCGGGGCCCGACACCTGCTTGACCCCCACGGCGTTTGGGAAGCTCGAGAAGAACTCGTTCCGCCAGCCATAGTGGGTGATCTTCACCCATTTCGGGTTCTCGGCGGTGGATTTCAGGTCCGACGCCTCGGCCTGCAGGTTCGCGGTGTCGAACTTGAAGTAGGGCGGCCAGCCCCATCCGGTGTCCTCGTTGCGATAGACCATCACCTTGCCGTTCGGCCGCACGGTCTGGATGAAGAACACGTCGCGGTTCGACAGGGTCCCGTCGCTGCCCACGTCGGGCGAGGCCCAGAAGATCGAGTTGTCGCCGAAGTCGATCCGCCGCTCGTAGGTGTCGGTGACCCGGGCGATGTCGTGCTGCGGCAGGGTGTAGTGCAGGAAGCCCAGCACCAGCAGCCAGAACAACCCCCAGAATGTCCACTTCACGTAGCGCATCGCGACCCCCTCAATGATAGTTCACGGCATAGATGATCGCCCCGATGACGACCAGAGGCACGATGTAGACCAGCAGGATCAGTTTTCGACGAAAGCCGGTGTCGTAGTCCTCCAGCCCTTCGCGCACATAGGCGTCGCGGTCGCCGGGGCGGCCCTCCTCCTCCCACCAGGCCTCCAGCTTGCGCCGCCGCACCCGGCGCGACCAGACCGAGACGAGCGCGTAGACCAGCGACATCAGCGCAAAGCCCACCAGCAGGATCGGGACGAAGCCGTACATGGCCTCAGCCCTGCCGCCGTTGCCAGACGATCCACAGCGACCGGGCCAGCGCCAGCACCGGCGCGGCCAGCAGCCCGGCCCAGACGGTCAGCGCGAAGCCCAGCGGATCGGCATGGTCGAGCGCGGCCAGCCAGCGGCCCACCCCCATCTCGATCAGCAGGACCCAGATCGCATCGATGACCAGCGCGCCCGCCACCGCCAGCGCGCAAAGCCGCCCGCCCGACAGCGTGGGCCAGCGCCCGGCCAGCCAGGCCGGCAGCATCAGCGCGAAGAAGAGCGGCACGGCGGCCGCGATCAGCGCGCTCACCGGGCACCTCGGGGCATGGCGCGGGGGACGGGGCGCCTGTCGGGAATCGTTACCATCCCCCGACTATGGGCGGGCGGCGGCGCAAATGCACCCCGCAACACGGGCATCTTGCCAGCCCCGGCGGACTGCGGCAGCGTGGCCGGCAAAAAGGAGCCGTCCATGCCCATCCTCCCCGTCACCCCGTCCGGCACACCCGAGGTCGAGCGCCCGGATCCCGCCAAGCTGATCGACGGCGACCCGGTCTTCACCACCTGGAACCTCGAAGAGCGCGACGGCCTCTACTGCGGCATCTGGGAATCGACCCCCGGCATCTGGCGGATCAGCTACGACGAATGGGAATACTGCCGTATCCTCGCCGGACATTCGGTCATCACCGAAGAGGGCGGCACGTCCTTCGAGGCCCGCGCTGGCGACAGCTTTGTCATCCCGCCGGGCTTCAAGGGCACCTGGCAGGTGATCGAAACCACCCGCAAGGATTACGTCATCCGGCTCTGACACAGGGCCGGATGCCCCGTCGCCTCAGTCAACGATGTTGTGCGCGGGGCCGTAGGGAAAGCCGGTGATGTTCTCGGCCCCGTCGTCGCCGACGATCAGGATGTCATGTTCCCGATAACCGCCCGCGCCGGGCTGGCCCGCCGGGATGGTCAGCATCGGTTCCATCGAGATCACCATCCCCGGCTCGAGCACGGTATCGATGTCCTCGCGCAGCTCAAGCCCCGCCTCGCGGCCGTAGTAATGCGACAGCACCCCGAAGGAATGGCCGTAGCCGAAGGTGCGGTACTGCAGCATGTCGCGCTCGGCCAAGAAAGCGTTGATCTCGCCCGTCACCTGCGCGCAGCTCACCCCGGGCCGCAGCAGCGACATGCCGAATTCATGCGCCGCGACATTCGCTTCCCACACGGCGAGCGAGGCATCGTCGGGCTGGCCCAGGAACAGCGTGCGCTCAAGCGCGGTGTAATAGCCCGAGATCATCGGAAAGGTGTTCAGCGACAGGATGTCGCCCATGTCCAGCCGCCGCGCGGTGACCGGGTTGTGCGCGCCGTCGGTGTTCAGCCCGGACTGGAACCAGACCCAGGTGTCGCGATACTCGGCATCCGGAAAGGCCTCGGCGATCGACAGCTCCATCGCGTCGCGCCCGGCCATGGCGATGTCGATCTCGCGCACGCCTTCGCGGATCGCGTCCCGGATCGCCGCGCCGCCGATATCGGCCACCCGCGCCCCTTCGCGGATCAGCGCGATCTCGGCCGGGGATTTGCGCATCCGCTGCCGCATGGTGGCGGGCGCGATGTCCATCATCACCAAGGGCTCCAGCGCATCCTCCAGCCGGTCGCGCAGCGCCAGCGTCAGGTGATCGGCCTCGTACCCTACGACCTGCCCGGTGCCCGCGACATGCACGATGGCACGTTCAAAGTTGTCGCGCGCCCAGTCGGTGTAGGTGAGGTTGTCGCCATGGCAGCGCCGCCAGGGCTGGCCCGCGTCGATCCCGGCGCTGATCGTGACGCTTTCGTCCTCGGTCACCACGAGCGCGTAGGGTCGGCCGAAGCTGCAATAGAGAAAGCCCGAATAGTAGGCGATGTTGTGCATCGAGGTCAGCACGGCGACCCCGACGCCGGCCTCCTCCATCGCGCGGCGCAACCCGCGCAGGCGGGTTTCGTATTCCAGTTCGGCAAAGGGCAGGGGCGCCTTTTCGCCGTTGTGCATGCGGGTGAAACTGGGGCGTTCGGTCATCGCGACCTCCGTGCAAGAGGTCCCGGCGTACAGGACAGGTGCAGGGGCCCGGATCGGCGCGACGCCATCGCGCGGGGCCTGTGGCGATGCTTAGCACGGGCGCGCCTCCTGTCCATCGCGCATTTGCGGGGCCCGGGTCTTTTCATTGCCCGTCGCCCCGCCTAGCGTGCCGCAGGATCAGTACGGAGGCGCACATGGGCGGTCTGACGAAGGTGACGCTGGCAGAGAAGCTGGCGATGTTCGACAGCCACTGGGACCCGCACGTGGTGGCCGACTACAACGGCAACGACGTGATGGTGGTGAAATTCCAGGGGGAATTCCCCTTCCACCACCATGCCGACACCGACGACTTCTTCCTCGTGCTCGAGGGCGAGGTCATCCTCGACGGCGAGGACGGCGACAGCGTGACCCTGCGCCCCGGTGACCTCTGCGTGGTGCCGAAGGGGATGGAGCACCGGCCGCGCGCCACGCAAGAGGCGAAGGTCCTGCTGATCGAATCGAAGGGAGAGCCCAACACCGGCGACCCCGCCACCGCCGCCAAGAAACCCCGGATCTGAGCATGACGACACGACTGGCCCCCGGGCCGCGCAACCTGATCACCGACGTGCCGGGCCTTCTGGTCGGCAACGCCGCCGACCGGACCATCCGCACCGGGACCACCGTCCTGACCTCAGAGGCGCGGTTCACCGCGGGCGTCCACGTCATGGGCGGGGCACCGGGCACGCGGGAAACCGACCTGCTGGCCCCCGACAAGACGGTCGAACAGGTCGATGCCCTCGTGCTTTCGGGCGGCTCGGCCTTCGGGCTGGACGCCGCATCGGGCGTGATGGACCGGCTCAGGGCCGCCGGGCGCGGCTACCATGCGGGGCCGCATGTCGTGCCGATCGTGCCGGCCGCGATCCTCTTCGACCTGGCGGGCGCGGGTGACAAGAACTGGACCGAGAACCCCTATGCCGCGCTTGGCCGCGCGGCCTTCGACGCCGCGGGCGAGGATTTCGCGCTCGGCACCGAAGGCGCGGGCACCGGCGCCAACACGGCGGGGCTCAAGGGTGGGCTCGGCTCGGCCTCGGTCGTGCTGCCCTCGGGCCATACGGTGGCGGCGCTTGTGGCGGTCAACGCGCTTGGCACTGCGACGGTGGGGGACGCGCGCAACTTCTGGGCCGCGCCCTTCGAACTGGGCGATGAGTTCGGCGGCTTCGGCGCGGCAACCGACTGGCCGGATCCGCACTGGCCCATCACCAAAGCCAACGCCCGGCGCAACACCACCATTGGCATCGTCGCCACCGACGCTGACCTGACCCAGGCTCAATGCACCCGCCTGGCAACCGCGGCGCATGACGGATTCGCCCGCGCGCTGGTGCCCGCGCACACGCCGCATGACGGCGACCTGATCTTTGCCGCCGCCACCGGCACCCGCCCGATCGACGATCCCCGCGCCGATCCGCTGATCCTGGGCCACGCCGCGGCCACCTGCATGGCCCGCGCCATCGCGCGCGGCGTCTTCCATGCCCGGTCCGAGCCGGGCGATGTCTTCCCGGCCTGGTCGGCGCGGTTCGGCGCGGCCTGATCCGGGGCGGTCCCCGGCTGGCGCTGGACAAACGCCGCGCTAGGTGGTCTGCCTGTGCACGTCATTTTGCAGGAGGAGCTGCCATGCTGGACAGCACGACCGATCTGAAATCGCTGTTGAAGGACCCCTCGCTCCTGGTCGAGGCCGCGTACCTTGCCGGCGAATGGGTCGAAGGTGAGAACGGTACCTTCGACGTTGTGAACCCCGCCCGTGGCGATGTCATCGCCAAGGTCGCGAACCTGAGCCGCGCGCAGATCGCCAAGGCGATCGACGCGGCCTACGAGGCGCAGAAGGACTGGGCCAGCTGGACCGGCAAGGAACGCGCCGCCGTCCTGCGCAAGTGGTTCGACCTGATGATGGAGAACCAGGACGACCTGGGCACCATCCTGACCGCCGAACAGGGCAAGCCGCTGGCCGAGGCCAAGGGCGAGATCGCCTATGGCGCGTCCTTCATCGAGTTCTTCGCCGAAGAGGCCAAGCGCATCTACGGCGAGACGATCCCCGGCCACCAGCGCGACAAGCGCATCCTGGTGCTGAAGCAGCCGATCGGCGTCGCCGCCTCGATCACGCCGTGGAACTTCCCGAATGCGATGATCACCCGCAAGGCCGCCCCGGCGCTCGCCGCGGGCTGCGCCTTTGTCGGGCGCCCGGCGTCGGAAACCCCGCTCTCGGCGCTCGTGATGGGTGTGCTGGCGGAACGCGCGGGCATCCCCAAGGGCGTGTTTTCGATCCTGCCCTCGTCGTCCTCCTCCGAGGTCGGCAAGGAGTTCTGCGAGAACGGCAAGGTGCGCAAGCTGACCTTCACCGGCTCGACCGAGGTGGGCCGCATCCTGCTGCGCCAGGCCGCCGACCAGGTGATGAAATGCTCGATGGAGCTGGGCGGCAACGCACCCTTCATCGTCTTCGACGACGCCGACATCGACGCGGCGGTCGAGGGCGCGATCATGTGCAAGTTCCGCAACAACGGCCAGACCTGCGTCTGCGCCAACCGGATCTACGTGCAGGCCGGGGTCTACGACGCCTTCGCCGAGAAGCTGAAGAAGCGGGTCTCCGAGTTGAAGGTGGGCGACGGGCTCGAAGCCGGCACCGACCTCGGGCCGCTGATCAACCTCGACGCCAAGGAGAAGGTCAAGGAACACATCGCCGACGCGACGTCGAAGGGCGCTCTGGTGTTCTATGGCGGCGACCTGGGCGACGACAGCTCGACCTTCTGCCCGCCGACCATCGTGACGAACGTGACGCAGGACATGCTGGTCTCCAAGGACGAGACCTTCGGCCCGCTCGCCCCGCTCTTCAAGTTCGACGAGGTCGATGACGTGATCGCCATGGCCAACGACACGATCTTCGGTCTGGCCTCCTACTTCTACGCCAAGGACCTGAGCCGCGTGTACAAGGTCGCCGAGGCGCTGGAGTATGGCATCGTCGGCGTGAACACCGGCATCATCTCGACCGAGGTCGCGCCGTTCGGTGGCGTCAAGCAATCCGGCCTTGGCCGCGAGGGCAGCCATCACGGGATCGAGGACTACCTCGAGATGAAATACGTCTGCATGTCGGTCTGAGACCGGTCACGGACCATTGAGCAGAACCGCCTCGACCCGGCGGTTCCGCTCGCGCCCCTCCGGGGTCAGGTTGCTGTCGATGGGCGCGAGATAGCCCATCCCCTCGGCGTCGAGCTGCCCCTGCGCGACGCCGTGCTTTTCCACAAGGCGTGTCATCACCGACTGCGCGCGCAGGCGCGACAGCGCGATGTTGCCGTCAAGCGCACCCTCCGTATCCGTATGACCGACAAGGGCGACGCGCCGGTCGGGATTGTCGCGCAGGTAGCGGGCCAGTTCCGCAAGCGAGGCATAGCCGAGGTCGGTCAGCTCGGACGATCCGGTGCCGAAATCGAGGTCGGGCAGCACCACGTGGCCCTGCCGCTCAAGCGCCTGGGCCAGCGGTGTCGCGTCGGCCGCGCCGGGGGCGTCCGCGGGCGCCGCCGGTGCGGGCAACAGGCTCAGGCCGGGCGTGTCGTCGGGGGTGATCAGCACCAGCTGGACATAGCCCGCGGCCGAGCTGCGGCTGACCAGCAGCATGAGGTGCGCGGCCTCGTCGCCATCGCCCCGGCCCGCGGTGAACACCCGGTAGTCGAAGAGGTCCACGTGCATCGCCGGCGCTTCGAGCACCTCGGCGGCATGCCGGAAATCGAAACCGCCGCAGCCCTGCGCCTCGCAGTCGAGGATCGGCTGGAACCCGGCCGCCAGCGCCTGCTCCTTCAGGGGCGCCATCAATTGCTGGGTGGTCAGCCCCTGCGACGGGATCCGCCAGGCCTGCCGCAGCACCCGGCCCTCGGTCGCGATCACCGGCAGTTCCCCGTCGGCATAGGGGCCGATCGGCAGGGCAAAGGTGTCGGGCGCGCTGTCTTCCTGCGCGGTGCTGACCGCGGCAGCGGGCAGCGACAGCTCCAGCCCCTGCGCCGCGAGGGGACCGGCGAGGGCCGATCCCAGCAGCAGGGGCAGGAGCCTGCGCCGCATCTTCAGCGGAACGATGCGTGGTACTCGTCGTTCGGCCGCATGTCCGTGGCCGAGGCGACGCGGTTCGACATGTTGTAGAACCCCGCCACGTTGGCGATGTCCCAGATGTCGCGGTCGGTAAAGCCGTGGTCGCGCAGCGCCTGGCGATCCTCTTCGCCGATCGCGTGGCTCTCGGTCGTCATCTTGGCGGCGAATTCCAGCATCGCGCGCTGCGGCGCGGTCACCGGGGCGGTCCGCCAGTTCATCACGAGGTGCTCGCCCAGCTTGGGATCGCCCGACAGCTCGCGCACGGCGGCCCCGTGGGCGGTCAGGCAGTAGAAGCAGCGGTTGATCGACGACACGGCGACCGCGATCATCTCGCGCTCGAGCTTGGTCAGCCCGCTGTCGCCCAGCATCAGGTCGTTGTAGAACGCCGAGAAGGCGTTCAGCTTGTCGATGTCGAAGGCGTAGGATTTCAACACGTTCGGCACCAGGCCCAGCTTGTCCTGGCAGATGTCAAAGAACTTCTGCGTCCGCTCCGGCAGCGGGTCGACCATCGGCAGGTCCAGCGCCGTCACACCATTGTCCTTGTGGGTCATCAATATCTCCTCCTTACGATTTCTGGCGGTAGTGGTAGCCGCCCATATCCTGCATGCCGAGCCCGGCATAAAGCGCGTTCGCGGCCGTGTTGGCCTCGGTGCAGGCCAGCGCAAATGTCGTGGCGCCCTGGTCCCGCGCCCACATCGCCGCGTCGATGGTCGCCACCCGGCCCATGCCGCCGCGGCGGCTGGTCTGGCGCACCTCGAGCGCGTGGATCATCGCCACCTCGCCGTCGAGCGAGACAAAGGCGGTGCCGCCGGGGGTGTTCACCATCCGGCCCAGCAGGCCGGTCTTGGGCTCGGACGCGCGTTCCATGACGGCAATACGCTCGGGTCCGATCCCTCCGTCGCGCCACATCTCGACCATGAAGGCGAGCGGTCCCCAGCCGTGGATCGTCTTGACGTCCTTCCCGCCCTTGTCGGCATCCGCGACCACGTCGATCGGCGCGGCCATCAGGCGGGTCGGATCGACCACCGTGTAGCCCATCCCGTCCAGCAGCGCGTCCAGCGCCTCGTCGCCGGGCCGGATCTGGAACAGCGGGGTCTGGCCGAGCGCGGACATCGCCGCTTCGGCGGCCACCACCTCGGCCTCGGTCGCCGGGCCGTTGGCCGTGGCGGCAGACACGCGCTTGCCCCCGCCCGCGCCGTCGCGGATCGTGAACGGCCCGCAGGCGGAAGTGGCGGCGGCGGGCCACGTGGCCTCGAGCGCCGCGAAAAGTCTTTGAATATCAGTCATGCCGGGAATAGGTCCGCAAGTTTCGTCATCGCCGCGTCGATCTGGCCCCCGTCAGACCCTCGAATCACGACATTGGCGCCAAAGACGCCGTTGTGCTGGAACGGGTAGGACCCGATGGAAAGATCGGGATATTCAGCGGCCAGCGCCCTCAGCGGCCCGGCGATCTCGCCCTCGCCGCGCTCGATGCGCAGCGACTGGCTCATCAGCGGCTCGCCCCCGGTGATCGTCGGCAGGATGCTCGCCACCATCGCCTCGAACACGGCGGGCACGCCGGCCATCACATGCACGTTCTTCACGGTGAAGCCGGGCGCGATCGACACCGGGTTGGCGATCAGGGTCGCGCCGTCGGGGATGCGGGCCATGCGCAGCCGGCCCTCGGTGATCTCGACCCCGCGGCCCTCCCAGTGCCTGACCAACAGGTCGCGGGCATCGTCGCGCACGTCGATGTGCAGGCCGAACGCCTTGGCCACGCTGTCGGCAGTGATGTTGTCGTGCGTCGGGCCGATCCCGCCCGAGGTGAAGACCTCGTCGTGGGCGTCGGACAGCGCGCGCACGGCGGTCACGATGGCCTCTTCCTCGTCGCTGACGATGCGCACCTCCTTCAGGTCGACGCCGTGCTTCGTCAGCTCCTGCGCGAGGTGGTGCATGTTGGCATCGCGGGTGCGGCCCGAGAGGATCTCGTCTCCGATCACCAGCATCGCGGCGGAGGGATTGGGCATTCCGGGTCTCCTTGAGTGCGCCTGTGGAACGGTATAGGCGGCGGTCATGCGCTTTCAAACCCCCCTCGTCCCCGCCCGGCTGATCCGCCGCTACAAGCGCTTCCTCGCCGACATCCGGCTCGAGGACGGCACCGAGGTCACGGCGCATTGCGCCAACCCCGGGTCGATGATGGGGCTGGCCGAGCCGGGGATGAGGATCTGGGTCGAACCGAACGACGATCCGAAGAAGAAACTGAAATACGGCTGGCGCCTCGTCGACCATGAAGACGGTCATTTCACGGGCGTGGACACCTCGGTCCCGAACCGCGCCCTGCGCGAGGCGTTCCTGGCCCACGCGGTGCCCGGTTTCGACGGGTACGCCACCGTCCGCCCCGAGGTGAAGTACGGCGAAAACAGCCGCGTCGATTTCCTGCTGACCGGCGACGGCCTGCCCGACGCCTATGTCGAGGTGAAGGCGGTCACCCTGTCGCGCCGGCCGGGGCTGGCAGAGTTTCCCGACAGCGTCACCGCCCGCGGGCTCAAGCACCTCGGCGAATTGTCGCGCATGGCGGGGCAGGGGCATCGCGCGGTGCTGCTCTACCTCGTGCAGCGCACCGACAGCGCCCGTGTCACCGTGGCGGCCGACATCGACCCGGCCTACGCGGCGGGCCTCACGGCCGCGCTGGCCGCGGGGGTCGAGGTCATGACGCTCGACTGCCGGATCACCCCCGAGGAGGTGCGGCCCGGCAAATCCCTGCCCTTCGTGATGGATGCCACTGCCGGTTGAGGCGGCGGATTGTCATCGCGGTTTCACGATCCCGTGGCAAATGGCCCTACCTCACTGGAAATCCCCCGCTTCTATCGCTATTTTTGTTCCGATCACATTTCCGGCACAGCCACAGGACGACTTTCTTTGGACAAGGAACACCGCGGACGCATGACGAAGGACGGGATCCGCATCTACCAGGATGCGGACTTTGCAGGCATGCACGCCGCGGGCCGACTGGCGGCCGAGATCCTCGACCGGATCGCCGAACACGTCTTTCCCGGCCAGACCACCGGCGAGATCGATCACCTGATCGAAACCTGGGTGAACGAGGCCGGCGCAACCTCGGCCACGATCGGCTACAAGGGCTACAAGCACGCCTCCTGCATCTCGGTGAACCACGTGGTCTGCCACGGCATTCCCGGCGACAAGAAGCTGAAGGAAGGCGACGTCCTGAACATCGACGTGACCGTCATTGTCGATGGCTGGTACGGCGACACCAGCCGGATGTACGTAGCGGGCAAGCTGCCCCGCAAGGCCGAGCGCCTGCTCGAGGTGACCCACGATTCCCTGATGAAGGGGATCGAGGCGGTGAAGCCGGGCAACACCTTCGGCGACATCGGCCACGCCATCCAGAGCTTTGTCGAGGCGCATCGCATGTCGGTGGTCCGCGACTTCTGCGGCCACGGCCTCGGCCGGGTGTTCCATGCGCCGCCGAACGTGCTGCACTACGGCCGTCCCGGCACCGGACCGGTGCTGGAAGAAGGCATGTTCTTCACCATCGAGCCGATGGTGAACCTCGGCCGCCCGGAAACCAAGGTGCTGGCCGACGACTGGACCGCCGTGACCCGCGACAAGTCGCTGTCGGCGCAGTACGAACATTCCGTCGGCGTCACCGCGGACGGGTGCGAGATCTTCACCCTTTCGCCCGCGGGCCTCTTCCACCCGACCTACGCGCGCGACTGACCGGCCCGGCCCCGCGCGGGCCGCACCCGGCGCTTTGCGCAGCTTCCGGATTGGTTCGCATGCCGCGTCCGGGCCACCTGTCCCCGCAACCCGGACAGGAGGTTCCCATGCGGTTGAACGACAAGACCATCATCATCACCGGCGCCTCGTCGGGCATCGGCGCCGCCGCCGCGCTGGCCTGCGCCGCCGAGGGCGCCAACCTCGTGCTGGGGGCCCGGCGCGACGACCGGCTTGCCGCGCTGTCCGACCGGATCGCGGGCGCGGGCGGGGCGGCCGCGCACCTTGCCGGCGATGTCCGTGACCCGGACTATGCCGCCGCGCTCGTCACCCTCGCCGAAGATCGGTTCGGCGGGCTCGACGGCGCATTCAACAACGCCGGCACCACCGGCGACGCCGCGCCCCTGTCGCAGACCACCCGCGCCGCCTGGGACGAGGTGATCGCGACCAACCTCACCGCCGCCTACCACGCCGCCCATGCCCAGGCCCCCGCCCTGACCCGTCGTGGCGGCGGCGCGATGGTCTTCACCGGCTCCTTCGTCGGCTACACCATCGGCCTGCCCGGGATGGGCGCCTATGCCGCGTCCAAGGCGGGCATCGTCGGGCTGGTGCAGGTGCTGGCCGTCGAACTCGGCGCCCAGGGCATCCGCGCCAACGCCCTCCTCCCCGGCGGCACGCGGACCGAGATGGCGGGCGACGATCCCGCCTTCCACGACTGGGCCGCCGGGCTGCACGCGCTCAAGCGGATGGCCGCCCCAGAGGAGATCGCGGCCGTCGCGCTTTTCCTGCTGTCCGACGACAGCCGCTTCGTCACCGGCAGCGCGATGCTGGCGGACGGCGGCAACTCCATCTGCAAGACCTGAGGCACCGGGCCGGGCGGGCGCAACGGCAACGCTCGCCCGGAACCTGCCGGACGCGATGTGCGGTTGCGACGGAAATGCGGTTAGACTGGGGGCCTGATCCCACGGCCCGGACCGCGATGCCCCTGCTGAACGCCCTGAAAGCGCTGGTTTTCCTGATCGCCCTGGCCCTGCCGTCCGTCCCGGTCGCGCAGGACCGGACCCTCACCGTCGCCACCTTCGACTGTCCGCCCTTCGCGATGACCGACGACGCCGGCCAGCCCGCGGGGCTGAGCCTCTTCCTCTGGGACGAGATCGCCCGCCGCATCGGGGCCGACTACACCCTCGTCGAACAACCCCTCGCCACCCTGCTCCAATCGGCCGAGGACGGCACCATCGACGTCGGCGCCTCCTGCGTGTCGATCACCCGGGCGCGCGAAGAAGTGGTCGATTTCTCGCACTCCTTCTACGAAACGCACCTCGCCATCGCCGTGCGCGAGGCGGGCTTCTTCTCGACCCTGCTCAACCTCTTCTCGGACGGCGAGGTGCTGTTCTGGCTGGCGATCGTCGTCCTCCTCGCCACCGTGGTCGGCGCCGTCTACTACCTGCTCGAAAGCCGCACCAACCCGACGCTCTACACCCGCAAGACGCGCCTGGGGCGCATGTTCGAGGGCTTCCTGCTCGGCCTCCTGTCGGTCACCAGCGGGCCGTTCGACTATTTCGAGTTCCAGACACTCGCCGGCCGCGCCATCACCGCCTTCCTCGCCGTGGTCACGACCGTCTTCATCGCCAGCTTCACCGCGATCCTCGCCAGCACCTTCACGCTCGAACGGCTCCGGTCCGACATCGCCGGCCCCTCCGACCTCACCGACGTGACCGTGGCGGTCAAGGCGGCCTCGACCGCCAGCGCCTACCTCGACGCCCAGGCCATCGCCTACCGCACCTACCCGACCATCCCAGAGATGCTCGATGCGCTCGACGCGGGCGAGGTCGACGCCGTGGTCACCGACAACCCGGTCCTGCGGTACGAGATCCGGCGCGGCCAGTCCAAGGGCACCTACCGCAAGCTCGTCGTCCTGCCCTACCAGTTCGAGCGGCAGAACTACGGCCTCGTCCTGCCCGAGGATTCGCCCTACGGCGAGGTCATCGACCGCGCCCTGCTCGACGTGCGCAACACCGCCGGATGGGACGCCGCGCTCGGCCGCTACCTCGGCACGCTCGACTGACCGCCCAAACGCCGGTCTGGACAGGAGCGCCCGCCGCGGCCAACCTTGGGGCAGGGGCCTGGCCCGAGACACGGGGGACCGGATGAAGGGCGTGTTGCCATGGAAGCTGATCGGCATCATCGGCGCGGGCGCCGTGCCCGCGCTCGTCTTTGCGCTGCTGGTCGGCGGCAATCCCGCGCTGGCGCTGATCGGGTTCATCGCCGGGTTGCTGGCCTGTCTCGGCGCTGACCGTCGCTGGGCCCTTGCAGCCCCGGTGATCTCTGTCGCGGCCTACCTGCTCATGCCGATCCTGCCGCTGCCCGAGGGCTGGGCGATCTACGTGATCGCGCTGGCCTTTGTCGCGCTGGTCGTGGCGGGCCGCCACATCGGGGCCGCGGCGGCCTTGGGGCAGGCCGCGTTCGGCTGGATATTCCTCGCCATGGCGCCGGTCGCCATGATCAGCGGCTGGGGCCTGGTCGCCAATGTCGTCGGCGGCATCTGCGGCGCCGGCGTCGCGATCGCGGTCGGGCTCGAAAGCTTCCGCCGCACCCCGGCAACGACGACAACGGCGAACGACGCGACCGCGGTCGTCGCCTTCGGCACCGGCTTCCTGCTGTCCATCGCGGCGGCGCAATCGGCGCTGCTGGACCACGGCTACTGGATCCCCTTCGTCTTCCTCCAGGTCGCGATGGCGGCCAACACGCACCACCCGGTCATCGCCATGCAGCGCATCGCGGGCGCGGTGATCGGCATCTTCGCGGCGTCGCTGATCGGCCAGTACCTCGACCTTCCGCTGCTCAGGATCGCGGCCATCCTGGCCTGCGTCGTCTTCGGCCTGCGCTACCTTGCCGTCTGGCCGATCCTCAGCCGCGCGCTGATGACCGGCGCGGTCGTCTTCATGCTGACCCGTCCGGGAGAGGTCGGCGCCGCCGAAACCCGCCTGCTGGCCGAGGTGCTGGGCGTGCTGACGGTGCTGGTCGCCTCGGGCCTCTACGTGGCGCTGTCCTATTTCGGCACGCGGAACCGCGCGGACGATCCCGGCGCGCCGCAATGAAAAAGGCCCCCGGCAATGCGGGGGCCTTTCCTGTTCGTTTGCGCGTCCCCCATATCAGGGTTTCAGCGCCATGTAGCCCTTGAGGATGTCGATGGCATAGGCCAGCTGGTAGTCCTCTTCGCGCAGCTTGGCGGCCTGTTCGGCCTTCTCCTGCTCTTCCTCGATCTGCCGGATCTCGTCCTCGGAGAGCGAGTCGTTCGACAGGTGGCCGCGCAGGTCGGCCTCGGAGCGGGTGCGGCGCGAGATGCTGCTGGTTTCTTCTTCCTCGGCGCCCTCGGGTTTACGCGAGGGCTGTGCCACCACGATGTCGGGCGAGATGCCCAGCGACTGGATCGAGCGTCCCGACGGCGTGTAGTAACGCGCGGTGGTCAGGCGCATCGCGCCGTCGCCCCGCAGCGGCATGACCGTCTGGACCGAGCCCTTGCCGAAGGATTTCGTGCCGACCACGATGGCGCGGCGGTGATCCTGCAGCGCACCCGACACGATTTCCGACGCCGAGGCCGAGCCGCCGTTGATCAGCACGACCATCGGCTTGCCCTCGATCAGATCGCCCGGGGTGGCGTTGTAGCGTTCGCCGTCCTCGGGGTTGCGCCCACGGGTCGACACCACCTCGCCCTTGTCGAGGAAGGCATCCGACACCTTGATCGCCTGCGTCAGCAGCCCGCCGGGGTTGTTGCGCAGGTCGAGCACGACGCCGTTGATGTTCTGCAGGCCGCCGGCCTTCTCGATCTCTTCGCTCAGGCTCTGCGAGAGGTTGGGATAGGTCTGGTCGTTGAAGGTCGTGACCCGCAGCACCACCGTGTCGCCCACGGTGCGCGCGCGCACGGCGGTCAGCTTGATCGTGTCGCGGATGATCGAGATGTCGAACGGCTCCGGCTCGCCTTCGCGCACCACGGTCACAACGATCTCGGATCCGACCGGCCCGCGCATCATCTCGACCGCATCGTCCAGCGTCAGGCCCAGCAGGCTCTCGCCATCGACATGGGTGATGAAATCGCCCGCCTCGACGCCGGCCTCGGCCGCGGGGGTGCCGTCCATCGGGGACACGACCTTGACGAAGCCCTCTTCCTGCGTGACCTCGATCCCCAGCCCGCCGAATTCGCCGCGGGTCTGCACCCGCATCGCTTCGGCGTCATCCGGGCTGAGATAGCTCGAATGCGGGTCGAGCGAGGTGAGCATGCCGTCGATGGCAGCTTCGATCAGGTCGCCCTCGTCGACTTCCTCGACGTATTGCTGGCGAATCCGCTCGAAGATGTCGCCGAACAGGTCCAGCTGCTCATAAACGCTCGCGGGTTTCGATGTTTCCTGCGCCAGCAGCGGCGCGGCGACCTGGGTGCTGACCAGCACCCCCGTCGCGATCCCGCCGGCTGCAGCGATGAAGAAGCGTTTCATACCTTAACCTTCCTTCGTCGATTGGAACCACGTTTCCGGGTTCTGGGGCTCATTCCCCTGCCTGACCTCGATATAAAGCGTCTCGGTTCTCTCGCTGCCGCCGCCCTCGCCGACCTGGTCCACGATGGCTTCGGCTGACGGCACCTGGCCGCCCATGAGGCCTACGGGAGAGCCGGCCGGCAAGACCTGACCGGCGGCACCATAGACCACGTCCAGCCCGGCCAGCACGAACAAAGTTCCGGCCTGCGGCTCAAGGATCATCACGTTTCCGTAGTCGAGAAGCGGCCCGCGATAGCGGATCGTGGCCGCCGTCGGCGTGGTCACCAGCGCCTGCGGACGGGTCGCCAGCACCATGCCCGGACGGGTGACGCCGGCGGCGTCCGCCTCGCCCGCGCGGCGCAGCACGCGGCCTTCGACCGGCAGCGGCAGGCTGCCCTTGCGGTCGGAAATGTCGGGAAGCGATCCGGCGACCTCGTCCACCGCGATCCCGCTCAGCCCCTCGGCAAAGCTGTCCAGCGTCTCGGTCGAGGCGATCAGCAGCCCGGTCTTGACCGGGTCCTCGGTAAAGCGACGGGGCAGGTTGGTGCGGTCGGCGACCGCCTCGCTCAGCCGGGCGCGGGCCTCCTGCACGCCGTTCAGTCCGTCCTGCAGCTGTGCGACGGCGGCCTGCTGCAGCACCCGCAGCGTCCGCACCTCGTCCAGCGTCGCGCGCAGCTCGGCCGCGCGCGCCTCGAGCGCGGGGGTCACGTCGGCCAGGATCATGCCCGACCGCGCGGTGCCGATCGGCCCCTCGGGATGCAGCAGCATCACCGGCGACGGGTTGCGCGACATGGTCTGCAGCACGCCCAGAAGCTGGGCGATCTCCTCTTCCCGCGCGCCGAGATCGGCGGACAGCTCCGCCTCGCGGATGGTGACGTGGCGCAGGCCCTCGCGCATCGCGGCCAGCCCGGCCTCGTAGGCGCGCAGGGTCGCGGTCAGCGCCTTTACGCGGTTCGACGCGCTTTCGGCCGCATCCAGGTCCCGCGCCGCCGCCTCGAGCTGCCGTGCCGCCGCGCGCGCCGCCGCGCCGGGATCGGTCGCCGCCGGGGCGCTCACCGGCGCCAGCAGCCAGCCGCCCGTCGCCAGCACGAGCGCGCCGCGCCGCAGGGCCTCCGACCACCGCCACCCCGCCATCGGACGGGCGCGTTCCACTGGTGCGACGCGGTCACTCAATCAGGCTGGTCCCCGTCATCTCGGCCGGTTTCGGCAGGTCCATCAGCTGCAGGATCGTCGGCGCGAGATCCGCCAGCCGCCCGTCGTGCAGCCCGGCCCCCGCCGGCCCGTTCACCAGCGCCACCGGCACCAGGTTCGTCGTGTGCGCCGTGTGCGGCCCGCCGGTGTCGGGGTCGATCATCACCTCGCAGTTGCCGTGGTCCGCCGTCACGATCATCGCGCCGCCGACCTTCTCCAGCGCCACGATGACCCGCGCCAGCCCCCGGTCTACCGCCTCGCAGGCCGCCATCGCCGCCTGCAGGTCGCCGGTGTGGCCCACCATGTCGGGGTTGGCATAGTTCGTCACGATCAGGTCATAGCCATCCTCGATCGCCGCCACGAAGCGGTCCGTCACCTCGACCGACGACATCTCGGGCTGCAGGTCATAGGTCGCGACCTTGGGCGATTTCGGCATGAACCGGTCCTCGCCGTCCTCCGGCACCTCCTGCCCCCCGTTCAGGAAGAAGGTCACGTGCGGATATTTCTCGGTCTCGGCCAGCCGGAACTGCCGCTTTCCCTGCTTGGCCACCCATTCGCCCAGGGTGTTCACGATCTCCTGCTTGGGAAAGCAGGTGGTCATGTAGCGATTGTGCGCGGCTGAATATTCCACCATCCCCAGCAGCGCCGCCAGCTTCGGCCGTTCGCCGGTGAAGAAGCCGTCGAAATCCGGCTGCCCGATCGCGGCCAGCAGCTCGCGCGCGCGGTCGGCGCGGAAGTTCAGGCAGAAGACGCCGTCGCCGTCCTTCACCCCTGCATAGTCGCCCAGCACCGTCGGCGTGATGAATTCGTCGGTCTCGCCCGCCTCGTAGCCATGCGTCACTGCGTCGTGGGCCGAGGTCGAGCGCTGCCCCTCGCCCCGGACGATCGCGGCATAGGCCTCGGACACGCGCTCCCACCGGTTGTCGCGGTCGAGCGCGTAGTACCGCCCGCCCAACGTCCCGATCCGGGCGCCCTCGGGCAGGCCTTCCTCCAGGTCCGAGATGTAGCCGTAGGCCGATTTCGGCGCCACGTCGCGCCCGTCGGTGATCGCGTGCAGCACCACCGGCACGCCCGCCCCGGCGATCGCCCGGCAGGCGGCGAGGATATGGTTGGTGTGCCCGTGCACCCCCCCGTCCGAGGCGAGGCCCAGCAGGTGCGCGGTGCCGCCGCTCGATTTCAGGCGCTGGATGAACTCCAGCAGGGGGATGTTCTGAAAGAACGACCCGTCCTCGATCGACAGGTCGATCTGGCCCAGGTCCATCGCCACCACCCGGCCCGCGCCGATGTTGGTGTGCCCGACCTCGGAATTGCCCATCTGGCCGGTCGGCAGCCCGACATCGGGGCCATGGGTGATCAGGGTGGCGTGCGGGCAGGTGGCCATGATCCGGTCGAAGGTGGGCGTCGCGGCCAGAGCGGGGGCATTGCCCGCGGTGGTCTCGCTGATGCCCCATCCGTCGAGAATGCACAGGACGACCGGTTTCGGTGTTGCCATGACTGCCTCTTGCCTACCCGCAGACTTCCTACGCGCCCCCAAGGGCGAATGTCCACCTTGGCCCGGGGGGATTCGCGCACCGTGGCGCGGCGGTGCCGGATATCTCCCGATCCGCAGGCATCAGACGCGGTGATAGGGCGACCCGGCCAGGATCGTGGCTGCGCGGTAAAGCTGCTCCGACAGCATCACGCGGGCCAGCATGTGCGGCCAGACCATCTTGCCGAAGCTGAGCTTGAGGTCGGCGCGGTCGCGCAGCGCGGGCGCCAGCCCGTCGGCCCCGCCGATCAGCAGCGCAAGATCCTGCGCGCCGTCGTCGCGGTGTCGGGCCAGCACGTCTGCGAAATCGGGGGATGACATCACGCGCCCCCGCTCGTCCAGCGCGATGACCACGGCGCGGTCGGGGATCGCCTTGTCCAGCAGCGCGGCCTCGGCGGCCATGCCGCCGCCCTTGCGGTCCTCGACCTCGCGCAGCTCGACAGGGCCGAGCCCGAGGGCACGGCCGGTGCGGTCGAACCGGCTGAGGTAGTCTTCGATCAGCGCAAGTTCCGGGCCCGCCCGCAGGCGGCCGACAGCGCAGATGTGCACGCGCATCGGGCGCGGGCTGGGATCAGGCGCGGGACGCGGCGGCCTCGGCGGGCAACCACATCTTTTCGAGCTGGTAGAACTCGCGCACTTCCGGGCGGAAGACGTGGACGATCACGTCGCCCGTGTCGATCAGCACCCAGTCACCGGTTTCCTTGCCCTCGATCTTGGCCGAGATGCCGAAGGTGGCCTTGAGCCGCTCCACCAGCTTCTCCGAGATCGCCGCCACCTGCCGCGAAGAGCGGCCGGAGCATATGACCATGTAGTCGCCGATGGCCGATTTGCCGCGCAGGTCGATCTGCACGATATCTTCGGCCTTGTCGTCGTCGAGGGAGTTCAGGATCTGCGCGAGGAGCGCTTCGCTCGTCGCGGCTTGCGGGGGCATCAGAGTGACCCCCTTTCAGCGGCCGTGGCCGCATCGAGGTCGAAAGACAGGTCATTGTCCTCCTAGGTTGCACACCGCCATCCGCCCCGGTGCCGGGCATGGCCTAAAGGTAACAACGAAATGCCGCGAATTCAATGAACCCGCTGCATCTTGGCACCACCCGTTGCACCTTGGCGGAATGCCGCTTGCCCGACGTAGCGGAAAGGTCAATGATGCAAGTGGCGCGCTACCGCATTGGGTGGATGAGTGTCGTGACGATCTCGTATTTGCACATTCCCGAAGAATCCCTGCTGCTGGTGCGCATCGCCGGCCATGTGTCGCGGGCGGAAAACGCCCAGGCGCTGCGCCGGATGGGCCGCGAGGGCGTGTTCCTGAACATCGACCGCCTGCTGATCGACGTGACGGAATTCACCGGGTCCGACATGTCGACATCGGACATGCACTGGCTGGTGTCCGAGATCGCGCACCAGATCCGGCATCTCAAGATGGACATGCGGGTTTCGATCTGCGCGCTGCCGGACAGCTTCGGCTTTGCCATGGCGCGGGTGTTCCATTCCTTTGCCGTGCTGACCGACGGGCTGGAAATGGTCGCCCTGCACGAGGTGGCCGAGGCGCTGCGCTGGCTCGACCTGAATGCCGATCAGCATGTCTATGTCGAACGGCTGCATGCCGAGGCGACGGTGGTCGGCTGACGGCACCGGCCCCGGGGGGCCGATGCCTCTGCGTGTATCCGCGATCAGCCGCGGCGGCGACGGCGCAGCGCGCCGAGGCCCGCCAGTCCGCCCGCCAGCAGCAGGCCCGCCGCGGGCACCGGCACGGCGGCCATCGCGGCCAGGTCGTCGGCGGTGTAGCGCGTCGGGCTGTCGTCGGCGCCGAAGTCGAACAGCTCGAAGTTCGCGAAGGTGTAGCTGAAGCTGCCCGGCGTGCCGGCCGACAGCGCCGAGAAGGTCGAAACCGGCAGCGCCTCGGCGAATTCCAGCGTCAGCAGCTCGGCCGTCCCGGACACGCCGATCAGGTCGAAGAAGTCGATCATGTGGAACTCGGCCAGGTCCTCGCCCGCGCCGCCCTCGAAGATACCGTAATCGCCCGAGATCGCGCCGGGGCCGAAGATCGCCAGCGTGTCATCATCGCCGCCCAGGTCGATCCCGCCGTTCAAGGTCGATCCGGCGTGCAGTTCGACGATATCGTCACCCTCGCCCAGCACGGCCGCCCAGGTCTCGCCGCTCAGCTCGCCCGTGTTGATGACGTGCTGCACGTCGACGTTGCGCGGCAGCAGCTCGCCGTCCTCGACCTCGTCGTATTCCTGCACGAGAATGCCGATCTTGCCGGCGATCTTGCCCATGTTCTTGATCTTCGACACCACGACCGCATCGCCCGGCGCGCGTTCGATCCCGTCGAAATCGATCGCCGCGTCGAAGGTCGAGGTGATCTCGGCCCCCTCGTGGTTGATGATGTCGCCGCTGTCGAGGTCGATGGCGTCCTGCGGTTCGTCCGCCGCGGTGGCGATGTTGCGGATGATGCCCCAGTTGTGGATCGTCACGTTCTGGCCGGGGTTCAGCGCGTCGTCGACACCCTCGATGATGCCCGTGGCAAAGTTCTTGATGATCGCGTTGTCGCCGGTTTCCACCGCCTCGCCGCCGGCGCTGATCAGGCCGCGGTTGTGCAGGCGGGTGTCGTCACCCATGTCGACCGCGCGGTCGGTGGCAATGATCTGGCCGCCGACGCGGTTCACCACGGTCGACCCGTCGCCCACGTCGACCGCATCGGTGTCCCCGTCGGTCGCCACGGATTCGATCAGGCCAAAGTTCAGCACCGTCGAATCGTCGCCGGTCTCGACCGCCTTGTCGACGGTCCGGATCGTGCCGCGGTTGGTGATGTCGGCCTCGTCGCCCACGACCACACCGTCGTCGCCGGCGCCGGTGGTGGTGATCTCGCCGTCGTTCTCCAGCGTGAAGCCGTCCTCGGCCTTGACCGCGTCACCGCCGGACGAGGTGATGAGCCCCCCGTTGATCAGCGTGTTGTCGTCGCCGTCCGCCTCGTCCAGCCGGATGGTGTGGTCGTCGTGCGAAATCTCGGCGCCGTCCAGCACGGTGACGGTCAGCCCGTTGCCCGCGAACTCCTGCTCGCCGTCGATGATGCCCGCGCATTCAAAGCTGTCGGCCCCGGTCGGCGCGCATTGCGCCAGCGCCTGCTGCGGCAGGACGGCGGTGCAGCCCAGAAGGACGGCGCCCAGGACGGGCGACGGAATTTTGTCGAAAAGCATGGTAACCCCCAGAAAATGATCTGGCCCGTGCTTAGGTTTCCAAGGTGACGCTTGTGTAACGCGGGCGCGAAATTCAGCCCGCGCCGGGGCCTTCCGTATCGCCCAGCATCCGCACCTCGCGCTGCGGGAACGGGATCGAGATCCCGTTCGCCTTGAACGCGTCCCAGAGCGCCAGGTAGACGTTGCCGCGGATGTTGGTCAGACCCTTGCTGGGGTCCTTGATCCAGAACCGCAGGATGTAGTCGACCGAGCTGTCGCCGAACCCGGTGATGTGGCAGACCGGCGGCGTGCTGTGCAACACCCGCTCGACGCTCTTGGCCGCCTCGATCGCCACCTTGCGCACCATGTGCGGGTCGTCCTCGTAGGCGGTGCCGAAGCGGATATCGACGCGGACGAAGTTGTCGGAATGCGACCAGTTCACCACCTGGCCGGTGATCAGGTCCTCGTTCGGGATCAGGTATTCCTTGCCGTCCCGCGTGGTGATCGAGACATAGCGTGCCCCCAGCGTGTTGATCCAGCCGAAGGTGTCCCCGATGCTGATCACGTCGCCGGGCTTCACGCTCTTGTCGAGCAGGATGATCACCCCCGACACCAGGTTCGACACCACCTTCTGCAGCCCGAAGCCCAGGCCGACGCCGATCGCACCCGACAGCACCGTCAGCCCGGTCAGGTCGACCCCGACGATCCTGAGCGCCATGAAGAACGCCGCACCGTAGAGCAGCATCTGGAGGAACTTGACCACCAGCACCTGCATCGAGGGGCTGATGTCCTCGGCCCGGCTGATGTTGGCGGCGGTCGCGTGGCTCAGGAACCGCGCGACGGCGAACAGGATCGCCAGCAGCACCGCCGCTTTCAACAGCAGCCAGAGCGAAAAGCGCGTGTCGCCAAAGGTGATGCCGATCGATTCCAGCAGCGCCTGCGCCTCGTCCGTCAGCCCCAGCAGGATCAGCGTCACCGTGATCCATCCGCCGATCCGCACCAGCCCGCGCAGGAAGTTGTTGCTGATCAGCCGCGCCACCAGCGCGATGATCAGCCAGGCCAGCGCCAGCGTGGCAATGAACCCCAGCAGGTAGGACCGCGACGGCCAGGTCACCTCGCGCATGATCCAGACCACCGGCCAGATCAGCGCGACGAAGACGATCAGCCACATCCGCCGGTGGAACTGCAGTGCGAAGCGCAGCCGCCACTTGGGCCAGCCTTCGCGCGTGCGCAGCCAGTCGTGATAGCGCGGCCGCAGCCAGTAGGAGATCCCCCAGGCCAGCACCATCAACGCCAGCGCGATCAGGATCTGGTAAAGGTTCCAGGGCCGGAACAGGCTCGCCGCGAAGACCTGCAACTGGCCCCAAAGGCCCAGCAGGATTTCCTCGGCGATCTGGTCTGTCTGGTTCGGCTCCATCGCTCCTCCCCGGGTCTACGATCCTGCACCGGCCCGCCCCCATGAGGCAAGCTGTTGCGATTGCGGGCGAAGTCACGCGGTCTCCGCGGCGCGGCAAGCCGCCGCAACCGGCGCCGCGACGCCGCGTGACTCGAATCGCGGCGGCATGGCACTCTCGCCCGCAGGAGGACCTGCCCATGACCACGGAAACCCCGCTCAACCAGTTCGCCAAACCGGCCGAGGACGCACGCAGCGACTACATGCTCGCGCGCTACCGCCGGGCACTTCTGAGCCACGGTGACAGCCCCAAGGGGGTTCTGAAGGTTTCCAGCAAGGATCCGGCCCGCGACCGCGCCATGCGCGCCGTGTTCGGCCCGCAGCCCGAAAGCTGACGGCCACATCCCTGCAATGCTGCACTGCCGCGTGGCCCGCTCTTGCGGGACGCGCGTCTCGGGCGTAGATGTGCCTGCATGACACGGATTTTCGACATGGATGATCGCGCGCGCCTGCCTTGGCGCTTTTTCGGCGCGTCGCTGACCGTTCTCGCCCGCCTATAAGGCCGGGCCCCTTCGCGATTCCCGAATTTTCACGAACACTCCAGGAGAGGACCCATGTCCCCCAAGACGCTCTATGACAAGATCTGGGATGCCCACCTCGTCGACCAATCCGAGGACGGCTCCAGCCTGCTCTACATCGACCGCCACCTCGTTCACGAGGTGACCTCGCCCCAGGCCTTCGAAGGCCTGCGCATGGCGGGCCGCAAGGTGCGCGCGCCGGAAAAGACCATCGCCGTCCCGGACCACAATGTTCCCACCACCGAAGGCCGCGACAAGGTCATCGAGAACGAGGAATCCCGCATCCAGGTCGAGGCGCTCGACAAGAACGCGCGTGACTTCGGCCTGAACTACTACCCCGTGTCGGACATCCGCCAGGGCATCGTGCACATCGTCGGCCCCGAACAGGGCTGGACCCTGCCCGGCATGACGGTCGTCTGCGGCGACAGCCACACTGCGACCCACGGCGCCTTCGGCGCGCTGGCGCATGGCATCGGCACCTCCGAGGTCGAGCATGTGCTGGCCACCCAGACGCTGATCCAGTCGAAATCCAAGAACATGAAGGTCGAGATCACCGGCAAGCTCGCGCCGGGCGTGACCGCCAAGGACATCACCCTCTCGGTGATCGGCAAGACCGGCACCGCCGGCGGCACCGGCTACGTGATCGAATACTGCGGCGAGGCGATCCGCGACCTGTCGATGGAAGGTCGGATGACCGTCTGCAACATGGCGATCGAAGGCGGCGCCCGCGCCGGCCTGATCGCGCCGGACGAAAAGACCTTCGACTACGTCAAGGGCCGGGCCCATGCGCCGAAGGGCGCCCAGTGGGAAGCCGCCCTGGCGTGGTGGAAGACGCTCTTCTCGGACGAGGACGCGCATTGGGACAAGGTCGTGACCATCAAGGGCGAAGACATCGCCCCGGTCGTCACCTGGGGCACCTCGCCCGAGGACGTCCTGCCCATCACCGCAGAGGTGCCCAGCCCCGAAAGCTTTACCGGCGGCAAGGTCGGCGCGGCGCAGCGCTCGCTCGACTACATGGGGCTGACCCCGGGCCAGAAGCTGTCGGACATCACCATCGACACCGTCTTCATCGGTTCCTGCACCAACGGCCGGATCGAGGACCTGCGTGCCGCGGCCGCGATCCTGAAGGGCAAGAAGGTCAAGGATGGCATGCGCGCCATGGTCGTGCCGGGCTCCGGCCTCGTCCGCGCCCAGGCCGAGGAAGAGGGCCTGGCCCAGATCTTCATCGACGCGGGCTTTGAATGGCGGCTGGCCGGCTGCTCGATGTGCCTCGCGATGAACCCCGACCAGCTGTCGCCCGGCGAACGCTGCGCGGCCACCTCCAACCGCAACTTCGAGGGCCGTCAGGGCCGGGGCGGACGCACCCACCTGATGTCGCCCGCGATGGCGGCGGCGGCGGCGGTCACAGGACGGCTGACAGACGTCAGGGAAATCATGTAGCCTCGCGACAGTGATTTCTGTCGAAAGGATAAGGACATGAGAGCTTCCAGCATGATGCTTGCCCTGGGGATCATCTTGATCCTCGCCGGGATCTTCGCGCTGTTCAATCCGCTGGCCGCTTCGGTTGCCGTCACCACGATCGTCGGGATCGTGCTGCTGGTCGCCGGGGGCATCTCGCTTCTCGCGATGCTGGTCGACGGCTCGTTCGGCGCGCGGCTCTGGAGCATCGTGATCGCCGCCCTGTCGGTGATCGCGGGCTTCTGGCTGCTGGCCAACCCGCTGCAGGGCACCATCTCGCTGACGGTCATCGTCGGTGCGATCATCTTCGTGATCGGCCTGGTCCGGCTTTTGATGGTCGGCGGCCTGCGCGGGCTGCCTTCGTTCTGGCCGGTGCTGCTCTCGGGGCTGTTCTCGATCGGGATCGGTCTCCTTGTCCTCTTCGGCTTCGCCGAGCTGCGCTCGACCATGCTGGGCTACCTCCTCGGGATCGAGCTGGTGGCCGAAGGCGTGGCGCTCGCCGCCCTGGGCTATTTCGGCCGCAAGGAAGGCGTCTGACCCAGACGTCCGTCCCGGCCGCGGAACATCCGGTTCGGAGGGGGAGACCCCTCCGCGCCAGCAGACTTCAACCTCAACCAATCCGCAGGATTCGGAAGGGCACGAAGGACATCGCGACTGCGGCGGGTCGGTGAAAATACCGACGTGATACCGACGCAATACCGACGTGATACCGACGTGGATTTCCGGGCCAGGAGGGACCGAAAATGGACAAGTTCACCAAAGTCACCGGGATCGCGGCACCGATGCCGCTGGTCAACATCGACACCGATATGATCATCCCCAAGCAGTTCCTGAAAACCATCAAGCGCTCGGGCCTCGGCGTGCATGCCTTCGACGAGATGCGCTATGACGACGACGGCAACGAGAACCCCGATTTCGTGCTGAACAAGCCGGCCTACCGCGAGGCGCAAGTCCTTGTGGCTGGTGACAATTTCGGCTGCGGCTCGTCGCGCGAACACGCCCCCTGGGCGCTGGCCGATTTCGGCATCAGGGTGATCGTCTCGACCAGCTTCGCCGATATCTTCTACAACAACTGCTTCAAGAACGGCATGCTGCCCATCGTGCTGCCCGAAGAGCAGGTGCAAGTGCTGATGAAGGACGCCGAGAAGGGCGCCAACGCCCGGATGGAGATCGACCTGGAAAACCAGACCATCACCGCCTCCGACGGCGAATCTTTCTCCTTCGACATCGACCCCTTCCGCAAGCACTGCCTGCTCGAAGGGCTCGACGACATCGGCCTGACGATGGAAAAAGCGGCAGCGATCGACACCTTCGAGTCGCAGGCATCCCAGTCCCGCCCCTGGGTTTGAGCGCTGGAATCATTGACGGATTTCGGAAAGGGGCCTTCGGGCCCCTTTTTGCGCACGATTTGATGCAGGAAAACACCAGGTCGACCGCCTTTTTGCCACATTGCGGGTGTCAATTACCCGTAATGCTTGTGGCGTGGGGGCCATCTTGGCAACATTAAGGCAATAATGAGGCACCCGCACGCACGGGCTCGAGTTCGGTATCGAGGCGGCACGTATCGCTTCGGACCAGTTGAAGGGAAACGAGTTGTGATCGTACGATTTACCGGGGCGCTTTTGCGCGCCCTTCTGGTGGCACTCACAGTCGCGACGCCGGCCTTGTTGCTGCCGAACACCGGAACCGACACCTCCCAGGTGGTCGTCCTGCTGGCGCTGATCGCCGGCGGCTTCGTGTTCATCGAATACTACAGCAAGTATCCCTCGATCATCGAGTTCCGCTTTGCCCCACCGTTCAACCGGCTGCGGTTCTACGCCGTCTTCTTCTGCGTGCTGCTGCTGACCGTGCAGCGCGCCGGCGACAGCCTCGATTCGCCCGCGGCCGAGCTTTTCATGGCGCTGAACCGGGTGCTGAGCCAAATGCTCGACTTCCCCTATTCGCCCGTCCGGCTTGTCCTGCTGGCGCTGCCCGAAGGCACGCCGCCGGCGTTGGTCGAGCAGGTGCGCGATGCCGCCGGGATCGCCTATCTCATTGGCCTCTTTGCGCTTCTCAGCTTTGTTTACCTCGTCAAGGTCAAGGGGTGGCCGGGCCGTCACGTCGCCTTCAACGTCTGGCTGAACCTGCCGCTCTTCGACCCGACCGGCGGCGGCGACGTGCTGACGCGGCTCAAGCGCAACTCCACGGTTAACATCGTGTTAGGCATCCTGCTGCCATTCTTGGCCCCGGCGGCGGTGAAGCTGATCGAGATGGTGATCGGCCCGGTGATCCTCACAGCCCCGCAGACGCTGATCTGGGGAATGACGGCATGGGCCATCCTGCCCGCGACGCTGGTGATGCGCGGCCTCGCGCTGGCGCGGATCGCCGAGATGATCGAGGAAAAGCGCCGCCGCACCTACGAGGAATTGAAGGCCGAGGAACAGTTCCAGGCGGCCTGATCGCCCTCTGCCTTCTTTTGCTGACATTCCAACCCGCGCGGGCCGATGGCCTGCGCGTTGCTTTTTTCCACACCGAACTGGCGCGCGACGGCCCCGGCCTGCTGTTGCGCGACATCGCGGCCGCCGATCCGCAGGTGCTGGCGCTGCGCCGGGTCATCGACGCGGCCGCGGCGGACGTGCTGGTCCTCGCCGGGGTGGACTACGACGCCGAGGGCCGGGCGCTGGCCGCGCTGAACGCGGGGCTGGCCGAACCCTATCCGGCGCTCCTGCCGCTGGCGGGCAACACCGGCATCGACACAGGGATCGATCTGGACGGCGACGGACGGCTGGGCAGCGCGGGGGACAGGCAGGCCTTCGGGCGGTTTCCCGGCCAGTCGGGCCTCGCCGTTCTCTCTCGGCTGCCGATCCGGCACGCCGGGGTCCGGTCCTTGAACGACCTGCTCTGGCGCGATCTGCCCGGCAGCCTGATCGTCGATGTGGCGGGGCAGGTGGGTGCCGCCGCGCAGGGCAGCGCGGTGCAGCGGCTGTCATCGGGCGGGCACTGGATCGTGCCGCTCGACGCGCCGGGCGGGCGGGTGCTGAGCCTGATGGCGTTCCACGCCTCGCCGCCGGTCTTCGACGGGCCCGAGGATCGCAACGGCCGCCGCAACGCCGACGAGATCCGGCTGTGGCAGTTGCTGCTCGACGGGGCGATGGCGACACCGCCACCCGATCCGCCGTTCATCCTCCTTGGCGCAGCCAATGCCGATCCGTCGGACGGCGACGGTCAACGCGACGCGATCCGCGGCCTCCTCGCGGACCCCCGCTTGCAGGATCCTGCCCCCCGGTCGGTCGGCGGTGACCTTGCCGGAGGAGAGGCGCAGAGCGGCGATCCCGCGCTGGACACCGCCGACTGGGGCGAACCGGTGCCGGGCAACCTGCGGGTGGATTACGTCCTGCCCTCCGCCACGCTGACCGTGACGGGTTCCGGCGTGCTCTGGCCTCCGCTCGGCGATCCGCTTGCCCAGGCGGTGCTGGACGCCAGCCGCCATCGGCTGGTCTGGGTCGACATCGCCTGGTGACCCGCCGGTCAGGCCACGCGCAGCCCGGCGAGGAACCGGCCGACCTGCGACGACAGCGCGTCGCTCTGCGTGGACAGCGCCCGCGCGGCCCCCAGCACCTCGCCCGCCGTCGTGCCGGTGTCGCGGATCGTGCCGCCGACGGATTCGATGCTGTGCGTCATCCGGTCGGTGATCGTGGCGGTCGCCTCGGCGTTGGTGGCGATCTCGTCGGTGGCGTGGCGCTGTTCCTCGACCGAGGTGGCGATCGCGGTCGAGATGGTGGCCATCTGGCGGATCGTTTCGCCGATCTCGTGCAGGCTGCTGACCGCGTCGGCGGTGTCCTTCTGCATCTGGTGGATCTTGGCGCTGATGTCGTTGGTCGCGTCCGAGATGCGCATCGACAAATGCTTCACCTCACTTGCCACCACGGCGAATCCCTTGCCCGCCTCACCGGCGCGCGCGGCCTCGACCGAGGCGTTGAGGGCCAGCAGGTTTGTCTGCGACGCGATGTCCGAGATCAGGTCGACCACGCCGCCGATCTCGTCCCCCGAGGCGCGCAGCGCCTGGACCAGGTCGTCGGTCCGCTGCGCCTTTTCGGCGGCCCTGGCGGAAATGCGCGAGGCATCGGTGACCTGCCCGGTGATGGCGTGGATCGAGGCCGACAGCTCTTCGGCGGCGGAAGAGACCGACAGCACCTTGGCCGCCGCGTCGGCCGCCACCTGGATCGTGCGCGTCGCCTCGCCGGTCGCGGTTTCCGTCCGGGCCGACATGCCCTGCGCGGCGGCGCTCAGCTGGGTCGCGGCGCTGGCGACGGTTTCGGTGATCTTGCCGACCTGGGCCTCGAACTCGGTCCCCAGCCGGTGCAGGCGGTCGGTGAAATCCTCCTGCTGGGCGGCGTGGAACGCGTCGACCGCCATCCCGAGGTCGAGGAACAGCGTGCGCGTCAAGGCCGAGAGGAGGGGGGTGAGGCGGCTGATCCGCGCCCGTCCAAGCCGGTTCGCCACGGCCTCGGCCAGGATCGCCTGCAGTTGCGATGCGAAACGCGCGTAGTTTCCGGCGTACCAGTTCATGTCCAGCCCGATGCGGAAGTGGACGCGCCCGATCCGCTGCACCGAGGCGCGGTAATCGTCGCCGAACGTGCCCTTGAGCATCAGGGTCCAGTGCGCCTTCTGCGCGGCGCGGGCGTGGGCCATCATCTCGGGGTCGCGGAACATCGCCGCCATGGCGGGCACGCTGCCGACATAGGCGTAGAACTGGTCCAGGATCCGGTCGAGATGCGGAAGCAGGAGCGCGCCGGCCTCAGCGACATGTTCGCGCGCCTCGGCGTCGAGCCCGTAGATGCTGAGCGTGTCCGGCGTGTCGTGTCTGTCCATCGGCAGGTCCGTCGTTGTCTGGCCCCCGAGCGGGCGCACGGGGGCCAGTTATACCTGCAACCCTTTACGGCGGGTGAAACCGGTCCGGGCACGGGATCAGGCGGCCGCGAAATCCCGGCGCGACGCGCTGCTCCGGGCCTTCGGCAGGGCCGCCGCGGCCTTGGCCATCGCCTGGTCCAGCGGGGTCGGCACGAAATCCGGCAGCAGCCGGTCCAGCGGCGCGGGGTCGAGCCGGTGCGGCAGCGACCAGAGATAGCGCATCTCGAACACGCCCCTGAGGACGGGCAGGAACGGCCGGGCGAGCTGCAGCTGCCACCACGGGAATTGCCCCGCCCGGACCGGCGCACCGGTCACCCGCGCCAGCGCCTCGGCCATCTGGCGACCGCTCAGCGTGTAGCCCGGCACCGGCACCTGTTCGAACCGGGCGAGGCTGTCGCGCCGGTCGGCCAGCGCCACCGCGATCCGCCCGGCGTCCGGCAGCCAGCACCAGGCATGCGGCGTATCGAGGTCGCCGGGATAGGCGATCCGGCCCTTCCAGGCATCCTTGGCGATGAACCGGTCGAACCAGTTGCCAGACGCCCGATCATCCAGGAAATCGCCGCAATAGAGCATGATCGTGCGCGCCCCACTGTCGCGGTAGAGCGCCTCCATCCGGCGGCGGAGGTGGCCGAGCGGGTTGGTCGCCGTCTGCGGCGCGTCGGGGCCGAACATCGCGCCCGCCCCGGGGCCGAAGCCGTAGAGGTTACCGGGCACGATCACCGGGATGTCGTGGGCGCGGGCCGCGTCGACGGCCGTCTGGTGCAGGGGCAGCAGCTGGTCGGCCCAGAGGTCGTAGGTCGGCGGGTGCATCCCCATGACGATCGCGTCGGCGCCCGTGGCGGCCTCGGTGAGGTCCTGGGTCTTGCGGTCGAAACGGCGGACGCTCCAGCCTGCGGCGGCGAAGGCCTGGGCGGCGTGGCGCCCGAACTTGCCGTTGGCGCCGGTGACGAGGACGGTTTGCTGGCGGGTCATGTCAGGTCTCCTTTCGGGATATGTGAACTTTCCCCGCCAAGATGTGGCATTCACTGGCATATCGGAATTGCGAGAATCCGGTGGACATGTATTCATTCATGAATGGATCATGCCTTTGAAACCCTCGACTGGTCGCTGGTGCAGGCCTTCCTCGCCGTGGCCGAAACCGGGTCGCTGTCGGGCGGCGCACGGGTGCTAGGGATCAGTCAGCCCACGCTCGGCCGCCACATCGCCCGGATCGAGGCCGAGACGGGCCTCACCCTCTTTGCCCGCCAGCCGCGCGGGCTGGACCTGACCGAGACGGGCCATGCCCTTCTGCCCGCCGCGCGCAGGATGGCGCAGGCGATGGCCGAGATGGCGCTGGCGGCGGCGGGCCGGGACGAGGCGCTGACCGGCACCGTCCGGATCACCGCGAGCGAGGTGGTCGCCCACCATGTCCTGCCGCGGATCGTCGCCGGCATCCTGCGCGAGGCGCCCGGCATCGCGATCGAGATCGACGCCAACGACGCCACCGGCAACCTGATGTTCCGCGAGGCCGACATCGCGATCAGGATGTTCCGGCCCGAACAGCTCGACATCGTGACCCGGCACCTTGGCGAGATCGAGGTCGGCTGTTTCGCCGCGACCAGCTACCTCGACCGTGCCGGACGGCCCGCCGGACCGGACGACCTGCCAAGCCACGCCCTGATCGGCTTTGACCGGTCCGAGATCATGCTGCGCGCCATGCGCGGGGTCGGCTGGGATGTCGCGCGCGAGGATTTCACCCTGCGCACCGACAACCAGGTGGCCTACTGGGAATATGTCCGTGCGGGCTGCGGCATCGGGTTCTTCCAGGCCCATGTCGGCCGCGCGACGCCGGGCGTCGAAGAGGTGCTGCCCGGCCTGCCGGTGCCGGGCCTGCCGGTCTGGATCGCGGCGCATGAAAAGGTCCGCCGCATCCCCCGCGTGGCCCTTGTGTGGCGGCTCCTGGAGGCGGGGCTGGCGCCCTATTTGCAGCGCGGCTGACGCGGGGTTTCTTGACCGTCCCCGGGCAAACGGATACCCGACATGCGACCAGGGAAAAGGAAGGACCAGTCCAATGAGCAACCCCTCGCTTCTCATCCTCGCCGGTGACGGGATCGGCCCCGAGGTGATGACCGAAGTGCGCAAGATCATCGACTGGTTCGGCGCCAAGCGCGGCGTGGCCTTCGACGTCAGCGAGGACCTCGTCGGCGGCTGCGCCTACGACAAGCACGGCACGCCCCTGCACGACGACACGATGGCCAAGGCGCAGGAGGTCGACGCCGTCCTGCTGGGTGCCGTCGGCGGCCCGAAATACGACAGCCTCGACTTCAGCGTGAAGCCGGAGCGCGGCCTGCTGCGCCTGCGCAAGGAAATGGACCTCTACGCCAACCTGCGCCCGGCCCAGTGCTTTGACGCGCTGGCCGATTTCTCGTCCCTGAAAAAGGACGTGGTCGCGGGTCTCGACATCATGATCGTCCGTGAACTGACCTCGGGCGTCTACTTCGGCGAGCCGCGCGGCATCTTCGAGGAAGGCAACGAGCGTGTCGGCATCAATACGCAGCGCTACACCGAGGGCGAGATCGACCGCGTGGCGCGGTCGGCGTTCGAGCTGGCGATGAAACGCGGCAAGAAGCTCTGCTCGATGGAAAAGGCCAACGTCATGGAATCGGGCGTGCTCTGGCGCGAGGTCGTGACCGAGGTCGGCAAGGACTACCCCGAGGTCGAGCTGTCGCACATGTATGCCGACGCCGGTGCCATGCAGCTGACCCGCTGGCCCAAGCAGTTCGACGTGATCGTGACCGACAACCTCTTCGGCGACCTGCTGTCGGACCTCGCCGCGATGCTGACCGGCTCCCTCGGGATGCTGCCCTCTGCCTCGCTCGGTGCCCCGATGGCCAACGGCCGTCCCAAGGCACTTTACGAGCCGGTGCACGGCTCCGCCCCCGACATCGCGGGGCAGGGCAAGGCCAACCCGATCGCCTGCATCCTGTCGTTCGCCATGGCGCTGCGCTACTCGTTCGACATGGGCGACGAGGCGACGCGCGTCGAGAAAGCGGTCGAGAAGGTGCTGGCCGACGGTCTCAGGACTGCCGATCTTCTGGGCGAAGAGGGTGTTTCTCCGGTCAGCACGGCGGAAATGGGCGATGCAATCGTCGCAGCGCTCGATGCCTCCCTCGCCTGAGGGCGCGGCGGTCCTAGGCTGTTCCCGGGGAACACGACCGTAGGACCGCCATGACATCGAACGCGCGGGGCGCGCTGACCGCCCTCCTGGCCTTCGGGATCTTCGCCACCCATGACGTGGTGGTGAAGACCCTCGGCGCTCATTACAGCGCCTTCCAGATCGTCTTTTTCAGCGTGCTCTTTGGCTTTCCGATGGCGATGCTGATGCTGATCCGCGACGTGCAGCCGGGCACCCTGCGCCCGGTGCATCCGTGGTGGACGCTGGGCCGGACCGCCGCCGCCGTCACCACCGGCGTCTGCGCCTTCTACGCCTTCTCGGTCCTGCCGCTGGCGCAGACCTACGCGATCCTCTTCTCGGCACCTCTGCTTGTCACCGTCTTCTCGATCCCGATCCTCGGCGAAAAGGTCCGGTTGCGGCGCTGGACGGCCGTCATCATCGGCCTCTGCGGCGTGATGGTGGTGCTGCGGCCCGGCGAGGCCGAGCTGGGTCTCGGCCACCTTGCCGCGCTGCTGGCGGCGATCTCGTCCTCGCTCGCCTCGGTCATCGTGCGCAAGATCGGGCGCGAGGAGCGGAGCGTCGTCCTCCTGCTCTACCCGATGCTGGCGCAGTTCGTGGTGATGGGATCGGCGCTGCCTTTCGTCTACCAGCCGATG